>NZ_JASMWN010000082.1:0-1052 GCF_032595355.1 Sedimentitalea todarodis | reverse complement strand
GTCAACCGAGGCAAAATCACCTCGATCAACAGCAAACTCTCAACTTCACAATCCGCGAAACAAATCCCGACTACGCGCAACCCACGTCACAAGCGCCCATATCGCGAAGCGATTTAGTGCCTGAACAGCATGTCGGTCGAATTTTACTGGCCGCAAAAGTCCGGTTCCCGTACTTTTTTTCTGTATTTCGCAGGGGCGGCACACTCCCCGCTATCCCGAACCGCGCAGCGCTTTCCAGATCGGTGTCAGCCGCCGGCGGATGGTGCGTTCGTCAGGCACCTCGCCACTCTCCGACGTCTGAACGAACCAGTCCTGCACTTCGCCGACCCATTCCGCCTGAGTTTCCGGCACACCATAGTCGTGCACACGCTGAATGAGCGTGATGTACATGCTGTCCCAATCATACTTCGCGGCAGATCCGATCTGCGGCGCTGGGCGTCGCAGCAGATCACAGTCCGTCTCGAACCTTCGAACCTCATCAGCCATTATCAGCAGGTCTTCGAGGGAGACTTCAATACGTTCTTCAGGATCAGTGATCAGAACCCATTCCTCCTCCCCCAGCGGACGAACCCGCTTCAGGGGGCGGCTTGTTGGCCCGGTACCGCAACGCCGGAACATCTGCAGAATGTCGGTGACAGAGACGGCGACAAAACCAGCGACCATCCGAGAGCCCTGAATGACCGGTTCAAGTGCGGTAACGATCTCGAACCGCCCGACAGAGGCCCAGCCGGCAATGTCGGCGAGCGAGCAATCCCACCGGATCGATGCTTCGTGAAGTGTGTAGTAGACGCGTGGTGGTACCACTGCGCAATATCGACTGGGTCGTCTATGCTAAGGAACCCTTCGCCGGGCCCAAAGCGGTACTGGCCTACTTATCACGCTACACCCATCCCACTGCCCGGCAGTGGTTTGTTTACAAACCATGAGAGGGGCATCGCGATATCCAACAGTCGCCTGATCCGGTTCGATACGGGCAGCGTGACCTTCAAGGTCAAGAACTACCGCGTCAATGGCGCGGGCCGACACACAACCATGACCCTGAAGATCAACGA
>NZ_JASMWN010000081.1:0-1111 GCF_032595355.1 Sedimentitalea todarodis | reverse complement strand
GGCCACACAATCCACCCCCACCCGACCCTGAGCGAAACCATCAATTTCGCAGCAGAAATGTTCGAAGGCACAATCACAGACCTCATGCCACCAAAAAAACGAAAGTAGTCCAACAGAGACCCCGCCACGCCAATCACGGCGTAGGCGGCAGCCAGGCGCAATCCGCGCCAGACAACGAGGAGAAGAGCCATGAGTAACAGCGTATACAAGGTCGTCGAGTTGGTCGGAACGAGCACCGAATCCTGGGACGATGCCGGGCGCGCCGCAGTCGAGCGTGCGGGTCAATCCTTGCGCGACTTGCGCGTCGCCGAAGTGGTTTCTCAGGACATGGTGATCGAGAATGGCAAGGTCAAAGCCTTTCGCACAAAAGTGAGCGTTTCATTCAAGTTCGAAGGCTGAGTGAAACAGCGCGGGGCCCCGACCTAAGACATGCGACCGGCCCTGTGCATGAAGTTGCAGCAATGTTCAATACTCAACGAGGGCAATGAAGATGGCAAAGAAAGAACCTACCGACAACTACGCGGATTTCATGAAGTTGTTCGATCCCGCGAATGTCTCGAAAATGTTCGACCCGCAGGCGATGATGGCACAATTTGGCGTCAAGCCGGGCCAGGTGGACGCCCAGGATACGATCCAGAAGGCCAGGGACAAATTTGACGCCGTTGCAAAGGCGAACCAGGCTGCAGCCGCGTCCTATCGCGACCTGATGGAAAAGCAGATGCAGATTTTCCGTGATGTGACTTCGGAAGCGGCAGACCAGCTGAAATCCGGCTCGCCCGAAGATATCGCCGCATCCTATCAACAGGCCGTAACCCGCGCCCTCGAAATCATGACCGAACTGTCCGATGCCGCGCGCGATGCAAACAACCAGGCCTACGACGTGATCAAATCGGAAGTCGACAAGACGATCGAGGAACTCAAAGGCTGAGGGCAGACACAGCGACCAATTGTGATCGATTTTCTCAATATGCTGAAGGAGTGACCGATATGACAACCGCTGCTGTATTGATCCTGCTGGGGCCTCCGGGTGCTGGCAAGGGGACGCAGGCCCGGATGCTTGAGGAGGAGTTTGGCCTCGTGCAACTTTCGACCGGTGATCTGTTGCGTGCGG
>NZ_JASMWN010000080.1:0-1411 GCF_032595355.1 Sedimentitalea todarodis | reverse complement strand
GGACTTAGCATGGGTAATCGGGCTGACCATGATGATGGGTCAGGTTCTTGATAGAGTTGCAGAAGTTTTTGCAATTTGAGGAGGACAAAATGGATTACTATGTTGGACTAGATGTATCACTGAGGACTGTCGCGGTTTGCGTGATCAATGCAGATGGCAAGCTGATCTTCGAGCACTCTGTTGCATGCGAGATTGAAGACATCATCGAATGTTTGCGGGCTATTTCAGCCGCCGAGCTGCGCATTGGCTTTGAAGCAGGGCCGATGAGCCAACATTTGTTTGGTGGGCTGCGCGCCGCTGGTTTTGACGTTGTTTGCATGGAGGCGCGCCAGGTGAATGCGGCGCTGTCAGCGATGCGCAACAAGACTGATAAAACCGATGCACGCGGGATTGCACAGGTGCTCCGCTCTGGCTGGTTCAGCCCAGTTTACATCAAGAGCCGTGAGGCCCACGCGCTTCGGGCGCTTTTGAGTAGTCGCAAAGCGATCCAGAAGAAGTGCATTGATTTGGCCAACGAGGTCAGAGGTTTGTTCAAGATATTTGGGATCCGACTTCCCTCTCGTGTCGACCAAGGGTCATTTGATGAACGGGTGCGACCCTTGATCGAAGCCGACCCTGATTTGTCCCTTGCGCTCCTACCTTTGCTTGATGCACGGGCCGTGCTTTACACAACCTACCGCGAGCTTGACAGACGCGTAAAACAGGCGGCCAGCCGAGACGAGGCCTGCATGCGCTTTATGGCAATCCCCGGAGTTGGTCCGATCGCTGCCCTAACGTTCCGTGCGGCCGTTGATGATCCATCGCGCTTTACCAGCTCACGTACAGTGGCTGCACATTTTGGGCTTACGCCGCGACGATACCAATCCGGTGAAATGGATAACCCGGGACGCATCTCAAAAGCAGGAGACTCTGATGTTCGAGCAACACTTTACAGCGCCGCAAACGCCATGATGATGCGCTCTGTCGCGAGCTCCGAAATCAAGAGTTGGGGTCTGCGGCTAATGCGCAGGAAAGGTCGCCGCCGCGCCGTTGTGGCCGTCGCAAGAAAGTTAGCTGTCATAATGCACCGTATCTGGGCAGATGGCACCGAGTTCCGTCATGAACCATTGAGGGGAGCAGCATGATCTGACCAAGCCCCTTCAATGATCATAGACGGGATCGTCCCTCACCGGACGAGGTCTGTGGATGACGCCGAAAAAGCTCACTGCGCAACTTGAAGCGCGAGACTAAGTGGGGCGCTCCACACCCAATCCGACACATGCATGCAGCGGCCCAACCGAACCGGGCCAACAATGACTGCGAAGAGAAGTGTGACCCGGATGAGAGACAATGATCCCTACAGCACGGAAATCAAAAGATGAAATAAACTTGACCCAAACGCCCGATTAGAGAAGTGAGTTTTCGCTGCGCT
>NZ_JASMWN010000079.1:0-1426 GCF_032595355.1 Sedimentitalea todarodis | reverse complement strand
GCGCTTACACGCATCGCATCACCGAACCATTCTACAAACTTCGTCACGTGTCGCCCAGTGTTTTTGGGAAAGCAGACAAGCCGCCATCTGTTGGCCTGCGCGGCTTCCTTGCGGATTGAACCCGCATTGTAGGCCGCAGCCACCAACGGCGGGTCGAACGAAGTCTCGTTGCGTTGCATCGCGATATAGGCCGTGCCGGCTTCAATAGAAAGCGATGGGTCAAGCAAGTCGTCGCCCTTTATCGAATCCCGGCCAAGAGCGAAATTCGCGGTGCTGACCAATGTCTGCATGAGGCCAACACTCTCCTCGTTCAGGTGTGGCTCAAAACGCCGCGCATCGCGTTTTCCATTGGTTTCGGTCGCGATGGTAGCGACGATCAGCTCTACTGGTACTCTGTAGCTGCGGGCCCAGTCCTGACAATGGCTCCCGAACTGCTCCCATATGCGCTTGATCGTCTTCGGTTCACCGTTCGTGCGTGCAGCCGGTGCACCTTCTACCGCGATACCGTCCTCCACGAGCCTCCAAGAGACGCTTTCGGGGAAATGCGAATGTGGTTCGGTGAGCAATGGGAGAACATCTTCAATGCCGAACCCGGCCGGTGTCGCAGCTTCAGAGGTGGCGTTGGTCTGTGCTGGGGAAATCAACTGCGCACGAGGCTGAATGGACGGAGTAGGCGAGGCTGACGCTGGCGGCGCTAGCCGCACCCGCTGCGCCTCGGCTTGTGCGGAAGCTTTCGTGAGTTGACTACCAAGTTCGCGGAGATTCGAACTCATCTCCTTTGATTTGTCTTTCGAGCCCTGACTGCTTCCCCAATAAAAGGACACCACATTATTGGCCAGACCGTTAACAAATCCGACCGCAGTGCCGATCACGCCAAAAGCGGCGATTGTCAGGTCGGTCTGATCTACCGGTGGCGACCATAAGCCGCCGATAATGAGGAGGAGCCCAATGGTGAGTATCAGGAGGCCACCAAGCGCAATGTAAACCAGCTTCATCCCCGCATCAAAGGCCTGATCTCCGATACCGGCCGATACGTGCAACTCGCTCGCGCGCTTGCGATCTTCCAACTCAATCTCCTGAAAACGCAACCCTGTTTCGATCTCATAGCGCTGAAGTTCTATTTCCGCCTGGCGCAGCGCCACGGCAAAATCTGGCACTTCTGAGTTCTGCTCGATAATGCCCTCGAGTGTGGTCGGGTCCAGTTCAGGCTTGATGCCGCTGTCGTCGACGGTTTTCGGTGCGGGGGCGTATTTTTCGAGAGCACTCGAAACAACACCGCTGGCAATCACATTGAAGGGTGGCGGCAATGCCAGAGCCGCCAAAAGAGTTGGTGCGCTGTTGCTGAGCAAATTACGAGCAAGCTTGCCTAGTTTCATGAATACGTCCTCTTTCAAAACAGCCCAGCCACTAACTGAGCCAAATTTTG
>NZ_JASMWN010000078.1:0-1698 GCF_032595355.1 Sedimentitalea todarodis | reverse complement strand
CTGGAAGGAATAGACTGGCGGATGCCACAACGGACATGGCGGCCATTGCAGGTCGGATAGTCCAATAAGATATAGGGATTGGTGCATTTTACGTTCCGTTCAGAGGGCCGGACGGATATGAATTTCGCATGCCCACAACCTTCAAATCCCTGCCTGATGACCCGACCGAACTGCGCGCTGTCAGCGAGTTGATGGCGGCGGAAATCAAGTCACAGGCCTATCAGATCGAGAATCTGAAAAAGGAACTGGCGGCACATCGCAAGGCCCGTTTTGGCAGCAAATCCGAGGCCATGGATCAGCTGGCGTTTGATCTACAGGAAGACGCCGAGATTGCCGTGTCGTCCGCTGCGCAAAGGGCGGCGCCGGAAACCGACGCCTATGAAGATGCCCCAGCCAGGCGCACCCACAATCGTGCGCCGCTGCCCGATCACCTTGAGCGTCAGGAAGAAATCCTGTCGCCGGGTAATGCCTGCGGCGATTGCGGTGGCGCGCTCAAGCAGCTCGGCGAAGACGTGACAGAAGAGTTGGAATACGTCCCCGGCCATTTTGTGGTGAAACGGATCGTGCGGCCGCGCATGACCTGCACCTGTTGCGAAGCTTTTGCGCAGGCCGAACTGCCCTCGCGCCCGATCACCCGCGCCCGATCACCTGCGGACGTCCAGGCCCGGGTCTGTTGGCCCATGTTCTGGTCGGCAAGTATTGCGACCACCTGCCATTATACCGCCAGTCCGAGATTTATGCCCGCGACAAGGTCGATCTGCACCGCTCCACGCTGACCGATCACTGACCGGCAGGGCATTGCGCAGCAATGTCCCGAGAGGTTGGGTGCGGCGATCAACAGCGCTGCTGGAACCTCTGGCCACCCATATCGGCAAGTTGGTTCGGGCCGGTCCTGCCTTGTTCGCCCCCTCTCGTGCATGTAAACATGCACTGCCGGGCAGTGGATGATACACCCGTCAAGTTGCAGGCCAAGGGCAAGGCGCAAACAGCGCGCCTTTGGAGTTATGTGCGCGATGAACACCCCTGGTGCGGGCAAGCGCCGCCCTGCGTGTGGTATCAGTTCAGCGTGGACCGGAAGGGCGAGCACCCCGCATCCCATCTCAATGGATACAATGGCGTAATCCACGCCCCCTCTCGGCAGCATCCTGCGGATGCGCCTGCCGGGCAATGGATGGCTTCACCGGGTTCAATGGCCTGTTCGAGGCAGATCGCGCCAGCGAGCAGGCCTGCATGGTCCCTTACGGCAGATTTGGCCTCGCCAAATCGCCTGTCGGGCAATGCATGTGCGCCGCAAGTTCGTCGATATCTATGAAAGCGAAGGGTCTGCCATTGCCGAGGAGGCGATCAAGCGCATCGCTGCCCTCTATGCGGTGGAAAAAGAGGCGCGCTATAAGTCCGATGACGCGCGCGTCGCGCTGCGACAGGACAAGGCAAAGCTGGTCTTTGATGACCTGGAGGCATGGCTCGCGCTGCAACTCCCCAAGATCTCTGGCAAATCGACGCTGGCGGCAGCTATCCGCTACGCCCTCGGCCGCATGCCCAAAGCACGTGCGTATCTCGAAAATGGCAAGCTGGAGTTGGACAACAATATCTGCGAGCGATCAATCAGACCTGTGACCTTAGGGCGCAAAAATTACCTGTTCATGGGATCGAAAGGCGGCGGTGACGCCGCTGCCATCGCCTACACCCTCATTGAGA
>NZ_JASMWN010000077.1:0-1778 GCF_032595355.1 Sedimentitalea todarodis | reverse complement strand
TCCTGGTTCAGGACTGGTTTCGATGAGCTGCGCCGCCGTCTCAGAGCAAACGAAAACACCCCGATCTTCGGTACGAAGTTGGCCATCAGAAAACGATTACGGACGGGAGTCGCGTAGTATGAGCAGACCAACACCCCCGACCTACAAGATCCAGAACTGGCGGGCCTAAAACGAAGCGCTCAAGCGCCGGGGCTCGCTGATGATCCTTTGGCCGGTAGGCGATTGCAGGCAATCGCCGTAAGGCTGGTTCGATCCCAAGATGACGTGGGAGGCCAAGCCGACCGGCAAGCGTGGCCGACAGCCCACCTTTAGCGACGCCGCGATCCAGACATGCCTGTCGATGAAGGTTCCGTTCGGCATGGCGCTCAGGCAGACGACCGGCTTCGTCGAGAGCTTTTTGCAATTGAGCGGGCAGGACTGGTTGGTGCCGGACTTCAGCACGGTGTCCTGCCGGTAGAAGACCCTGGCCGTGAACATCCCGTATCGGAGTTCACGGGGGCCGTTACACCTGCTCATTCCCTCTCGTGACATTGCTGCGCAATGCACTGCCGGGCAGTGGACAGCACCGGGATCAAGGTCCAGGGCGAAGGGGAGTGGAATGCCCGCAAGCATGGCGGCTCCAAACGCCGCGTCTGGCGCAATGTTCACCTCGGGATCGACGAGAAAACACCGGAAATCCGAGCGGTCGAGTTCACCGGCAGCGATATCGGCGATGCACCCATGTTGCCGGAACTGCTCGACCAGATCCCGCCCGATCAGGAGATCGACAGTGTCATCGCAGACGGTGCCTACGACACCCGTAAGTGTCACAATGCCATCCACTGCCCGGCAGTGCATGTTTACATGCACGAGAGGGGCTGACCGTGGGGCAAATGCCGTGATCCCGCCGCGCAAGAACGCAAAACCCTGGAAGCCCGACACGGCGGGAGCGATTGCGCGCAACGATGCCCTTCGGGCAACGAAATACCTCGGACGGGCACTCTGGCGGAAATGGAGTGGCTACCACCGCCGAAGTCGCGTCGAGACGAAGATGCATTGCATGAAACTGCTGGGCCAACGCCTGATGGCAAGACGCCCTGACTGCCAAGTCGCCGAACTTCAGGTTCGCGTTGCCGTTATGAACGGCTTCACCACACTCGGCATACCCCTCACAGAGGCCGTGGGATAAGTGTGTCCGGGGAAAGGGGAGGCATGGCCGCCACCCGATTTACGCAACAGAGTCACAGTTTCATCAAAATAGTCATTTTCGTTTCCTTACGGGCCATTTGCGAAATTGGTTCCTCCCGGGTTTGAGAGTGTCGTGGATCATGTTTGCAACGCTAAACGTGCGCATGAATAGCGCTTACGGTGTGCTCTACGGCGGCACGTGAAAACTCTACCTTGTCAGCCCCGTCTGGCATTGGATATAGCGAAGCCTTTTGGGTCTTCTCGTATCCGACAGGAAGCTTTCGGCCTTCCATGACCGTTCCCCAAACCTCGATATTCTTGAGCTTGGCTGCATCAATCGTCACCGGGTTGTCCGCAAGGATGGTAAAGTTGGCGAGCTTGCCCGGTTCAATACTCCCTTGCTGATGTTCCAGCCGGTGCGAGTAGATACGCAAAATCGGGCCAATGTGCAGTGAGTACGTTTGAAGGTTATGAATCGCCCCGGTTTCACCGGAGACCTATAGCTTCATTTCACGCGACCATATCGAGCACGTCGCGCTGTGCATAGAAGTTGTCTTCGGCCTCTGCTGGGGGGATGTTTCCGATGGGGCCGAGTAGACGTCTGTTGTTGA
>NZ_JASMWN010000076.1:0-1882 GCF_032595355.1 Sedimentitalea todarodis | reverse complement strand
GGCCCCATCGGAAACATCCCCCCAGCAGAGGCCGAAGACAACTTCTATGCACAGCGCGACGTGCTCGATATGGTCGCGTGAAATGAAGCTATAGGTCTCCGACAAACCCGGGGCGATTCAGGGCATGGAAAAGGCCGATTTCTATACTCTGTTCGTGGAAGTTGATCGTGTACTGCATAGAGACAATGATGCCCTGGAGCCCGCAGCATCAGGGCAAAGGCTTGGCGACTTCTTTGACCAAGTGAACCAGTTGCGCGAAAGTGATGACGCACCAGTCGGCAATGTAGGCGACTACCTCCGCGCCACACTTCAATCCACCAACGACCGGACAACCCGTGCCACGCGCGGCAGGATTATTCGGGAAGTTCTGCTGGATACCTAGTAGCCAACCGATCCCTTAGCGAACGCTGGATTCAGAGCAACCTTTGAAGATAACGTCGGAGGTCGACTCAATTTCTGTACTTATACTGTATTCAGCGCAGTATGCATCGCTATCTGGCCGATCTCAAAAGCACAAGTCGTTGTTTTTGCTGTGTAAATTGGTGCCCCCACACGGACTCGAACCGCGGACCTACTGATTACAAATCAGTTGCTCTACCAGCTGAGCTATAGGGGCGCGTCGTTGAGATCAACGACTTTGGGAAACCAGCTCCAACAAACTCACAAAGTTGCAAGTGTGTATTATGAAGCTGTGGTCCGATGGCAGGCTGATTACACAGGAGCGCCGCCTATGGCAATACTGAATCGCTCTCCATTCTTGAGAGGATGAGAATCGATAGCTAGGCAGCGGACTCATAAAACTCGATCCATAGCCTGACCGACGCCAGTTTGATCATCGACAGGAAGTTTCGTGATGATTTCTCGTATCGGGTTGCGATGCGGCGGAAGGAGGATTTCAGTCTGCCAAAGAAGCGCTCGATCTTGTTGCGCTGTCGGTAGATTTCAGCGTCAAATTCGGCGGATAGTTTGCGGTTGGCCTTGGGAGGGATCACGTCGGTTGCCCCCTGTTCCCAGATCATGTCCCTGATCCAATCTGCGTCATATGCCTTGTCCGCCAATACATGTTGGCCAGGTTGCAAGTTGTCCAAGAGCGTCTTGCACGGCGGCGCGTCATGGGCTTGGCCGGGAGTCAATTCATATCGGATTGGCAACCCGTCTTGATTGGTAAGCGCATGAATTTTCGTTCCTAATCCGCCTCGAGAACGACCTAAACACCGGCGCGGGTCTTTTTTTGAGCGTGGTGGCAGAATGATGGGCACGGATCGTCGTGCCGTCCATTGCCCGTCAGTTGATTGCAAAGCAATCAATGAGAGGGGACCATGACCGTATCGACGTTATCAGCGTCGGCGATGGCTTCCATGATGCGGTCCCAGTGACCTGCATAACTGAGACTTCGACACCCAGACCTTTGAGAAACTCACCTCCTGTCATCCAACAGGCCTTGAACCTCAAATCACACCAAACTCAGGAAGGTGGGTTCCAGACACCGCATACAAAGGTTGAGCAAACTCTACATCAGAACGAGGGAAGTTTCGGGGGGCAGGTCACCCGCCATCACCTACCTCAAGATGTCCACTATCGATGGTGGACACTATCACCCACTCCATCACGCAGGCAGGGCAGTCAGACCGGACGGATACCCCCAACGCGAAAAGCCCCCGGTTTTAAGGGGGACTCGTCAAACGTTGACTTGGCGTTGACTCGTTTTTGCGCGAACTATACGCGAGTGTTTTTGTCGGATTCCAACCATTTGATAAGGTTGGTAAATTTGGTTGCGGGAGTAGGATTTGAACCTACGACCTTCAGGTTATGAGCCTGACGAGCTACCGGACTGCTCCATCCCGCGCCAATTTGGTTTCCCCTGGTGTTGTAGCGAGTCGGG
>NZ_JASMWN010000075.1:0-2158 GCF_032595355.1 Sedimentitalea todarodis | reverse complement strand
GTAAGCGGCGGCTGGAGGGCACCGGGCTTTCAGGTTGACGATCGAAAGTTCCAGGGGAGCAGGTCGTCGATGCGGTTTTTCGGATGGCCCGCGGCGATGGCTTCGAGTGTAGATTTCAGGTAGGCGAAAGGCTCCACGCCGTTGATCTTTGCGGTTTCGATCAGGGAGGCGATGCGGCCCCAGGCCCGGCCGCCCTCATCGTGACCCGCGAATACTGCATTTTTTCGATTGAGGGCAATCGGGCGAATGAGATTTTCGACGCTGTTGGGTTCGATTTCGACGCGCCCGTCCGTCAGGAAGATTTGCAAGCCATTCCAGTGGTTATGGATATAGGCCAGCTTTTCGCC
The DNA here is from genome assembly GCF_032595355.1 of Sedimentitalea todarodis. NCBI lineage: Bacteria > Pseudomonadati > Pseudomonadota > Alphaproteobacteria > Rhodobacterales > Paracoccaceae > Sedimentitalea > Sedimentitalea todarodis. The sequence goes on along the minus strand of NZ_JASMWN010000075.1, from coordinate 1,811 downwards.
GAGGCGGGTTTTGGCCGAGATGCGCAGGCGTTGTGCCTGCAGCCAGTCTCCGAATGCAGCCACCAGCGGGGCGGACCGAGCTTGTCGGGCGGACAGGCGCTGGCCGGGGGATGTGCCACGGATGTCTTTTTCGACGGCATAGATTTCGGCGATCTGACGCAAGCCTTCGGCAGCGATCTCGGATCCGTCGCGGTCGAAGACCTCCTTCAGTTTGCGACGGGCATGGGCCCAGCAATACGCCACGGTGATCGGCTCGCCTCCCTTGCGGGATGGCTTTGTCAGCCGGTTATAACCGGTGTAACCGTCGATCTGGAGCGTGCCATCAAAGCCGGTCAGGAACTTTTCGGCGTTTTCGCCGCGGCGATCCGGAGCATAAAAATAGACCACGCCGGGCGGGTCATCGCCGCCCCAAGCGCGGTCATCGCGGGCAAGTGCCCAAAGGTAGCCGGTTTTTGTGCGCCCGCGTCCGGGGTCCAACACCGGCGCTGTCGTTTCATCTATTACCCGGCAGGCGCATGCAAAGCATGCTGCCGAGAGGGCATGAAGAGTTTGGTGGACGTCTTCAGGTGCTCGGCCAGCCGGTCTACGACAGGCGCGAGATGGAAGCCTGCCACACCCATCCAGTCCGCCAGCGTCGATCGGTGAATGTCGACCCCGGAGCGTCCCAGGATCTGCGACTGTCGGTACAATGGAAGGTGGTCCGCGTATTTCGACACCAGAACATGCGCGATTGCCCCTTCGGTGGGCAGCCCGCCCTCGATCAACCAGGGCGGCGTCGGCGCCTGAGTGATGCCGTCGGTGCAATTGCGGCAGGCGTATTTCGGGCGCACGGTCACGATCACACGGCACTGCGCCGGCACGATGTCGAGCCGCTCGTTGCGGTCTTCACCGATCCGGTGCATCGCGCCACAGCCGCATGGGCAGTCCAGACTATCGGGCTCGATCACCTGTTCGATGCGCGGCAATCCCTCGGGCAGGTTGCCGCGATTGCGCTTGGCGACCTTTTTCCGCCTGGGCTTGTCGTCGCCAGGGGCCTGCTCCGATTTCTTCTCTTCGACCTCGGCAAGGGCAACCTCAAGATCCTCAAAGACCAGCTGCCGGTCGTCGTCGGCCAGCTTCTCGGACTTCTTTCCGTAGAGCGCGTGATGCATCTCGGCAATCAGGTGTTCCTGGCGCTGATTGATCTCCTCCAATTGCGCCACACGGGCAGCTTGCGCCTCGAACCCCGCGCGATATTCCGGCGGCAGAACGGACAGGTCGAGGTGTTTGGCAGGGGCGGTCATGGGCGGATTTATAGATCATGATCACAGCCATGACCGCTGCATTCGACGCCCTGATTCACTCCGCCGCAGCTGGTGGTCGGGTGTCCAAGGCCTTCACCTTGCGCCAATCCAGCCCGGCGAACAGCGCCTCGAATTGCGCGTGGTTCAACGCCATCATCCCGTCCTTGATCGCGGGCCAGGCGAAGGCTGTGTCCTCGAGCCGCTTGTACGCCATCACAAGGCCGCTGCCGTCCCAATAGAGCAGCTTCAAGCGGTCCGCGCGCTTTGCGCGGAACACGAACACCGTCCCCCTATCGGTGAATGTTTCATTCACCTGTCGGCAACGGGTGAACGGATCCTTGCGCAGAACTGACTGGACCAACGCGGTCAGGCCGTCGTGCCCTTTACGGAAATCGACGGCCCGCGTCGCCACCAGAATGCGCACCCGGCCTCACGGCGAATGTTCCATTCGCCTGTCAGCCAATGGTATGGACGGAAAAATCATGCGCCACCCCCGAGAGCACGCACAATTTCCGCAATCCGGCCCGT
>NZ_JASMWN010000074.1:0-2279 GCF_032595355.1 Sedimentitalea todarodis | reverse complement strand
GGCAAGCACCTGTCGCCACGCCAGATCTCGCGCCTGTTCAAGCAGGCCGCAAAGGCGGCGGCCATCACCAAGCCAGTCACGCTGCATACGTTGCGCCACTCCTTCGCGACACACTTGCTGGCCCGTCATTTCAGACTTTCGCTGCGCCCGCACCAATGGCTGCTGTTGGACGCTTTGGACGTACACATGATTCCGGTAAAAGCACCGCAGCTATCTGTTCCCTGGTGGAAGATACTGCCGAACATTTTAATTGTTTGAGTAACCAGCTAAGTTGACAAGTCTACGTCTGGCAATTGCTCCAGTTCCCTCTCCCAAAGTGGCCAAATTCGGCTTCGCTCAAAAATTTCGGCGATGGCAGCCATTGAAAGTGCTGGAAACAGCGTATGCGCAGCTGCGAGGTGCTGTTCCGCAACCTGCCTGTTGGCTCGACGCAATTCAGCTAAAGCGAGAAACAAGCTTGGCCACCAAGTCGCGCCAACGGCACCCGCTGCTCTTTCCAACGTGGAAATGCCTGGCTGCAAATCTGCCGCATCGTGCAGAAGCTGACCAATACCCAGAAAGAAAAGATGTCCAGATCGAAATTTGGAAGATTGCGCCAACTCTAAAGTCCGTTCCGCGTACGAGATCGCCTGCAATCCTTCAGGGTCGTGCACTCGAGCCCACTCTGGTGTCGCAAATGTGTACGCAATGGATCTTCCATGCGGTGCGCCCCAGGCATTTGGGTTCAAGCGTTCGACTTGTGACGCCGCCTCAAGCGCGGCTTCGGTTTTTCCCATCATGCCGTGAATACTGGCTAACATAACATAGCCACCTGGCATTTTCGGATCCATCTGAACGACTTCCATGGCGGGTTGCAAAGCTGCCGCAAGAGTCGCGTATGCTGGCCACGCGCCACTCATTGCCTTGCGGTAGCTAACAAACGACTGCTGCATGTACCCCGAGGGGTTCCGAGGTTCGAGCGCTATAGCCCGTGTCAGCAAACTGTCGGCTTCGTCGAATGCGTCAGGCTGGCCTGATGACATGAGATCATTGGCCCGCGCACTTAGTTCGTCAGTATTCAACTGTTCTGGTGGTCGCATCTCGGCCCGCATTTTTTCGTGCGCGTCGATCTCCGCGCTGATCCGCAGCGCAAGCACAGCGCTAAGCTCATCCACGAGTTCCAATTCATCTGCAACGGTTCGGTCAAATCGTTCGCTCCAGAGCCGCCGCCCGTCATGTCGTGCGGAAAGGTCGACCGCGACCCGTACCCGCTCACCGAACCGGCGAAGTGTGCCGCTCAAAAGGTACTTCGAGGTTGCACCGTCGTTGTCCGGTCGGTGGATTTGCAGCCAGCGGTACTTTTCGAGCTCAATGGCGGTTGATTCCACGACTTCCGAGGCAAGGTTGTTGGACGATGATCTTTCGACAAAACCCTCCAGCAGGACAGAAGTTGGTTCAGACGCGACCCCGATCGGGGGAATGCCGCCGAAAGCCCAGACCTTCACGGGCTCTGCAATGTTCTTCAGCAACCGCGCTCCGGCATTCTCAAACGAAACTTGCAGATCCTTCGACAAATTCGCAAAAACCACTTCAGAGATAGCGATGCCGCCCGGTTTCGCGAGCGCTTCTAACCGCGATGCGATATTAACGCCACTCCCAAAAACATCTTCATCGACAAAGCTGGCCGCCCCTTCGTGAATTCCGATGCGTAAGGCCGGGGCTCCATCAATTGCTAAGAGTTCTTGGATCTTGAGTGCCGCCGCGCACGCGTCCGAGCCAGCTTCAAATGCTGCCAACCACCCATCTCCGAGCCGTTTGACAACTACGCCGCCGCCAGTTGAAATACTTGGCTCGATAATACTGTCGCGAACCTCTCTGAGAGCCTCTAATGCAATTTCGTGATCCTCATCCATCATCTGCGAATATCCAACGACATCCGCAGCCAGAATGACTGATTTCCGCTCTGAAGAACTCAACCCAGACCTTCCATAATTGCTGTCACAAAACCGCTGCTATCTTTGATCCGAGCACAGCGTATCAACTAAAGCAACCGTGCATGAGTGCGGACGTTCGCGCACAGTGCAGCATCGGTGGATATGGGCTCATCAGCCGACTTCAGAGGCAGCGCAGCATCGGCCTCGCTCGGCACCTGAGCATCGGTAAGATCGGCCCAGGCACCAAATCGCTTCGCGATATGGGCGCTTGTGACGTGGGTTGCGCGTAGTCGGGATTTGTTTCGCGGATTGTGAAGTTGAGAGTTTGCTGTTGATCGAGGTGATTTTGCCTCGGTTGACAGAGGG
>NZ_JASMWN010000073.1:0-2493 GCF_032595355.1 Sedimentitalea todarodis | reverse complement strand
CGAGGGTGTTTGGGGATGCCCCCTTTGGTGATGCGGACGAATCCTTTCCAGAGAGCGTTCAGGTGCTTGATCCGCGGCACCCGCTCTATGGGCGATCATTCGAGGTTCTTGGTCGATCGAGGTTTCGCAGGGGCAGTTCTTCGCCCTGCTACGAGGTCGTATATCGCGATGGGGTCACTCTGAATGTACCCGTGACGACGACCGAGCCGCTTGGTTTGCCGCCCCATTCTACCAAATTGAGCGTAGAGGCGTTGCGCGATCTACTAAATGTGGTAGATTCTGAGTGCCATGAGTATAGCGCCCGAAGATCTTTGGACGACGCTGCCGGTGACGCTAAGGCGTCAGATCGCCGACGACATCGCCGTGGCTCTGGCGGAGGTATTTCGTGATGTCCGAGTTGATCCAGTCGGCGCATCTGAAGCGCAAAGCGGTTGTCTACATCCGGCAGTCGACGCCCCATCAGGTGGTGAGCAACCAGGAGAGCCTGCGGCTGCAATACGCGCTTTGCCAGCGCGCCCATGATCTTGGATGGCATAAAGCCGATATCGACGTGATCGACGCCGATCTTGGTCTGAGCGGCGCGTCCGCTGCGCATCGCAGCGGGTTCCAGGAACTTGTCGGTCGGGTTGGGCTGAGCGACGTGAGGATAATCCTGTCCGTTGATGTCACGCGGCTCGCGCGCAACTGCTCCGATTGGTATCCTCTTCTGGACATCTGTGGCTTGCGGGGGTGTTTGATCGCTGATCGCGACGGCGTCTACGATCCCGGCAGCGCCAACGGACGCCTGCTTCTTGGCCTCAAGGGAACCATATCCGAACTCGAGCTGCATACGATCCGCAGCCGCCTGACAGCTGGCCTCATCGCCAAGGCAGAGCGCGGGGAGCTTGCCCTCACCTTGCCTGTCGGTCTTGTGAGGGACCCGAGCGGTGTTGTGCTGAAAGATCCAGATATGGCTGTTCAGGACCGGCTCGGTCTTGTGTTTGAGCTCTTTCAGAAGCTGCGTAGCATCGCCAAGGTGATGCGCATGCTGAATGATCGTGGTCTCGATCTGCCACGCCGGGACCGACATGGCGAACTGCACTGGGCTCGTGCGACGGTCGCTGCGGTTTCAACGATCCTGAAAAATCCAGCTTACGCAGGTGCTTTCGTCTATGGCCGGACCCGCATTCGGGACACCACACCGGGCGGGCGGCCCGCGACAAAAGTGGCACGACCTCTCGAAGAGTGGCGGATCGTCGTGAAGGACCGGTATCCGGCCTATATCGATTGGCCAACATATGAGAACATCCGCAACATCGTGACCGACAACCGGGCTGAATACATGCGCAGCAAGACAAGAGGCATCCCCCGCGACGGCGAACTTCTATTGCACGGTATAGTCTGGTGCGGACGATGCGGCTATAAGATGTATGTCCGATACAAGGGCGGCGGAGAGTATGTTTGCAACCACTTGCGTACTCATTCTGGTTTACCCACTTGCCAGCATATCCGGGCCAAAGCGGTGGATGCCGCTGTTGCTGACGCTTTCCTGACTGCTTTGAAACCTGCGGAACTCGATGCCCTGTCGCGCGCCCGCCGGGCCCAGAGCCAGGTCGACAGCGCACTGCTTGCAAATGCAGAACGCGAAGTTGAGCGCACACGCTATGCCGCAGCCCTAGCACAGCGGCAGTTCAATCGCGTTGACCCTGACAACCGTCTTGTCGCCGCGGAACTTGAGCGCCGCTGGGAAAGCGCGCTGATGGAGGTTCGAGCGGCGGAGGCCGCGCTGGCCGAGCAGTCCGCAGAGCAACCGACCGCTCATGTGACGATGGGGAAGGCTTTCACCGGCAAGGTGGTGGCCCTTGCGGGACGTCTGCCGCAAATCTGGGCGGATCCCGCCACCACCGACGCGCATCGCAAGGCGCTGCTGCGCTGCCTGGTGGACAAGGTGGTGCTCGACCGGACGCCCGAGAGCGCACTGGTCCGTATCGTATGGCGCGGCGGGGCGGTGACCGAACTCGACGTCAAGATGCGGGTAACTGCGATCGCGAAACTCGCCCGGGGCGAAGAAATGAGGGCGCGCCTGCTCGAGTTGGCAAAGGCAGGGACCCCTGATAATGAAATCGCTCGCGTTCTCACGAAAGAGGGACACCGTTCTGCAAACTGTGTCGCCAAGGTTCTTCCTGTCACCGTGCAGCGTATCCGGCTAGCCGAAGGGATCAAGACGCCTCCCTCGCACAGGCGGTGGGATCACGATCCCAGCTTCCTGAGCACAACTGCTCTTGCTGCAAAGCTGGGAATTCCGGTTAACTGGCTCTATGTCCAGATAAAGAAAAGGCGCCTGCTCATCGACCCTCAACCATCCGGTGCATATCTATTTCCCGACACATCAGTCGTGTTGGACGGCGTGCGGAACCTTCGAAATCATAACATCAACAAACTGGATTTGAGAATCTGTCAGAATGACGAAAGGGGGTATCAACATGGGTGATCGCTGGAAGGAATAGACTGGCG
>NZ_JASMWN010000072.1:0-2500 GCF_032595355.1 Sedimentitalea todarodis | reverse complement strand
TGTGAATCCCGGAGACAAATTGGACCACAGAAACGGCCGGATGATCTGGTCGTAGCGGAGTAAAATTCCGCCACTTTACGCCTGAGGTAACGAACTGAAGGCGGGGAGATGTATTCTGTGGAACTTTATAATCGGGTGCGCCGTGCGTGCCATGTTGATGGTATGAGCGGGCGCGAAGCGGCGCGACTTTTCGGGATTGATCGCAAGACGGTCTCGAAGATTTTGCAGCACTCGGTGCCACCTGGGTATCGGCGTAGTGAAGCGCCAGCGCGACCGAAGCTGGATCCGTTTATTCCAGTGATCGACCAAATCCTTGAAGACGACAAAGGCAAGCTGAAGAAGCAGCGCCATACCGCCAAACGCATTCATGCCCGGCTGCGCGATGAGCATGGGTTCACTGGCGGGATTACCATCGTCACCGATTATGTCCGGGAGAAGAAGTGCCGCTCCAAAGAGGTCTTCGTGCCACTAAGACACGCGCCAGGGCATGCGCAGATGGATTTTGGTGAGACCCTTGGCGTGATCGGCGGTGTTGAATGCAAGTTGCACTACTTCGTGATGGTACTTCCGCACTCTGACGCGATCTTTATCAAAGCCTACCCTGCTGAGACGACCGAAGCTTTCTGTGACGGTCACAATGCGGCCTTTGCGTTCTTTGGTGGCGTGCCCTTGTCGGTGCTCTATGACAACACAAAGATCGCAGTGGCCAAAATTTGCGGTGACGGTACGCGTGATCGGACCCGCAGCTTCGCAGAACTTCAATCCCATTATTTGTTCGACGATAAGTTTGGCCGCCCCGCCAAGGGGAACGATAAGGGGCATGTTGAAGGTGGCGTTGGATACGGGCGGCGGAACTTCATGGTGCCCGCTCCGCGCTTTGAGAGCTTTGATGCCCTGAATGCTTGGCTGGAAGAGCAATGCCTGCGGCGCCAGAATGACATTGTGCGCGGCCACAGCGCGACGATTGGTGAGCGGCTGTTGCGCGATCTGGATGCACTAATAGCGCTGCCGCTCGTGCCTTATGACGCCTGCGAGAAGGTTAGCACGCGGGCAACGTCAATCTCGATGGTTCGCTATCGGTCCAATGACTACTCGGTGCCGGTGGCCTATGCCCATCATGAAGTCCAGGTCCGTGGATATGTCCATGTGGTCGTGATCGGTTGCGGTCCCGTGGTGATCGCGCGGCATAAGAGGTCCTATGACAAGGCGGACATGATCTACGATCCCATGCACTTCCTGCCCCTGCTGGAGCAGAAAGTAGGCGCTTTGGATCAGGCCGCGCCCCTTCAGGGATGGGACCTGCCAGATGCCTTTGCCACGCTGCACCGGTTGCTTGAGGCCAGGATGGGCAAGCCAGGTAAGCGTGAGTATGTTCAGATCCTGCGTTTGCTGGAAACCTTCGAGATGGACCACGTCCACGGTGCCGTGCGCCAGGCGCTCGATCTTGGCGCTATTGGCTATGATGCCGTGAAGCATCTGGTTCTGTGCAGGATTGAACGGCGACCGCCCAAGCTGGACCTTGATGTCTACCCATTCTTACCCGCCGCTCAGGTCGAGACGACGAAAGCGGCAAGCTACAAGGTGCTGATGTCGGAGGCGGCGCCATGACGGACGCGCCTCAGGTTCTGCTCACCCATCACCTCAAGAAGCTGAGATTGCCGACGTTCTTGAGCGAACATGACAAGCTTGCCCGCCAATGCGCCGCCGAAGGCAAAGATCACGTCCAGTACCTGCTGCGGCTGTGCGAACTGGAGCTGATCGAACGCGAACGCCGGATGATCGAGCGACGCATCAAAGCCGCCAAGTTCCCGGCTACCAAAAGCCTGGACAGCTTTGACTTCAAGGCGATCCCGTCGCTGAACAAGATGTTGGTGATGGAACTCGCCCGCTGCGAGTTCGTCACGCGCCGCGAGAACATCATCGCCCTCGGTCCATCAGGCACAGGCAAGACGCACGCGGCCTTGGGATTGGGCTTGGCAGCATGCCAGAAAGGCATGCGCGTCCGCTTCGTCACAGCCGCCGCACTGGTGCATGAACTGATCGAAGCCGTCGATGAACGCCGCCTGCAACGCCTGCAAAAACAACTGGCAGCACAGGACCTTCTGATCATCGACGAACTTGGCTTTGTGCCGTTGTCAAAGACCGGGGCGGAATTGCTGTTCGAAGTCATCAGCCAACGTTATGAGCGTGGATCGATCATCATCACATCAAACCTGCCATTCGATGAATGGACGGAAACGTTCGGTACTGAGCGCCTCACAGGGGCCATCCTCGATAGGCTTACCCACCATGTCCACATTCTTGAGATGAACGGTGAAAGCTTCCGGCTGCGCGAAAGCCGCAAATCCAAAACAAACAACTGATCAGAACTGGCCTGCGGCCAGTGCGCCTTGGCAAGCTTAGCTATGTGAAGAGCACGCGTGCCAAGGCGCGGTATGGCTCAAACCCAGTGGCCCAGTTTTACACCGGTACGTGGCCCCATTTTGCTCCGGGATTGACA
>NZ_JASMWN010000071.1:0-2519 GCF_032595355.1 Sedimentitalea todarodis | reverse complement strand
GTAAACATCCGGTGTGGACCGCGGTTATGCGGCCTTGACGTTTTGTGCTGCGGTTTTCCAGTTCCACGGTAACATTTCATGTACGCGCGAGACGGGCATGTCGGGCAGTCGTTTTAGGACGTCAGCGAGCCAAGCTTGTGGGTCGATGTCGTTCATTTTTGCCGTGATGATCAATGTGTACATGAAGGCTGCGCGGTCGCCGCCGCGCTCTGATCCGGCGAAGAGCCAGCTTTTTCGGCCCAGAGCCACGCCGCGCAGGGCGCGTTCGGCTGCGTTGTTTGTCAGGCAAATGCGCCCGTCATCGAGGAAGGTGGTGAACGCATCCCAGCGGCCTTGCTTTTCAATCATGTATTTGATCGCCTTGGCGACCGGGTTGTGCTTGGACATCCGCGCTCTTTGCTCAATGAACCAGCCGTGCAAAGCCTCGACCAGGGGCCGCGATAGGGTTTGGCGGACGGCGTGACGGTCCTCAGTATTCAGACCGTTGATATCGCGCTCGATGTCGAAGATCGCGTCGATCCGCTGGACGGCTTCAAGCGCAATGGGCGAGATGTCATGGGCGGGTTTTCCCTTGCGCACGTTTCCGGCGATGTCGGCCAGCTCGAAGAATTTTCGCCGCGCATGTGACCAGCACAGGGCGCTGCTCACCGGGCCTGGTTTCCGGTCGGGGCGGTAGAGATCATTGTAGCCGCTGTAGGCGTCGGACTGCAAAATTCCGTGCCAGTTGGTGAGGTGTTTGTTGGGATGCGTCATTTCTCTGTCCCGAGAGAAATAAAACAAAGCTGCCGGTGGTGCGCCACCGTCAAATGGCCGGTCTTCTCGCACATAGGTCCAAAGCCGCGCTGTTTTGGTGCCGCCCCGTGCGAGCAGCGGGACGGTTGTATCATCCCCGTGTAGACGACCCGCGCTCAGCACATGCTGCGCAATCAACTCATGTATCGGGGCCAGAGCAACCGCCGCATGGCCAATCAAGTCGGCCAATGTGGACAGGCTGATATCCACACCTTCGCGGGCGAAGCGTTCTGCTTGGCGGTTCAGCGGTTGATGCTGGCCGAACTTTTCAAAGGCCACCATGGCAATCAGACTGGGCCCGGCCCAACCGCGCGGGATGGTATGGAACGGCGCAGGGGGCTGGCTGATCTTTTCGCACGACCGGCAAGTGAACTTTTCCCGGACGGTCTGGATCACCTTCCACTGGCGCGGGACGACTTCCAGCGTGTCGGTGACATCCTCTCCCATCTTCACGATCCGATCCGACCCGCAGCAGGTGCATTGAGTGGGAGCTTCAACCACCACACGTTCGCGCGGCAAATGCTCCGGAAACGGTTTGCGGGACGGTTTACGGCGGGTGAAGGATGTGACGGTGGTTTGCGCGTCGAGCGCGGCCTGTTCTGCAGCCAGCGCATCCTCAGTTGCCGCCGCTTCGAGTTCCTCGAGTTGTAGTTCCAGCTGATCCAGCAGCCGCGCGCTGCGTTCAGAAGATACGCCGTATTTGTCGCGCCGCAGTTTGGCGATCTCAAGCTTCAGTTCTTTGATCATCGCCTCGGAACAGGAAACGACCGCACGGGTCTGCGCCAAATCACTTTCCGCAGCTTGAGCACGGGCTTGCGCCGCAGCCAAGGCAGCGCGTAATTTGGCGATTTCAGAAGCGGCATCCGACATGGCGAATATCTACCATCCGGGCGCAAGCGGTGCCAACAAAAACAGACCATTTGTTGCAGTTTACCCAGCCTTTGCAGGGCGTTGTGTCCAGCGTGGATTGCGCCAGTCTATCCCTTCCAGAAGATAGCCCAACTGCGCTGCCGAAACCTGCACAGCCTCGCCAGACCCACTTGTTGGCCAGATGAATTTACCCGCCTCAAGCCGCTTCAGGTACAGCGACGTCCCAACGCCATCGTGCCACAAAATCTTGACCAAATCGCCGCGACGCCCACGAAAGCAGAAAATCTCCCCGGCATACGGATCGCGCCCCAAACCCTGTTGCACCTGCAGCGCCAGAGTGTTCATTCCCCGCCGCATGTCCGTGACGCCACCCGCGATCCAAACTTTCACACCCGCCGGAAACGCAATCATGCCAACCCCCGCAAAAGACGAGCCGCTGCATCCATGTCGAACCCCGCCGGGATCGTGAACCGATAGCATTGGCCTACCTCAATCACCAGATCGGGGCACGCAGCGGCGGATCTCGCCTGATCCTGAACGCCTTCCGGCGTCTCTTGTGTCACCACAACCTGGGAAAAGTCCGCACGGTCTTCAAGCAGCCCAGCCTTGTAGCGCGCCCGCCAATCCCAAAGCTGAGACGTCGAAATTCCATGCCGACGCGCCAATTGCGCCTGCACACACCCTTTCTCAAAACTTTCCTTAACGATCTTCAGCTTTTCGGCATCAGACCGATGACGACGCCCAGTTTTGGCGTTGGAAACGGCTTGCTTGCGAGGGGTGGGTTTGTTGCTGCTCATGACTGCAACCGCTACAAAATCTCACATCACACCAAAAGACGGCCCTCGCCGGAGGCGTAC
>NZ_JASMWN010000070.1:0-2605 GCF_032595355.1 Sedimentitalea todarodis | reverse complement strand
GGTGCGTATTTCGCGAAAGTTGGGCGGTGATTTCACGCGATCTCGGGCACGCGTTTCACGGCATCGCGGGCAGCCATTTCACGATCGTGGGCAGGCTGGCCGACAAGGTTCATTGAGTCAGGCCAGACGGCTGGGGTCAAGCGGTTTCGTGGTGTTCATTTTTCTTCGCATGCTTTCCCCAGAGAGATTGAGACGGTGAGCGTTGTGGACCAAGCGATCGAGGATGGCGTCGGCCAAAGTCGGATCACCGATGGCTTCGTGCCATTGGTCGACAGGCAGCTGGCTGGTCACAATTGTGGATCCTCGACCCTGCCGATCTTCGAGGATTTCCAGCAGATCGCGACGTTCGACAGCGGTGAGCACTGAAAGGCCCCAGTCGTCGAGGATCAGCAGCTCGGTACGTTCGATGGATTTGAGGACACGAGCGTGACGTCCGTCACCTCGCGCAATGGCCAGCGCTTGGAAGAGCCGGGGAACACGATGATACATGACCCGGCGGTCGTCGCGACACGCTTTATGTCCGAGAGCACAGGCAATCCAACTCTTGCCCAGCCCTGTTGGGCCAGTGATCAACAAGTTCTCGTGCCTGTCGATCCAGCCGCCATCGATGAGATGTGCCATGACGGTTTTGTCGATGCCGCGCGGGCTGCGTATGTCGATGTCTTCAACGCAGGCAGCCTGCCGCAGAGATGCAAATCTCAGCCGTGTTGCCAACTTCTTGGCACCGCGTTCCGCTGCCTCTCGGTCCACGAGCAGACCCAGGCGCTCTTCAAAGCTGAGGTTTTCGAACGTGTCACTGGCGCGGCGCTGTTCGTCCAGCGCCTTTGCCATGCCGATGAAGCCAAGGGCTTCGAGCCGGTCGGATGTGGGATGTGTCAGCAAGAGTTTCTCCTTCTCAGTGGTAGTAATTTTGGCCCCGGATATTGGGGTGCTGCAGGGGCAGCTCTTCGGGTTCGGGTTCTAGAAAAGCCTGATCAAGGCCGGTCGTCAGAATGGATCGGATAGACCCCACCGACCGCGCCTTGATGGCGACACCTTGGCGACAGGCGGCATCGAGACGATCCGCCTCATAGCTTTTGGCCAGGGACAACACACCCAGGCAGGTTCGGAACCCCTGTTCGGGGTGCGGGCGGTTCTCCATGACGATCTGGCAGAACGCGGCAACGGATGGGCCCAGTTTCTCGGCGCTGGCTAAAATGCGCGCAGGGGTCCATTCCGCGTAGCGGCGATGTGAGGATGGCATGTGATCGGGCACCGTTACATGGCTGCGTCGCCCAGGATTGCGTGCGTGACTGGCCACACGCTTGCCGCGATGGAAGATTTCCACCGTGGTCTGGGTGATCCGCAGGTCGACAAGCTGGCGGATCAGGCCAAAGGGGACCGAGTACCAGCAGCCGTCTGCTTCAATGTGATAATCCGGCGCGACACGGGCTCGCTTCCAACGAGCGAAGACATATGCATCCATAGGCAATGGAGCCAAGTTCGGGCGGTCCAGTGTGGCAAAGAGATCAGCCCGGCTGGCATTGTAATCCCGCATGACCCGCGTGTTCAAATCACCCAATAAGGGCCGAATGGCCGCATTCAGCTCAGCCAGAGAGAAGAACCGCCGGTTCCGCAGCCGCGCAATAATCCAGCGCTGTGACACCTGAACGGCAACTTCAACCTTCGCCTTGTCCTTTGGCCTGTACGGTCGCGCAGGCAGGATCGCGGTGCCATAATGCTCGGCCATCTCGGCATAAGTCCGGTTCAACCCCGGATCATGGCGGTCGGGCTTGGTCACCGCGGACTTCAAGTTGTCAGGGACCACCGCTTTGGTCACACCGCCAAAATAATCGAACATGCGCGTATGCGCGCCGATCCAATCTTCCAGCCCTTCGGAGGCAACCGCCTCGGCATAGGTATAGCTCGATGCGCCCATGGCCGCGACGAACAGCTTTGCGGCATGGACCTCACCAGTGTCGGGATCGACGATGTCTATCGTATCACCCGAGAAGTCCACGAAGACTTTCTCGCCACCCATATGTGTCTGTCGCATGCTCGGGCGCACGCGCCCCTTCCAGACATCAAAATGCGTGCAGAACCACGTATACCCGAAGCCATCAGGGTGCTGCTCTCGGTATTCCTGCCAAAGCAGCATCCGGGTGACCCCGCGCTTGCGCAGCTCCTTGTCAATCAATGACCAATCCGGAACCGGGCGGTTCGGGTCCGGGACTGTCGGCGACGCTGGAAACAGCAACAACTCCAGACCATCGTCATCCAGGCACTTCGGGAGCGGCCAACCCAGCCCCGCATCCCGAGCACGTCGCAGGTAGGCCCCAACACTTCCCTTCCCGAGCCCCAGCGACTTTGCAATCGCCCGCTCACTCAGCCCATGGGCAAATTTCAATCGCAATACATCTCGTATACGGCGCATGTTCAAACGTCCTGTTGGCATCTAGCCCCTCCTGTTGATCTGGAGGGGCAGTATCCTCAGTACGTCGACCAGGTCTGCCCATGATCCCGCGAAATCAATGCCCACGTTCGTGTGAAATACGTGCCCGGCTTCCCGTGAAATCCGTGCCCACGATCAAATGAAATCAGTGCCCGCGATCACGCGAAACGCGCA
>NZ_JASMWN010000069.1:0-2729 GCF_032595355.1 Sedimentitalea todarodis | reverse complement strand
ATTGGCGTCCAGGTTCTTAACCGGATGACCGGACTTGGCCGACCAAGCTTTGAGCGCACCGCCTGAATTCCGTCTCGGGGAGGGCGCGCTCCGAGTTGCAGTTGATCTGTGCAACACGACCTATGAATACCAGAAACGGCATCTCGATGTTGTGGTAGGCAAGATCGAAACCAACGACATGTGTCGTCGCTTTGGTCTTGCGCCACAAGCGGCCACCTCGCCTGCTGCCCAGCTTCGTCGCGATTTGGACGCACTCGGGTGGGATAGTCGGCGCCCCATCACGGTCATTTCAGACGGGGAGGCTGCGCTTCCAAACCTTGTCCGCGGCGCAACTGGTGGACAGATGCGACACATCCTCGATTGGTGGATATCTCGATGCGGGTTCAGCATGTCGAGAACGCGATCAAGGGCCTCGTAAGAAGGGAAAGCTTTCCGGGAACAGCTGTAATCTTCACGACACCAGCCGAGACCCTGCGATGGAACCTTTGGCACGGCAAAGTCCAGACAGCTGGCACGAACCTTCAATGGCTGATTGCGCGCGGCTCTCCAAACACGAACCCTTGATCCGAGACCAGGCCAAAAGGGCGCTTGCACGCTGCCGTGATCTGTACGGCTATCTCGCAAACAACATGGGATCACTTACGAACTATGGACGGCGGTATCGCCAGGGCATGCCGATCTCAACATCCCGAGCCGAAGGCTGCGTCGGCGACATCGGAAATGCGCGCATGGGTAAACGCAGGCGCATGCGATGGCCGCCACAAGGCGCTCACAACGTAGCGGTCACTCGAGCCGCCGTACTCGATGGGCGTCTGTCAGTTTCAAACACCATGATGGCAGCATGAACCCCCAGATTTTGCCCACTCCCGGTAGTGTCGCAAAGTTACCGACAAAGGTGCAGGGCTCGCCGACATCCGCCGCTGCGCGGATTGCGGGCGCATAGGCAGGCCGGGTCCGGAACATCCATCCGCCAGGACAGATTGATATCCCCCGCCGGGCCGGGCTGATCCCCGGGGCGCAGAAACTGCACTGCATCGCGCAACTCCCCTGCCCGCTCCCTGCGTCCCGAGACCGCCACACAAGCCTCAGCGGCGCGCAGTGCCCGCCGCTCGCGCAGCAAGCTCTGGGGCACGTCGTCCCGCGCCAGCACAATATGCAGATGGCTGAGCGCAGCCCCTGACAAAAACGCCACATCTTCAGGGGTTTCCCGCCAGTTGAGGTGACCCGGGACGGCATCCGAGGTAAAGTGTCTGCACCGTCAATGGGGCTGGGTCGCGCATATGTAATGTCTCAAGGCCATTTCTTGACGGCGCTAATCTCCACAAGATGCTGTTAAAAACGCCGCGCCTTGTACACCTCAACCATGACCGATAATGCAGTTATCGGACCATTAAACATGAGCTCCGACGCATACTCCTGTCGTCTTAGTTTCATGGCCGGACTCGCCCGAAATCAGCCCTCTCGCCCTCAAAATTTCCATTCCATCGGTGGACTGGGCTCTTGCTCAATCTCTGGACTCGGGGGCAGCAAGAGAAAACAGCGAACACGAACAACGTCTTCCGCATGCATGAGTCATCGACAACTCGAACACTTCTTCTAGACCCACTCGACCAGCTAATTACTGGAATCCACCAATGAACCTAAAGTCCAAGAGTGAAACAAGAACATGTATTCAAGAATATCAAAATACTAGAATCCAGCAATGCAGCAAGAACGACAACTCCGTAGCTTATGTTTCATCGCTGGATTCACCCCAATTCGGCGCTCCCATCGCGCTCGTTCCCATTTCGTTGATGGACAGGGCGCTTGCTCGATCTCTGGACTCCTGACGCGGTGTCAGAAGTGCTGAAAGCGAGGAGAATTCGAGCGGTGTTCGCGAGATTGGGTGAATCGGAGTTTGTGAGACTGGTGCGATGAGATCTTGACCGCGCACCCGCCTACCATACATTGTAAGACAAGTGCATCAACACAACAAACACTTCGGTATCATGGCAACAACATCCTTCACCACCCGCATCGACAGCGAGCTCAAGTCGCAGCTCGACCGGATCGCTCGCTTCGAGGATCGATCCGCATCATATATGGCCAACCAGGCAATCCGGGCCTTTGTGGAAGAACGCCTCGCGACTCGAGATCTCCTCGAAACAGGGCTTGCCCTTGTCGATCAAGGAGCACCGTCTCTGGCGCCAAATGCCGTCCATGACTGGCTGAAGGCGGATGACGACCGCTCCTTCCCGAAACACGACGGATAGGCATGGAGGTTCGCTATCTCGAAACCGCAGAACCTGGGCTGCGCTGGTTTCGGGCCTACTACCGACAGAACCCGCAGCTTGACTTGTCAAAAGCCATCAACGCGTTGATCCGCGCGGAGGCCATGCTTGCAGAGTTTCCCATGTCCGGCCCAGCCTATGAGGATTTCAGCGCCGTTCGCGAATACAAGGTCCGGGGGACCGCCTTTTCACTACTCTACACAATGGCACAGGATACTGTCTGGATCATCGACCTGCGCGATCAACGGGGGCAGCGCAGCGCTGAGGCCTTGAGGTTACATGCACGTGAGCTGCGTGCCCGCTACAGAACCGGTGACAACGCCCCGTGACACGCCCGCCACCCGAACCACCTGATGCCACGTCCACCGTGCAAACCAGTCCGATTACCCTGCGCTCCCATGTGGCAAGCTCAGGAACGCACGACTGCAATCTGATCACACGAACCCCGGACCGTTTGTT
>NZ_JASMWN010000068.1:0-2745 GCF_032595355.1 Sedimentitalea todarodis | reverse complement strand
TCAACCGAGGCAAAATCACCTCGATCAACAGCAAACTCTCAACTTCACAATCCGCGAAACAAATCCCGACTACGCGCAACCCACGTCACAAGCGCCCATATCGCGAAGCGATTTAGTGCATTGGGCCGTCCCTTGCAGCCGGCCGACGCCAATCCTGGGCCGATGCTGCGGCGCATCCGAGGATGGCAGTGAGCCCTGACCGGAAGTGTCAGAATCTTGCCGCACGCGTTCGCAGCACCGATTTTTCTGCGTAGGCAAAAAAACTCGATGACGCGGCGCGGCGTCGACTTCGGCCATTCGTGGGCCGCGCAGCGAAATTTTTTCAGGCAATACACAGGGTGCGGACGGAGCCGACACTCAGAATGCATGAAAGTGTGGTAGTCTGGCATCAGCCTACTGGGAGGGTCGAAGATGTCAGAGCAATCAACCAGCATGTTTCACGATGGTCACCGCGAGTTGCAGGACAGGTTCGATGGCCGCCGAATGGCAGATGCATTGGAAAAGCATCGGCGGTTTTCCGAGTTTCGTGAGCAAGACGTCAACTTCATAGAAAATGCAGAGTTCTTTTTCATTGCTACGGCACACGGACAAAGTGTTGACTGTTCCTTTCGGGGCGGTGCGCCCGGATTTGTGCGTGTCACAGGTCCGACGCAATTGGAGTGGGCGGATTTTGATGGAAACTCGATGTATCGCAGCCTCGGTAATGTATTGAAATCACCGCGAATCGGACTTCTATTCATTGAATTTAGCGCTCAGCCAAAGCGTCTGCGCGTCAATGGCAATTGCACTCTTGTCGACGGCCCAACGAAGGAAGGCCACAAGATGACCGTGCGTGTTGACGCCGACGAGATATTCCCAAACTGTCCGCGCTATATCCCCGATTTGAACAAAGCTGCGGCTTCCTCCTTCATACCGGACGAGACCGGGGCGAGCGCCAAACCAGAATGGAAAAACGCCGAGGACTTGCGCGATGCACTTCCGGCAAAGGACCCGCACCGTCAATAACTGCATAGCTAATCGGTGATGTTGATTTATGTCTCCTTGGGGCTCTCTGCCGCCGAATGGCTTGTGCGGAAAGCCTCAGGTTGAAGCCGGAACGGAACCAGCCGTCGGAAAATTACAGCAAGCTGTTAATCTCATGTCGTTTCACGAAAAGCACGTTCATTGACATTTCACGAGCAGTGGTTCGCGCCGCAGGCGGCGAAATCCTAGTGCGAGCCCATTGTTCTGAATGCTGTGCGACTGATCAACGACCGCTTTTGCGAAGTCACAGACTTTTCGTGCGGTTTGCTGTAGCATTGGCTCAAACATGGTGCTGGGGATGAAAGACAGATACGGATATTCGCTTTCTACGAACTCGCAAAAGGCCAGAGATGCGTATGTTCTTGGCCTTGATCGGTTCCTCGGTGCCGAGATCGGAGTTGAAGCCGCGCTCGAACTGGCGACCCAAGAAGACGAAGGCTTCGCCCTCCCACATGTCGTATTGGCTCGTTATCGGCAGCTCGTCGGAGATAGGGCTGGTGCGCAACAATCACTTCATCTCGCCAAACAATGCGACCGGCCGCTGACGGAACGGGAAGCGCGGCAGATCAAGATCATCAGCCTTTTGATTGACGGCAAAAACGCCGCTGGATATCAGGCCGCGCGAGATCAATTGCAAGAATATCCCCGTGATGTGATGATCGCGCAAGCCTGTCTGGGCGTCCTGAGTCTGATCGGATTCAGTGGCGAGCCGGGACGCGAAGCCGAGAACCTTGCGCTGGCTGAGATACTTGAACCCCATTATGGCGATGACTGGTGGCTCCAAGGTCTGTTGGGGTTCGCGCAAGTCGAGGTCGGCCAATTCCACCGTGCCGAAAAGAGCATTGAAAAATCACTGACGGCCAATCCGCGAAATGCGCATGGTGCGCATTTTCGATCACATCTCTATTATGAAACAGGCCAGACAGAAGCGGGTTATGCATTCATCACGGACTGGCAACGTTCCTATCAAAAAGAGGGCCAAATGCATTGCCATATCGCTTGGCATATTGCGCTTTGGGCATTGGCCCGTGGCGATACGGATGAGATGTGGCGCATTGTCGACCGGGATATCGATCCGCGCGGGGCATGGGGGCCTCCGCTAAATGTTATGGTTGATCTGGCGGCGGTTCAATATCGGGCGGAGCTTTCGGGTGTAGAGGTTCCTCAAGAACGGTGGCAGATCGTTTGCGACTATGCCGCAGAGAAGTTTCCGAACCCCGGCTTGGGTTTTGCGGATGCACATGCAGCACTTGGATATGCGATGGCAGGAAGATCCGAGGAACTTCAACGGATCATTGTAGGTGCCAAGGGACCGGCAGCCGACCTTGTGCGATATCTGGCTGAGGCATTCGGTGCCATCGCTGATCAGAACTGGTCGGATGCGAATGACCTTTTGACAAAATCGCTTTGGGATCACGCGCGGCTTGGTGGCAGTCGCGCGCAGCGTGATTTGATAGAATATGCGTCAGTCGGTGTCCTGCTGCGGTTGGGGCGTCATGACGAAGCGCGTAGGCAACTTGCCATGCATCGCCCCAACGCAATTATCGGAAATGCCGTTAAGGGCATCTGACAATAACTTTTCCCAAGCAGACCTTGGCGCTAGCGCAGCGAAAACTCACTTCTCTAATCGGGCGTTTGGGTCAAGTTTATTTCATCTTTTGATTTCCGTGCTGTAGGGATCATTGTCTCTCATCCGGGTCACACTTCTCTTCGCAGTCATTG
>NZ_JASMWN010000067.1:0-2889 GCF_032595355.1 Sedimentitalea todarodis | reverse complement strand
TCCCGCCCGACGGGATCGGGCGGGACCGGGGTTGGCGGGCGTATCGGGGGGGTACGCCCGCGCCTGGGAGTTTAGTGGTCTGCTGCCGCAGCCCCTGCGCCGCGTGGCACGCGGACACTTTCGACGAGGTCGACGATGTCCTGCGGCACCGGCTTGGTCATGCCTGTGACCAGGTAGGCCACTGCAAAGTTGATCATCGCACCGACCGCACCGAACGAGGTGGACTTGATCGACAGCAGCAGCGGATCAGCATCCGTGAAGCTGTTGGTGTCGGGGATGAAGAACCAGCCCTTGTGCAGGAAGATGTAGACCAGCGTTGTGACCAGACCTGCCAGCATGCCGGCCACGGCACCGGTGTTGTTCACCTTCTTGGAGAAGATGCCCATCATCAGGGCCGGGAAGATCGACGCTGCCGCGAGGCCAAAGGCCAGAGCCACTGTCTGTGCCGCAAAGCCCGGAGGGTTGAGGCCCAGATAGGTCGCGACCACGATGGCAACCGCCATGGCGATCCGCGCCGACATCAACTCGCCTTTTTCCGAAATCTCGGGTGCAAAGCGACCCTTGATCAGGTCGTGGCTGACAGCCGATGAAATCGCCAGAAGCAGACCGGCAGCGGTGGACAGAGCAGCCGCAAGACCGCCCGCAGCCACCAGACCGATGACCCAGCTGGGCAGGTTGGCGATTTCCGGGTTGGCCAGCACCAGGATATCCCGGTTGAAGTTGGTCAACTCGTTGCCTTCCCAGCCTTTTTCAGCCGCCTTGGCCTGCATGACCTCGGACTTGTCGTTGTAGTACTGGATCTTGCCGTCGCCGTTCTTGTCTTCCCAGCCGAGCAGGCCGGTTTTCTGCCAGGTGGCCATCCAGTCATAGCGCGGATCGGTATTGATCTCTTCGACCGACACGGCTTCGCCATTGGTGCCATTGGGCCAGAACATGTCAGTGATGTTCAGACGCGCCATGGCGCCAACCGCAGGAGCCGTCAGGTACAGCAAAGCGATAAAGACCAGTGCCCAGCCAGCGGACCAACGGGCATCGGCAACGCGCGGCACGGTGAAGAAGCGCATGATGACGTGCGGCAGACCCGCGGTACCGATCATCAGCGACAGGGTGAAGAGCACCATGTTGAAGGTGTCGCCGTTATGCGCGGTATACTCGTTGAAGCCGAGTTCGGTCACGATCGCGTCCAGCTTGGCCAGCAGAGGCTCGCCACTGGCAACGTCATTCCCAAACAGGCCCAGGGCCGGGATCGGGTTGCCGGTCAGCTGCAGGCTGATGAACACGGCCGGGATCGTATAGGCCATGATCAGCACACAGTATTGGGCGACCTGGGTATAGGTCACGCCCTTCATGCCGCCGAACACCGCGTAGGCGAAGACGACACAGGCCCCGATGAGAAGACCGGCTGTGTTGGAGATCTCCAGGAACCGGCCAAAGGCCACGCCAACACCGGTCATCTGGCCGATCACGTAGGTGGTCGAGGCCACGATCAGGCAGATCACCGCCACCAGACGCGCGGTGGGGCTGTAGAAGCGGTCGCCGATGAATTCCGACACGGTGAACTTGCCGAACTTGCGCAGGTAGGGCGCAAGCAGCAACGCCAGCAGCACGTAGCCACCGGTCCAGCCCATCAGGAACGAGCTGTTGTCATAGCCGGTAAAGGCAATGAGGCCAGCCATCGAGATGAACGATGCGGCCGACATCCAGTCCGCCGCCGTCGCCATGCCGTTGGTGACCGGGTGAACGCCGCGCCCGGCAGCGTAGAATTCCGATGTGGAGCCCGCGCGGGCCCAGATCGCGATGCCGATGTAGATCGCAAAGGATGCGCCCACAAACAGCAGGTTGATGGTAAACTGATCCATGTGTTTCGCTCCTTATTCTTCTTCGACGCCGAATTCCGCGTCGAGCTTGTTCATGCGGAACGCGTAGAAAAAGATCAGCGCGAGAAACACCAGGATCGAGCCCTGCTGCGCAAACCAGAATCCGAGATCGGTTCCGCCGACGGCAATGCCCGACAGCATCGGACGCAGCAGGATGCCGAATCCGAATGAGACCAGCGCCCAGATGACGAGGCTGATCAGAATGATGCGCACGTTCGCCGCCCAGTAGCCCTTGTCGGACTCAGCGGTGCTCGAGGCGCTAGTGGTTTGGTCCGCCATGGCGGGTCCTCCTTCTTCCTCCAGAGATGATAGGCATCGCCGTATCAGTGCGATGCCCGGGGTCTTGTCAGGCCGTGGCCTGTTTCACGATCGTTGCCAGGTCGGCGGCAATCGTGTCGATGTCACCCATCGCGTCGATGGATCTCAGTACGTCCTTGTCCTTGTAATAGGCGATCAGGGGCGCAGTCTGGTCGTGATAGGCCACCAGGCGGCTGGCGACGGTTTCGGCATTGTCATCCGCCCGGCGCTTCATGTCGGTGCTGCCGCATTTGTCGCAGGTCTCGGCGACCTCCGGGGCCTTGAAGGTGTCGTGATAGCCCTCGCCGCAGCCGCCGCAGGTGAAGCGGCCCGAGATGCGGGTGACCATCGCCGCGTCGTCAACCTCGAGGCTGATGGCCGCGTTGATGGACTGGCCGGTTTCCGCCAGTAGCGCATCCAGCGCCTCGGCCTGCACCGTGGTGCGCGGAAAGCCGTCGAGGATCACGCCCCTGGCGCAGTCCGGCTCGGCGAGGCGGTCGCGCAGGATCGCGATCACGATCTCGTCGCTGACCAGTTCGCCCGCCTCCATCACCGCCCTGGCGGCCTTGCCGGCCTCGGTGCCCGCGGCAACCGCCGCACGCAACAGATCACCGGTCGAAAGTTGCACGAGGCCAAACTCCTCCTCAAGCATCCGGGCCTGCGTCCCCTTGCCAGCAC
Organism: Sedimentitalea todarodis; assembly: GCF_032595355.1. Classification (NCBI taxonomy): domain Bacteria; kingdom Pseudomonadati; phylum Pseudomonadota; class Alphaproteobacteria; order Rhodobacterales; family Paracoccaceae; genus Sedimentitalea; species Sedimentitalea todarodis. Next base: position 37 of record NZ_JASMWN010000067.1, on the reverse strand, counting down.
CCGGAGGCCCCAGCAGGATCAATACAGCAGCGGTTGT
>NZ_JASMWN010000066.1:0-3138 GCF_032595355.1 Sedimentitalea todarodis | reverse complement strand
GACAGGAAGTCCAGCGACCAGCGTTCACCCGGTCCCAGTGCTTCTGGCATCGGTGAGCGCGAGCCACGGGCCCGTTTGCGGCCCCGTCGTCGCCTGACGCCCAACTTCTCATCCGTGTACAAGGTTGTGACCGGTGACGCTCTGCACTGCAACCGCCGCACAGTGGCCGCTATCAACGCAGGGGGCGGTGATTGGTGCCTGGCGCTGAAAGGCAATCAGGAGTCCCTTCTGTCTGACGCCCGCGGCTGTTTCAGCAATTTGAAGGATGGCCACCCCGTGGCCAGCTCCGCGGACATGGCCGGGTGCTGGCGGCCACGATGCTCGGGCTGACCGACGTGCCGGTGATCCGGCTCGGGCACCTAGATGAAGCCGAGCGGCGCGCCTATCGCATCGCGGACAATAAGTTGACCGAGTTGGGCGAATGGGACGAGGCAATGCTGCGCGACGAGATCGCGGGGCTGCTGGCCGAGGATTTCGACCTGTCGCTGCTCGGGATCACCGACGAGGATCTGGACGCGCTGCTGCGTGATCCGGATGCGCTGGGCGACGACGGGCCGGTGGAGGGTGAGGATAACATTCCCGAACCGCCGGTCACGCCAGTGTCGGTGCCCGGCGACCACTGGCAGCTGGGATCGCACCGGCTGATCTGCAGCGACCGCACATCCGCCGATGTGGTCGGCCGACTTCTTGGCGATGTGAAGCCGCTGCTTATGGTCACCGATCCACCCTACGGCGTGGAATATGATCCGTCTTGGCGCAACCAGGCGGGGGCGGCCAAGACCAAACGCACCGGAAAGTGGCTGGCCGACTACAATGCTGAACGCCCGCACTCGACGCACGGAATCTTGACCCCTGACGAGGCATATGCCAGCAAAACAGAACCAATGAGATTAGCAGCCTGATTTGAAAACCTGATCCATCTTAACAAGGCTGCAAACTGGTCGAAAATCCAGGACCACCTCTCCCTGCTGGTATGCGGTGAAAAAGACGGGCAAGGCTCATTGGGCGGGCGATCGGAAACAGACGACGCTCTGGCATATCTCCGGCAAGGATCAGGACGCCGCCACCGTCCACGGCACCCAGAAGCCGGTGGAATGCATGCGCCGCCCGATCCTGAACAATTCCAGCCCCGGTCAGGCGGTGTATGAACCGTTCATGGGCTCCGGCACGACGCTGATCGCGGCCGAAACGACCGGGCGCGTGTGCTTCGGGATCGAATTGAACCCGGCTTACGTCGATGTCGCCATCGAGCGCTGGCAGCAGTTCACCGGCACCAATGCCGTGCTGGCGGAAACAGGAGAGACTTTTGCTGCGCTGAAAGCCAAGAGGCTAGCGGCATGAACGCGCCTCTTTTACCGGGCTGGAACGTACACTGGCCTCCTGCTCGGTCGAAGTGCGGGAATTCGCAGCCGTTCCACTTTTCGGCTCCGTTGGCCGATTTCTGCCTTTTTATAGCCCTAACTAAATGCAGCCGTCTGGAGGGTAAGAAAGTGGGAGTTTATGCCTGCGGACCGTCGCTAGCATTCAGTTGAAAGGGTCAGTCATAAATAGGTTCAGAAACGGAGTCAGCTAGATCGATTTGCCATCGTCACTTCCCGAGAACGAACCACTCTCAAGATCTGACCTAATCTGCTTGTCAGCCTCCTTCAGCAAATCATAAAACTGATCGACAATTTTTCTAACGCCTTCACTGGGGGTAAGGTCAAAGTCGTAATCTTCGCCACGAGTGTCATAACCAACCTCGAAAATACCTTCGTTTGCCACCTGCTTCGCCTTTTCAAGGGTTCGTCTTACCGTTTGGCTTAGAGAAGCCGAATGCTCTATCAGGAATCTCTTTAATCCAGATGCGTGCCGGTGAAAGTCTCCGGCAATGTGGGCTTGCGCATCACTCCAGTCCAAATCTGGGGCCCATGGATCGGGAATTACACCTGAAAAAAATCTATAAAACTCGGCGGCGGCGGCATACTCTCTCTCAAACATTAGCTCCTGACGCTTCAGAATAAGTCGCTTCCGATCAGCAAGATTGTTAAGCTCACCCTTGTGGGTTTCAAGTTGCAAGCTCAAATTTGCTTTGTGCGTTTCCACTAAACGAGAGGATATGAAGTTTCCTACAAATGCGGCGACGCCCGCTGATACTGTTGCAATTCCGCCGAGGGTGCCAACAATTTTTAAAATATCATTCCAGTCCAAATCTAAAAACTCTCCTGATTGCAAATTTGATCGTACGGTGCTTCCGTTTACAAGAAAGCTGGACTATGATTGCGAGGCTAAAAAGCCCGCACTGATCACTTTTGTATTTTGGTCTATTTGGCCAGCGTAGCGAATGATGAGTCTTACATGCCATGTCGCATGGTTGACGGAATGTGACAAGGTTGGCTATCTACGCCTTACTTTCGTTCGAGCGAGACGCAGCGTCCAGCAAAATGGGCTCAAGGCCGCCACTCGGCAGAGTTCACCGGCTCTGGCCAATCCGATAGACCCTAGCGCTGCCTTCTTCCTTTGCCGAAGCCACGACCAGCCCCAGCTTCTTGCCCAAGGCCCCCGACATGGCGCCGCGTATGGTGTGTGCCTGCCAGCCCGTGGCAGTGACAATCTCTTCCATCGTGGCCCCCTCAGGCCGCTGCAGCATCTCTATCATCATCGCCTGCTTGGTCCCGGCCCGCGGTGTCGGCCGTTTGGGCGCGGGCGGTTGGGCAGCATGTATGCGGATCGCGGCCATGGTCTTAACCACGACGGGCTCCACCCCGATGGCCAGCAGGCCCGCGTCGGTCACGACCAGCGTGGTACCGTGACCATCGCCGGTCTCGCGCCAGAGCGGTTCGCCCTTGCGCAGGTCGGCGTCGACCTCCTCGAGCCAGCCGCGCCCGATCATCATGCCGATGACCTTATTGGCGGCGGCGCCATGCAGCCCATTGGGCAGTGGCATTGCGAGATTATCAGCGCGCTGGGCGGCCGCGCTGAGGATGATGGTTTGCGTGTCGGTGAGTTTGGGCATCTGAGCCTCCGGCCTGATCGGGTAGGCCAGCGACAGCATCACCCGCGCCTTCAGGCTTGGAGCCATAAGCAGGATGCGCTTGATCTCGTTGCGGCTCAGCACCAGCGGGATCTTGACGGGCTCCTTCAGGCTAAAGATCTCCG
>NZ_JASMWN010000065.1:0-3380 GCF_032595355.1 Sedimentitalea todarodis | reverse complement strand
TGTCAACCGAGGCAAAATCACCTCGATCAACAGCAAACTCTCAACTTCACAATCCGCGAAACAAATCCCGACTACGCGCAACCCACGTCACAAGCGCCCATATCGCGAAGCGATTTAGTGCTAGAGCCCATTTCCCCAGATGCTGCGCATTCGTCAAATGGCCGCTGTTCGTTTGACAGCAGAAAACGAGAGGAGCGCTTAAGTTCACCCTTAGTAGGCCTTGGAAGAGCCGGACTGGTGTCCTTACACAATGGAGGGGGAAAGGCCAAAGACCGCCCTACGACCCTTCTCGTAACGCCGCCTCCAACCAAGCTTCGAACAGATGTTTGGCAGGATCACTGGGCCCTGACGTCGTGGTGGTCAGAAGGTAATGCGCCAAGTTGATCTCCACCGCCGCCCCTGTAATCGCAATTGGCTTGCCAGTTTTGATGGCTGTTCGGGCAAAGCGTTCCAGTACCACGGCCGAACCTCCCCCTGCTGCGACAATATCAATGGCAGCCACGGTGGTATCAACAGCATGGCTCGTCACGCCATGTGCAGGGGTCAGGTGGTTTGCGTTTAGATATCGCAACAGCATGTCCTCAAAGCCGAGGATCTGGACCAGTGGCCCGTTCTGCAACACCGCCAGATCGTGCTTGTCGCGTTTGTCACCTGCCGCGCTGATCGGAACAATCCGTTCGTCAGAAATCTTTCGTGCATGAACGCCCGCCCAGTTTCCGTTGCCGAAACGAAGCTCAACATCCGCCAGTTCTGCATCTGGGGTGCCCCCGCCCCAGACCTGCGACACCATCCTCACGGTAATGCCGGGATATGCTGCCGAAAAGCCGGGCAATCGATGCGCCAACCACAATGCGGCGGAAGAGATCGGAACGCGCACCGTTAGCATCTGTTCAGCACCCGCGCCAAACAGGCTGGCGGTTGAAAACGCCATATCGCCCAAGGCCTGCCGCAACGAATAGGCATAGGCTTGCCCCGTCTGGGTCAAGGTCAATCGCCGTGCCGCACGGGTAAACAATGCGCAGGCTAGCTCGGCCTCAAGCGAGCGGACATGCAGGCTGACAGCCGTTTGGGTCAGCCCCAGCTCGGCTGCCGCGTCAGTAAGGCTGAGATGTTGTGCCGCCGCAGCGAAGGAGCGGAGCCATATGAGGTTTGGCAGTCTTTGCATTTTCACCAAAATATTTTTGTGATACTGGCCAAAATTACTCGTTTTGTTTTGCGCATACTATCCCCTTATTCTGACAATGACTGGACATAGGTAGGGGACGGTATGAAGCGCATTTATACCTTTGGGGGGTTTCCTGCGACGCGGAACCTCACTGTGGCGGATATCATAGCGGGCAAAGGGCAACGCAAGTTTGTCCAGACAACGGCTGTAAACCGGATCGAGGCCGCCGCCGCCGAAGCCGCAGGGATCGATCATTTGTCGATTGTTGACCACGATCTGCATGACGTCCGCGCCGGTGCGCCCCACACATTTACCACTGCGGCCCTCATGGCCAGCGACTATGAAACCCACGACGATATTTTGCGTGCGGGTATTCGCGCTGCCGCTGCGGGCGCTGATGCGGTCTATACCCTGCGCAGCTTTAAGGCTGTCGAGATGTTGGCCGATGAAGGGCTGGCGGTGCAGGGGCATCTGGGCCTTGTGCCACGCCTGTCGACGCAGATTGGCGGGTTGTGTGCCTACGGGCGCACCGCCGATGAGGCCATGAAGCTGGCTGAGGACCTCCGCCGTCTTGAAGATGCGGGTGCCTATGCGGTCGAGCTGGAATGTGTGGCGGACGAAGCCATTGCCGAGATTAGCCCGCGCACAGGTTTGATCACCCATTCCATCGGGTCAGGCGGGGCTGCGGATGTGGTTTTCCTGTTTCAGGATGATGCCTGCGGCGACACGATCGACCCGCCACGTCACGCCAGGGAGTTCGCGGATATGGTCGGCGCGCGCGCCAAATTGGAAGCTGAGCGGATGCAGGGGTTAAGCGCCTATCGCACGGCGGTTCTTGATGACAGCTATCCCGATGCCGCCACCAGCATCACCATGAAACCCGGTGAGCACGACAAGCTTTGCGAGGCGCTGGACAAGCGCCGCCCGTTCCACAGTTGAGCACAGCAAGGGTCAAGACATGACAAACGCGCAAACCAACGCCCAAGACAAAGCCTCGAACGTCCAAGACTCCGCCCCGATGAGCCGTGAATGGCACTGGCATCCCGAATTGCCGGTCAAATATGCGCCCTATTGGCTGTGGCCCACCAAACCCGGCGTGTTTGCGAAATGGGTCTGGCAGAACTGGCTGCAATTCTCGGATCGCTCAATCTTTCTGACGCTGGCCTTTCTGGTGGCGTTCTGGGTGCAACCGGTGGGGTCGGAACAGGCGGGTTTTGCCTTTGGCTGGGTGGCATGGGTGTTTGTGCGCAACTGGTTGCTTCTTTTGATTGTAGCGGGCGGGCTGCACCATTGGTTCTATGGCATTGACGGTCAGGGCAAGCTCTTGAAATACGATCCGCGCCCCTATTTCAAACGCAAGAACGCACTGTTCAAATTCGGCTACCAGACATGGGATAACGTCTATTATTCGATGATGTTCGGCGCGACGTTCTTGTCGTTGCTGGAATGCTTCCTGCGCTGGTCTTACGCCAGCGGATTGATCGGCACCTCGTCGTTCAGCGCGCATCCCGTCTGGTTCATCCTGCTGTTTCCGGTTTTGGCGCTGTGGCAGAGCTTTCACTTTTACGTCGTGCACCTAATCCTGCACCAGCCGAGCATCTACAAACATGTACACGCAGTGCATCACCGAAACGTCAACACCGGCCCGTGGTCAGGCATGTCGATGCACCCGACTGAGGCACTTGGCTATCTTAGTGCCATTCTGATTGTGCTGCTGCTGCCAAGTCATCCGGTGCATATGTTGTTTCTGGGCTACTGGTTAATGCTCGGCGCTGCGTCCTCACACTCGGGATATGAAGCGATCTGGGCACGGGATCGTCAGGCACTTTTGCTTGGCGCTTTCTTCCACCAGCTGCATCACCGGTATTATGAATGCAACTATGGCAACGCTGAAATGCCTTGGGACAAGTGGTTCGGAACCTACCACGACGGATCAGATGACGCGACCAAACGCACCCGCGACCGCAAGCGGCAAATGCACATCTAGGCGTTCTGGCTGCTTGGCCTCACGAGGGACCAAGGCCACATGAAATAAGGGGAACTCCTGCCCAATGGGCATAAGCGGACCTTGAGTCATTTGACGTAAACGACAGTAAAGTTTTAGGTTTTTCGATGCGGGCCATGGTGCGAGATTTCAGCTTGTGCTGAGCGTGGCCCGCGTTGGGAAACCTGACTAGGAGGAGGCCGCGGGAGGTGTGTGATTTCCTATGGGGAA
>NZ_JASMWN010000064.1:0-3814 GCF_032595355.1 Sedimentitalea todarodis | reverse complement strand
GGTCTGCCCATGATCCCGCGAAATCAATGCCCACGTTCGTGTGAAATACGTGCCCGGCTTCCCGTGAAATCCGTGCCCACGATCAAATGAAATCAGTGCCCGCGATCACGCGAAACGCGCAGTCAAGGAACGCGACTGCCGGCCGCTGCCGGCAAAACGGTGGCACAATTGATTTATTCAGATGCGCAAGGAACCGTGATCGCCTTGTGTCTCATGGCTTCGGACAATCCAACAAAAAAAGCTCCAGCCCGACGGGACATCACCGGCTGTCAGATGGTTAGCTGGCGCAGCAGCGGCGCTGCCCATGTCATCATTGCACCGTGAACAGTAAACGACATGGCCAGCATGGCGAAAAGCCTTCGAAACCAGACCTAGTTCAATGAAAAAATGTCCGCCTCAGTTGAATAATTTTGGACGCCAAAGCGTCGTAGTCGTACGTATCTGGAATAGCAAAAACGAAGGAATTTACATGAAATACCTGACACTTACAGCGGTCCTACTGGCAACAGCAACGACGGCCACGGCAACTGAAACGACCAACGGCTTGCAACTCAACGGCTTGCAACTTAACGGACTGCGTTTCAATGTTATTACCGTCAACAGTGCCGACCCTGCGGACGCTGACATCGTGGCGTCACTCGCAAAGATGGCATCAAACAAACTCCCCGACTAAAAGCAAACCCTCGCGCCGGAGTTGCTAAATTTCGGCGCGATTCCTCTGTGCATCTGCGGGTGTTGAATGGGCACGCACCTAATTGCCATGGCTGCAACGTCGTCCAACATCAGGCTGTACTGAAACAGATCGCCCGCAAGGCACGCGCTGATTTCAGTCGCCCATGTTTGACGCAGCGGCTGCTTGAAGACTAGGCCCAGCGTCAGGCACATCTCAATCGCCAGATCAGAGTAGTGCGGCTGTCCGCCGCGCGTGGTTCGGCGTGGGGCCGACCACAAGGCAAGCGCGTCCTCGCTGATCCAGACAGTCAGATCGCCGCGTCGCCGCAGGCCTTCGTTGTATTCAGCCCGGTTGGTCACCCGATGCCTTTGCTTTGGGATCTTGTCACGACGATCGGCGTTGAACTTGTGCGGCATTCACAACATCCTGAAGGGTACAAACCGCAACGATATCAGCGGTGGGGCGATCCCTGCAACAAAGCCCTGCAACAGCCCCGCGACAGATGACAACGCCGTCGGTCCTTCTACGAGAAGGCGTCTACCGTCCGACAAGGTGATATCAAAGCGGGCAATTGACACCGCGTCTGCCAGGCCCGACGACATTGGCGTATTACATACCTCAGGAGAGAGCGCTGTGCCCTCAATCTCGACGGACAGAAAATTGGACGCTTCTTCAGAAACTACCGCATTATTCTGGTCGGGCGTAAAACGCGGGTCCCGCAGCCACGTAAAGATCAGATTTGCATTCATCGCATACCGAAGGGCGACCTGAGCGACAGAGACCCCCGGTGTCAGCGTCTGTGCGCAAATCGAACGCTTCTCGTCATCCGACCAGAACCGCTTCTTTTGACCCTTCGTTCCCGCCATCACGAGCCTCAAGATGTCCATTATCAAGAATGGACACTGTCACTCACTCTATCGCTGCGACAGGGCAGTCAGACCGGACGCATACGTTTGAGACTTCTGTATCTTTGGTTAACCCGGATCAAAGCGCGCTAGGGAATATCAGTTTCAAAGCTATCTAGCAGTTTTTCTATAGGTCGAAAAAATGCTTGGGGGTCTTCTGGAGACTTGTCCGCCTCGACCGACAGGGCATAGGCGTAGTCGCCATTTTTCCACGTACACTTGAGGTTGTAGTGATTGGATTCACAGTCATTTTTAGGAGCGACTCCACCCTTTCCATAATCAGAGCCAGAAGACTTACCGATGGTGATATTGGCACCAAAACCTAGATAATAGGGCGTTAGTTCCATATCCCTAACTCGAACATGGAAGTAAGTTCCACCTGGCTGAGATTGGCCATTGAAGGGGGCATACACCCAAGGGATGCTGTGTCTTTGCTCGCCCAGCCAATATGTCTGCTCATAGCCACTCTCCAACCGTGGCAAAAACGGCAACGCGGCTGCAAAGCCCAATGTGATGATTCCAAGGACGTAAATGCGTGGGGATAGCGGGCGACGCCACATCCAAAGGGCCAACATTGTGAGCGAGACTAAAATTGGGATACTGATTGAACCCGTCCGAACAACATGCAGGCGATCGCCGAGGACCGCCATCCGGTGATAGTGCCCAATAACGACGCCATTTATGAAGGCCATGCCGCACCACCACACGGTTGCCGCTGCCGTCATCCAGAAAAGAATTGAATATACCCGCATGGAAAATCTGCCTACAAAGGTTGATAGCCAGCCTCTTTTTGGTGCCGTACAGCGACAACCAAAGCCACGTCTTGCTGCAAACGGTAGAGCGCTACATATCCGCTGGCGCCAAAGCTGATCGGCCATTCCTGAAACTCTGGGTCCATGTCATCAACGGGGCGGCCGGCATCGGGGTGGTCTGCAATAATTTGCATCCCGTCACGGATCGCACTTGCTGCACGTCTGGCAGCATCAAGATTCTTCTCGGCGAGGAAACGATAGAGGCGTTGCACATCTGCCAGCGCCTCCGGCGACCAGATCAGTTGTGGCACTCAGGCGGCTCCTGATCGTCACCAGCGGCAAGCCGGGCCAGCCAAGCATCCGCCTCGGTATGTGTCACGTGCAGCCCGGTCTCCTGATAGGCGTTCCAGGCGCGGATACCGTCCTGGCGGAACGCTTCGCGCTTTTCCTCACGCTCGACATATTGGGCAATCGCCTCGCGCATCATCCAATGCGGGGATCTGTCCCGCGCTTCGGCGAGAACTTTCACGCGGCTGTGGACGTCTGCGTCCAGTTTGACTGCAATGGGTGTTGGCATGGCTTTTCTCCACTGGTATCACTTTATAATACCTGTAGAGTAAAATCATTACCAGAGCTTATCTGGGGTCGTCTAATCGCAGACAGTATTGCAAGCATTTTTTTGCTCCGACCGCTTAACGTCCGGAGTGATATCCCTTTGCCTGGGTGAATAACGTAGGAAGCGGCGCGCGCGCCGTCGGAACGTCAGTTGAGAGCAGGGTCGTCTTCGCGGTCGATACATTGATCGCCGCATGATGGGTTTTCGCGGGGGAGCCTTCCAATGTCTGATCCGCACTCAGCTTAGTCTGCCGATGCAACCCCAAGAACGGAATGGCTCGATCCACGTCCCGGCAAGAACGTTCTGGCGCGCACTTCGTCGTGCGCTACGCCTGAAAGCTGTGACCGGCACCGCTATCTGGCAGGGTTTCGGCATCGCTAATTGGCACCGCATCGAGCCGTTCCTCCTTGAATGGGGCCCGCGCGATCCCTCCGACGCGCGCATCTACGCTCTGGCTGCGCGCAATCGGACTGTCTTCTACACGCCCGCTGTCGGTGGGGGCCTCAAGCAGATGAAGGACGACCTGAACTTTCTCGCCGTCCGTATGGGCTTCTGCATCAGTGCCGGCCTTGCGCTGAAAGACCCGTCTGAACTTCGTCCCTATTTCCGGACAGTTTGATTATTGACACTACGAGGCCATTTTCCAAATCATATCATTGAACGCTTGTTGCGGTGTTTTGTATCCGATCCCCGAATGACGGCGCTGGCGGTTGTAGAAGACCTCAATGTATTCGAAGATTGCAGCCTTGGGCTGGCGGGTCTCGCGGCCCGCCAAGACAGACTTTGTTCTCCCCTCTCAGGTATTGCTGCGCAATACCCTGCCGGGCAACGGATGCTCTGGAACAGGCTCTGCATGATCGACGGCCAG
>NZ_JASMWN010000063.1:0-4434 GCF_032595355.1 Sedimentitalea todarodis | reverse complement strand
TGCGCCAGAGACGGCGTTTCGCACCACCATGCTTGCGCACGTGCCATTCGCCTTCGCCCTCTGCCTGAATGCCGGTGCTGTCCACTGCCCGGCAGGGCATTGCGCAGCAATGTCCCGAGAGGGGATCAGCAGGTGCAGCGGCCCCTTCGAGCCACGATAGGGAATGCGAACTGCCAGGGTCTTCTGGCGACGGCTTAATGTGCTGAAATCAGGCACCGACCAGTTGAGGCCGACGCGCCGCAGAAGGCTCTCGACGAAGCCTGTGGTCTGCCTGAGGGCCATGCCGAAGAGGGCTTTCATCGTCAAGCATGTCTGGATCGCGGCATCGCTATACTGCGCCTGCCGGCCTCGCTTGCCGGTCGGCGGCGGCACCCACACCATGTCCGGGTCGAACCAGCCTTACGCCGATTGCAGACAATCGCCTACCGACCAGCGGATCGTCAGGGAGCCACGTTGCTTCAGCGCTTCGTTGCAAGCCGGCCAGTTCTTGGTCTTGTAGCTCGGCGGGATAGGTCTGCTCATACAGGCCAGCTACCATGCTGGATTCACAAAATGAATCCCTCATCCAGCCTTTGCGCAACAAAGCCCCTCAGCGGCCCAAACCGACAGCCAGGGGTAGCCACCTCGGACACGTCGGACCCCGAGAGTCCTTGCCAGCTCGCGTGCGGCACGACGCGAAGGCGTTCGCCAATACGCATGCAACTCGTCTTGTGTCACATAACCTGGATTTGTCGCAGCCTTGTTCATACCCTTTCCTCCCTGTGACGAGGAGATCGGAACAGCTGGAGAAATATGGAAATCAATCTGCTTAAATTACTGTGCAGCAGAAGACATTTAGGTACTTCGGGAGTCCAAAAGTTTTGAAGGCGCTTTTGCCGACAGGGAAAGTGACCAAATCCTGCCCACATTCGGTGCCTATGGGCGCCATTCCATGCCATTTCGCAGGTGAACTGTTCATTTTGGAAATGAGCCAGATTATCTGTTTTTGGCCTTGTATTCCTGATGTTTGCGCGGCTATACGCGTCGGTGGAGACGTGGCCGAGTGGTCGAAGGCGCTCCCCTGCTAAGGGAGTAAACGGGGAACCGTTTCGAGGGTTCGAATCCCTTCGTCTCCGCCACTAATTCACAGCAACGTGTTGTTTTTGCTGGGGAATTTTTGGAATACAGGATTGCGTTCCCACACTTGTTCCCACGCGCGAAGCTCCATTGGTCCGTCCGTAGATCAGTCCTCCAAAAAATCTTTGCCTTCCTCGCCGGTGATTAAGGCGCGCATCCGGTCGCGGTCGATTTGCCCATAGCTGCGAAGGGTCGTCAGAACGTCTGTGTGACCGAGGTTCTGCGAGGTGGCCACAATTTCCGCGACGGATGTGCAAGTCTTGGCCGCATGGCGCGCAAGCATGTGCCGGAAAGCGTGTGGGCCAAAGGTGGGCAAATTGGCTGCTGTGAACGCAGCGTTGACGATTTTGCGGACTGGCTCAGTGCTTTTCCATGGACGCCGCTCGAAGCCTTCGGCTTTGAAGCCGGTGTTTGCCTTTGGAGCAATGGCGGTGGACGGAAAAAGCGGATCGTCCGGGCCGTAGAGGGCCTCATTTTCAAGGTAGTCTATCCAAGCCCGCAATGCCGTCTCGGCCTCAGGGAAGCCTTTGGCAAAGAAGGTGTCGATGCTCTTGCCGAACTTTGTCGCAACCTCGCGCGGGTTCTGCATTACGGATTTTTCTTCAAGGTCAATATGCTTGAGGCGCAGCGTGATCAGCGCGCCTACGCGAATGCCGGTCAGGCACAGAAGCGCAAATATCGCCTTGTCGCGCATCTCGCGTGGGTTGGAGGCGAGCATCGTGTCCAGCGCCCTCTTGGCCTGTTTTACACTCGGAGCCGGGCGCGCGGGGGCGGCGCGCGCTTCGGCCTCGTCTCGGCGGGACAGATTGAAGTAATCCGAATCTGACGCTCTCATCCGGCTCCGAAATCCGTCTTGTTGCGACAGCCAGAGTGTGAACTCGCGCAAGGTCGCCAGAATAGCGCGGCTCGTGGATTTGCCTAGAGGGCTGCCTTTCGCCCCCTTGGCGCTGGCGAGGTGGTCCACAAACTTCATCGCCCATTCGATATGGAATCTGGCAAAATCCTTGCGACCGTTCCAGACGTCGAAGCGTTCCAGTGCGGCCAACTCCTTGTCGAGGGTCTTGTCGGAAAGACGCTTGGCGTATTTACGGTACTCAAGAAAACGCCGTTTCAGACGCTCGTTTTGCTCATTCGGTCGTTTGGTCATTTGAGCCTCCTTTCAGGCGTTGATGAGGGGGAATTTCAGGTGCCGATCGGCCATGTTGGGAAGTGGAAAAACACGGGGGTCTCTGTCCATCACCTTAATGTCTCATCATACCGCGTAATTTTGAGGTCGAGGGTCCGGGCGATTTCCGGGAGGCGGGTCTCTGCGACAGGCTTGGACAGCACGGTTCCGCAGGCTTCACACAGGGCTGTCAGCTTGGCGCGGCCCTCGATGACGTCGCAATCTGCCATCCCCTCCGCTGCTCTGCGCTCCTTTCGGCAACACACGCAATAAAATGTGTCGATCCGGGTTTTTACAGCACGCTTGGCCCGTTGGGATTTGATGTAGTCGCGTAGATCATCGCCCCGGATCAGAGTGGGCCGCGCGCCATCCATGACGCGCAACCCGTCCGACGCCCAATTGCGGATCGTGCGAGGGGAGACGCCGGACACCGCCGCCGCCTCTTCGATAGTGTAAGACTTGAAAGCCTTGATCCCGTTCAGGCGCGCTTGCTTAGGCATTGGCGCTTACTCGCTGGCCGGGGTCTCGTTGCGCTTCAACCAGTCGCGCAGCGCATCAAGTGTGATCAAGCGGCGCGTGCCGATCTTGATGCTTATCAACTCAACCCTGCGGTGCCGCAAGAGGTGTGGGACAAGCTGTTGTCGCTGCCCTCTAAGACCCTGCCCAAGAAGCAGGCACGACCCATCAAGCGGCTGACCGGGCTGGCGCATGAATTGGCGGCGGATGCGATCCTGCCCGGTGCGGGCAAGACAGCTCATGCGCATTTGCACGCGTTTCTGGGCAAGGCGCAGGCGGACTACAACGAGGCTATCGACAAGGCGCGGAAGGCTGTTCTGACGGTTGAGGGAAAAACGGGCCGTGCGGCGGTGGGCAGCAACGAAATGACCTTTGACGACTTCGTTGAAGACGCCGATTTGGCGGTGATCGAAGACGCCTACAAACGCGCCGCCCGCATGATTTCGCCAGACCTTGCCAAGACCTACAGCGAATACCTGGCCGGAAAGATCGGCGAAGCCGAGGACGAGGAAGAAGCGTTGATCGAAGCGCATACGGACGTTGCTGCAATCGGTTTGGTCCCGGCGATCAAGGACGATTTAGAAGCGGCTGCCGAGGCCCTGGCAAACGAGTGGCTGACCACCCACGAGGCTGCAATCAAGGCCCTCAGCGATGAACGGCAAGATGTCTATCGCGAATTGCGGGAACTGAGCGCCAACCCTCTCGACGTGTCACTGGCCATGCCGCGCAATAGCTTGCAGCCGACTATCGAAGTAATGGAAGACGGAACAGAAGTTGCGTTGCCTGCCTACGAAGGTCACCTTCTTTGCGATGGGGCTGGATTTTTCCCCGTCAAGATTCGGCTGAATGATTGGGAGTTGGAAGTCCTGTCACAAGAGGCCAAAAGAAACGGCTTCATGGCGTGGTATCGCAACCCGTCATCTGCAAGCCCCGAGTCTCTGGGAGTGATCTATCCAATTGACGGACAGGAAAGCATCATGCGCCCAGATTTTATCTTCTTCACCAAGAATGAAAACGGAGTGGTTCAGGCGAACATAGTTGACCCGCACGGAGACCATCTTGCGGACTCTTTGCCCAAACTTGTGGGTCTAGCCAATTACGCTGAGGCGCACGCCGACTCGTACGAACGCATAGTATCAGTCTCGAAATCGGGGGGTGTCTTCCGATACCTCGATCTGAAAGACCCTGAAGTACGCGCTGCAATTAAGAAAGGGCCGAGCGCGAAGGCACTGTTTGGAGGGCCGAAAGCTAAACCGTACCCAAGTTGAACGTTGGCGCTCTTGGCGACGTGCGCTTGAAGAAGTCACGCCGTTTTGCCCGAGTTCAAAGTGAAGACATTTGCACAAAACGCGCGGGCGGCGGCGACAGTTGCCCAAGCCTCCATCAAATTTCGCCGTTTGTCGAAAAGGTCTGATCGGGCATAGGCCGCTTCGGCCTTGTCCTTGATGCCATGGGCAAGCGCCGCTTCGATCACTTCTCGCGGGAAGCCGGTGGTTTCGCCTGCCCAATCGCGAAAGGTAGCCGCCCCGCCGACGGTGGTCTTCCGCTTCTCCCGCGATCGGGGCGGGGAACATCCCACAAGGCATCTCAAGGGATGGCAGGGGATCCTGCAGGCCCCCTCTCGTGGTTTGCAAGCA
>NZ_JASMWN010000062.1:0-4445 GCF_032595355.1 Sedimentitalea todarodis | reverse complement strand
CGGCCCCATCGGAAACATCCCCCCAGCAGAGGCCGAAGACAACTTCTATGCACAGCGCGACGTGCTCGATATGGTCGCGTGAAATGAAGCTATAGGTCTCCGACAAACCCGGGGCGATTCATAGTGTCGCAGAGTATTAACGCCCAGGTGCACTTCTGGACAGTGGTATTTTTGGAGCAACCTTTCGACATTCCGTTCAAGATTTAAGCGATTGGTCAGTTTCAAAGGCGCGCAGTATCCGAAATCCGGAACTTTGCGACACTACCTGTCGAACTTCTGTGTAGCGTGTTTGATCTCCGTTCGCTTCCAATTGGTGATCCGGATCACACCGGGCCGGGGGATAGGCCATTGCCAACGACGGTCAACGCAGTAAGGTGAAAGGTTCACACGAACCGATCGGAGTTCTGTGTGAGACATGGAGGAGGAACCCATGACAAGATCATGCAGGACGCTGCTTGCCGCGGCAACCGCAGCTGTCTGTCTCGGTGCCGGGACGGCACCGGCAGAAGAGGCACAGTACATTCTTACCACCGCATCGACAGGTGGAACCTATTACCCAGTCGGTGTCGCATTATCGACGCTCGTCAAGGTAAAGCTCGAACCGAGCGAACAGATCGCCATGTCAGCGATCAACTCGGCCGGCTCGGACGAGAACATCCGGCTCTTGCGTGAGAACGAAGCGCAGTTTGCTATCCTTCAGGGTCTCTACGGCTATTTCGCGGCTACAGGTACCGGAGCGCTCGAGGCTGACGGAAAGCAGGAGGGGCTCTACTCGGTGACGACCCTCTGGCCGAACGTCGAACATTTCATCGTTTCCGCAGATGCTGCAGCTACAGGGACGATTGAGGATTTTGTCACTTTGAAAGGCGAAGGTGCAGCGCTCGGAAACCGCAATTCCGGCACCATGGGTTCGAATGTGGCGATCCTGGAAAACTTCGGTATTGATGCCGAGAACGACTATACGCTGGTCGAGGCCGGATACGGGCCCTCGGCCGAGGCATTGCAAAACGGCCAGGTAAAGGCAATCTCCACTCCTGCCGGTGCGCCTGTTGGGGCGATCAGCCAGCTTTTGGCGAGCGCTGGCGACAACGTGAAAATCCTCGATTTTACCGATGAGCAGGTGGCCACGGCAGATAACGGGCGAGAACTCTGGACACGTTACGTGATCAAGGCAGGAACGTATCCGGGCCAGGAGACGGACATAAACACCATCGCTCAGCCGAACTTCCTGGCAGTGCGCTCTGACGTCTCGGAAGAGAACGTCTACATGATTACCAAGACGATTTACGAGAACCTGCCGTTTCTGCAGGCAATACACCCGGCGACCAAAGAAATGATGTTGGAGAATGCCATCACTGGCCTGCCTCTTCCATTGCATCCGGGCGCTGCGCGCTACTACGAAGAAGCCGGCATCACGGTGCCCGATCGACTGAAAGCTAACTAGTCGCAGGAGCGGTGGAGCGGCGGCGGGACATCCGCTCCACAATCACAGGGAGGGGCTCGTAGTGACTGATGTCGACAAAGATGCCGATCCGGATGCTGTAGACATTGGTCAGCGGGCGCTTCCGCATTGGTTGAAGCTGGGTGTATCAGGTCTCGCAGTTTTCATCTCGGTCGTGCATATGGTGCTTGCGTTCAAGCCCTTGCTTTCGGAGCTTGAACGCAATGCCTTTCATTTCGGCGGCTTCGCCCTGTTGTGCGCGATCGTCTATCCGATGTCGCGCAGCACCTGGTCCTCCCGCTCGCGCAATGGTCTCATTCTGGATCTCGCAATCGGCTTGCTGGCAGCAGGTTCGGCGATCTACCTGTCTCAGGCCCTCGACGCGATCTACGACCGCGGGACCCGTCTGGCACCGCTGGACTGGGTCGCGATTACGATCGTGATCCTCGCCGCGATCGAGCTGACGCGACGCACTACGGGATTCATCATTCCGACGCTCATTGTGCTGGCGATCACCTATGTCACGATGTGGGGATCTTGGATCGGTGGGGTGTTTTCGTTCCGCGGACTCTCCTGGGAGACCACATATTTCCGGTCGATCTACGGTGACGATGCTCTTTTTGGGACCATCGCAAGCATTTCATCTACCACGGTTTTCCTGTTTATCATCTTTGGAGCTTTCCTGGTACGATCCGGCGCAGGTGAGTTCGTAGTCGATTTTGCCCGGTCGGTGGCTGGTAGATTGGTCGGCGGACCGGGGCTGGTCGCGGTGGTTGCATCAGGCCTGACCGGCACAATCTCGGGCTCGGCCATCGCCAACACGGCATCGACGGGGGTGATCACCATTCCGTTGATGCAGAAGGCCGGGTTCAGGGGCCGGTTTGCCGCCGGGGTCGAGGCGGCGTCCTCAACCGGTGGTCAGCTAATGCCACCGATCATGGGTGCGGGGGCCTTCGTTATGGCCACGCTGACACAGATTTCCTACGAGTACATCGTGGTGGTGGCGGCGCTTCCGGCACTTCTTTACTTCTTGTCGGTCGCGTTCTTCGTGCGAATAGAGGCCATGCGGATCGGCATGCAGCCGATGGCCGTAGAGGACGGCACCCTATGGCGGTCGGTCAAGGACGGTGGAGCGAGCTTCATCATCCCGATCGCGCTTCTTATCGGGATGTTGGTCTCGGGCTATTCGCCCAACTACGCCGCTGGCTTCGGCATGCTGGCGGTCATAGCCTCGAGTTGGCTGACCAAGCGCCCAATGGGCTTTCGCGCCATATACGAAGCGCTGGAAATGGGTGCACGCAACATGATTGTGTCTGCTGTGCTGCTTTGCTCGGTTGGACTTGTCATCAACGTCATCGTTACAGCCGGTGTCGGCAATACATTCAGCCTGATGATCGCGTCCTGGTCGGGCGGCAATCTTCTCATTGCCATAGTCCTGATTGGCCTTGCTTCGCTGGTACTGGGTATGGGTCTTCCGGTGACAGCCGCCTACATCGTTCTTGCGACCCTTTCTGCACCGGCGCTCGCCGGCATGATCGAGGACCGTGCGGTTGTCGACGCTATCGTGGCGGGCACCTTGCCGGATACCGCCAAGGCCATGTTCATGCTCACCGATCCATCGGCGATGGAGCTACTGTCGGGGCCCCTGCCCCCAGATCAGGCTGCGGCACTTGTCGCCGGCCTGCCACTGGAGATTTCGGCACAGTTGCGCGACATGGTTGTGCCTGCGGCGCTGGCCTCCACTGCATTGCTATCGGCGCATATGATCGTCTTCTGGCTGAGTCAGGATTCAAACGTGACACCACCGGTCTGCCTTGCCGCCTTCACCGCCGCAGCAATCGCCAAGTCGCCGCCCATGGCAACCGGATTGCAGAGCTGGAAGCTAGCCAAAGGCTTGTACATCGTCCCCGTCCTCTTTGCCTATACACCTCTCTTGTCCGGAGACTGGGGAGCAGCGTTCCTGGTTTTCTTCTTTGCGGTGTTCGGCATATATGCGCTTGCGGCGGGACTTCAGGGCTGCATGGAGCGACCCCTAAGCCTCGTCCTGCGGGCATTCGCGCTCTTCGCGGGGGTCGCGTGCCTGTGGCCCATGGCCGTCGATCTGGGGGCGTTGGAGTTTCCATCATTGATCGTCAACCTATTGGGTCTGGCAGCTACGGTGGCACTCTTCATCTTCAACCGCAAGTTTGGACCGATCCCAATACCAGCTTCAAACTGATCGCGCTCAGGGTCTACGGCGCAGCCACAATCGCCTCGCGGGCTCTATAAATCGAGCACTGAAAGTACCCGGCTTTGACGAGCGAAGAGGCTCTTGAGTAGCATGGTCAAGTTTTTTCAATTGGCGGTAAACTGGATTTTGCCTCAAACTGTGTGACGGAAAGGCAGCATCCGGGTTCTGAGCATTTCCGGACCGGCTCTTCCGTACATTGGAAAACGGCGACTGGGCTTCTGAAACCGCATACACACCACCGGCCAGCCAGTGCACGGGGATCGAGCCACTCTCATTCAGTGCCGCATCCGTGCCATAAAGCACATAGCCCCGCGCGATCGCCGCGAGTGCCGACGCCATGACGAAAATTCGCGTCATCCGGAAATTGAGCGCCTGCGCGGTGCGAGCCTCAGACGCATGACGCTCGCGCTCGTCATGGACACGGCGCTAGCGCGGGTCGCTGCTGATCTCGGGCAACAGATTGGTCACTTCGTTTCCTTTTCTGGCAAATCACGGAGATTTGGGTGGTATCCGTCCGGTCTGACTGGTGTTGACTTATTCGGCCTGCCAATTGCACGGCATGAGATCATCGAGGCGGTTCATTTTGTGATCTGCGACACGGGCCAGAACCCAACGCAGCCAAGCTTCGGGATCGACCTTGTTCATGCGGCAGATCTCAATGAGGGTGTAGGCGATGGCAGCGGCGTCACCGCCGCCTTTCGATCCCATGAACAGGTAATTTTTGCGCCCTAAGGTCACAGGTCTGATTGATCGCTCGCAGATATTGTTGTCCAA
>NZ_JASMWN010000061.1:0-4467 GCF_032595355.1 Sedimentitalea todarodis | reverse complement strand
CGTGCGGAATTGGTGTTGGGTGTTACTCTGCGACAATTGCCGTTGCGGGTTCTACCTTGACAGCGGCGAATTTGAATTCGGGGATTTTGCCGTATGGGTCGACGGCGGGGTTGGTGAGGATGTTTGCGGCAGCTTCGACGTAGGCGAAGGGGACGAAGACCATGTCGGGGCTGACGGCGCGGTCTGCGCGGGCCATGATCTCGATCGAGCCGCGCCGCGTGGTCAGGCGCAGCATGGCACCGGGTTCGACGCCAAGATCGCGCAGCGTCGCGGGGTGCAGCGATGCGTTCGCCTCGGGTTCGACCGCGTCCAGAACCGCACTGCGCCGGGTCATCGACCCGGTATGCCAGTGTTCCAGCTGCCGGCCCGTCGTCAGGATCATCGGATAGTCCGCGTCCGGCGCTTCGTTCGGGGCGATGATGCTGGCAGGGGTGAACCTGGCCCGTCCCCGGGAGCGTGGGAAGCCATCGCCAAACACCACGGCCTGGCCGGGATCGGTTGGCGAGAGCGACGGGTAGGTGACGGTTTCAACTTCCAGCCGCTCCCAGGTGATATTGTCGAGACTCTTCATGTTGAGCGCCATTTCAGCGAAGATTTCGCGCGGATGGGTGTAGGTCCAGTTCAGCCCGATCCGCCGGGCCAGATCGACCGTGACCGCCCAGTCCTGGCGCGCGTCTCCGGGCGGGGCCACCGCCGGGCGCACCATCTGCACCTGCCGGTTGGTGTTGGAAACGGTGCCGGACTTTTCGTAGAGCGCCGACGCCGGCAGGATGACGTCGGCAAAGTTCGCCGTCTCCGTCAGGAAGATGTCCTGCACGACCAGATGCTCCAACCTGGCGAACGCCTCGCGGGCGTGATCCACATCCGGGTCCGACATCGCGGGGTTTTCGCCCTGAATATACATCGCACGGGTGTTTCCGGCATGGATGTCATCGACAATCTCGGTGACGGTCAGGCCCTTCTCGTTGCTGAAATCGCCCGAGCCCCAGACATCGGTAAAGGCCTTGCGCACATTGTCATCGCTCACGCTCTGATAGTCGGGCAGGAACATCGGGATCAGCCCCGCATCGCTGGCACCCTGCACGTTGTTCTGGCCGCGCAGCGGATGCAATCCTGTGCCGGGGCGGCCGATCTGGCCGGTCATCAACGCCAGCGAGATGAGACACCGGGAATTGTCGGTGCCGTGGACGTGCTGGCTGACGCCCATGCCCCAGAAGATCATCGCCGACCTGGCACCGGCAAAGGTGCGGGCGACGTCGCGCAGAACCTCGGCCTCGATGCCGCAGATCGGTGCCATCTTCTCCGGGCTGAAATCGGCCAGATGCGCCTTTTCGGCCTCCCAGTTCTCGGTGAAGGCTTCGATATACTGCTGATCGTAGAGGTTTTCCTCGACAATCGTCGCCATGATCGCGTTCAGCATGGACACATCCGCACCCGGTCGGAATTGCAGCATGTGCGAGGCGAACCGCCTCAGTCCGACACCACGCGGGTCCATGACGATCAGCTTGCCGCCACGTTTGGTGAATTGCTTGAAATAGGTGGCCGCGACCGGGTGGTTTTCCACCGGATTGGCCCCGATGACGATGGCCACATCGGCGTTTTCGATCTCGTTGAACGTCGCCGTCACCGCGCCGCTGCCGACATTCTCGATCAGCGCCGAAACGGATGAAGCATGGCACAATCGCGTGCAGTGATCGACGTTGTTGTGGCCAAACCCCTCGCGGATCAGCTTTTGAAACAGGTAGGCCTCTTCGTTGGTGCATTTGGCAGAGCCGAACCCGGCAACCGTCTTGCCGCCATGCGCCTGCGCCAGCCGCGTCATGCCATGTGCGGCAAAGTCCAGCGCCTCGTCCCATGTGGCCTCGCGGAAATGCGTCGACACATTGCCCGGATCGACGTTCAGCCCCTTTGGCGGGGCGTCCTCGCGCCGGATCAGCGGCCTGGTCAGCCGGTGCGGGTGGTGGATATAGTCAAAGCCAAAGCGCCCCTTCACACAGAGTCGCCCCTCGTTCGCCGGGCCGTTGAGCCCTTCGACATATTTGACGCGGCCATCCTTGACCTTGAGGCTGACCTGGCACCCGACACCGCAGAACGGACAGATGCTCTGGGTTTCGCTGTCGAAATCCGCGCTGTCGCCAACCTGTGCCGCGTCGACGACGGTGGCCGGCATCAGCGCCCCGGTCGGGCAGGCCTGGACGCATTCTCCGCAGGCGACGCAGGTTGAGGCGCCCATGGGGTCTGCGAAGTCGAAGACGGGGTAGGCGTCATGGCCGCGGCCGGCCATGCCGATCACGTCGTTGACCTGCACTTCGCGGCAGGCGCGCACGCAGAGGCCGCACTGGATGCAGGCATCCAGGTTGACGCTCATCGCGACGTGGCTGTCATCCAGCAGCGGAATGCGGCCCTGTTCCAGCTTCGGAAACCGGCTCTGCCCGACGCCCTGTGCCGCGGCCATGTCCCAGAGATGGCTGGATGTGTCGTGGGCCCTGGCCTGCTCGGGCTGATCGGTGACCAGCATCTCCATCACCAGCCTGCGCGCGGCGGTGGCGCGGGCACTGTCGGTGGTGACCGTCATGCCTTCGGACGGCACGCGGATGCAGGAGGCCGCCAGGACGCGCTCGCCCTCGATTTCGACCATGCAGGCGCGGCAGTTGCCGTCGGGGCGGTAACCCGGCGCCGGTTTGTGACACAGATGCGGGATTGTCAGCCCGCGGCCATTGGCGACCTCCCAGATGGTCATGCCCGGCTCGGCACTGACCTCCTTGCCATCCAGCGTGAACGTGATCGTATCGGCCATGGTTACACCTCGTCCGCAAAATGTTTCATCGTCAGCAGGATCGGATTGGGCGCCGCCTGGCCCAGCCCGCAGATGCTGGCGTCGACCATCACCTTGCAGAGTTCCTCGAGCAGCGGCTGATCCCAGGTGTCGGCCTGCATCAGCTTGACCGCCTTTTCACAACCGACCCGGCAGGGCGTGCATTGACCGCAGCTTTCGTCCTCGAAGAACTTCAGCATGTTCAGCGCCGCATCCCGCGCCCGGTCCCGGTCGGACAGGATCACGATGGCGGCGGAGCCGATAAAGCTGCCATGCGGTTGCAGCGTGTCGAAATCCATCGGGATGTCATTCATATGCGCGGGCAGCAGCCCCGCCGACGGCCCGCCGGGCTGGTAGGCCTTGAACACATGACCGTCGAGCATGCCGCCGCTGGCCGCGATGATCTCGGTGATGGTCGAGCCGGCGGGCAGAAGATGCACGCCCGGATTGCGCACGCGCCCGGACACCGAGTAGCTGCGCAGGCCCTTGCGGCCGTTATGCTCGGTGCCGCTCAGCACTTCGGGGCCTTCGCGGCAGATGCGGGTGACCCAGTAGAGCGTCTCGACGTTATGCACCAGCGTCGGGCGGTCAAAGATCCCGACCTGCGCCACGTAGGGCGGGCGATGGCGCGGCAACCCGCGCTTGCCCTCGATGCTTTCGATCATCGCGCTTTCCTCGCCGCAGATATAGGCCCCGGCGCCGCGCCGCAGGTCGATATAGCCCGCAGGCACCAGACCCGCGCCTTCCAGCGCCGCGATCTCGCGCCGCAGGATCTCCAGCACCGCCGGATATTCGTCGCGCATGTAGATAAAGCAGGTCTCGGCCTGCACCGCCCAGGCGGCGATCAGCATGCCTTCGAGAAACAGATGCGGCGTGCGTTCCAGGTAATAGCGGTCCTTGAAAGTGCCCGGCTCGCCTTCGTCGCCATTCACCGCAAGATAGCGCGGCCCGTTCTCGGCGCGGACAAAGGACCATTTCCGGCCCGAGGGAAAGCCCGCCCCGCCCAGCCCGCGCAGGCCCGACGACAGCAGCCTGTCCTGCACTTCGTCCGGCGTCGCGCCGCCGTCGCGCAGGGACAGGAGCGCGTCATAGCCCCCGGCCGCACGGTAGGGCTCAAAGGTCTCGTAGTCGGGAACACGGGCGTGGGTGTCATCCGCCTCGATCGCCGCCAGGACCTTTTCCGGCGTGGCGTGGTCAATGTGGTTGTGGCCGATTTCCAGCACCGGCGCCGTATCGCAGCGCCCCATGCAGGGCGCCCGCAGAACCCGCACCCTCGCCGGATCAAGCCCGTGGTCCAGCGCGGCCTGCACCTGCTGTGCGCCGGCCAGTTCGCAGGACAGGCTGTCACAAACGCGAATCGTCAGGTCCGGGGGCGGGGTCTCGCCCTCCTTGACCACATCAAAATGCGCATAAAAGGTAGCGACTTCGTAAATCTCGGCCTGCGAAAGCCGCATCACCTCGGCCAGGGCACGTAAATGCGCGGCGGACAGATGGCCATATCGGTCCTGTATCAGGTGCAGGTACTCGATCAGCAAATCCCGCCGAACCGCCACATCGCCCAGCAACCCACGAACATCCGCAACCGAAGAATCCTCGTACTGACGACCCTTCGGCGCCACACGACCCTTCCCTCGCCCAGATTTCCAGACACC
>NZ_JASMWN010000060.1:0-5455 GCF_032595355.1 Sedimentitalea todarodis | reverse complement strand
CGCATGGGCCCGCCGCAGTCGGGGCATGGTTCGCGCAGGGTGAGCGGGATAATCTCCGCGTCCACTTGTGGTTCCGGTTCGGGTTGTTGCGCCCCAAGCAGACTTCGGACCTTTGCTATATACCCAAAAACAAGGCGCTATTGGCGTGCAAACGGGTGGCTGCACATATCGGATTGAAGGCCAGCGATATGATGCTGCTCGACACGTTCGGGGCGTTTACACAGTCTCAGGACTGGGAAGAGGGCAGGCGGCCCATTGTCTGGGCCTCTAATGCCTATCTGATGGAGCAGACCGGGTTTTCCCTGTCTGCGCTCAAACGCCATGCGAGGCGGCTTGTTGATGCCGGCCTCATTGCCTTCAAAGACAGCCCCAATGGCAAACGATGGGGCCACAGGGATGCTGAAGGGCATATCATTGAGGCCTATGGCTATGATCTTGCGCCCTTGGCCGCACGGGCAGAAGAATTTGAAGTTCTTTTTGCTCATCTACAGGCCGAGCGGCAGCTCTGTGCACGCGCGAAACGTCAGATCACGATCATGCGTCGTACGATCCACGCCAAGCTCGAAACCGCGTTGGAACAGGCCGTCTCCGGTCCCTGGACCGTGCTATCAGCAGCCTTTCAGGCGCTTCTGGATCGGCTGCCAAGGGGCTCGATGGGGTCTGATTGGCTGTTTGACCTGCTTCAGCGCTTCACGGCCCTAAAGGAGAAAATTGACGCGGCCCTAATGGAGCAGGACGAAGCTGTTGAAATATCTGTGGAAAACGACACAGAAAATGGTGAACTCTCCACCAAACATACCAAAGAAATGAACCCCAAGGGGTCCGTTAATGAACCTCACATACTAGATACAAATCAACCTTATCCTGTAATTAGTAATTCCTCAGAAAACGAGGAAACGGCCGGCGTGGTCACCACGCCCAATGCCGAAGCGCCCGTTGAGACGGAGCAGGGGGATTGGAGTACAACCGCGAAGAAAAAACGCGGAACAGTGCTGGATTTGGGAACGGTAATGCAGGCATGTCCTGGATTTACCCAGATGTCGCGGGACCTGGGCGGCTATATTGAAAACTGGAGCGAATTGCACCGTGTTGCCGCGCAGGTGCGGCCGATGGTGGGTGTGTCAGAACACGCCTGGGCCGTTGCGCAAGACCGATTGGGTCCACAGGCCGCCGCCGCGGCCATGGCACTGATATTCGATAAGTTCAGCGATGGAGAGGTGACCTCACCGGGCGGATATCTGCGCGGTATGGTCGAGAAAGCCGGGGCAGGGGAGCTGCATCTGGAGCGGAGTTTCTATGGGCGATTGACAGGTGCGGCCGCGTGATGCCCAAGATTGAAACCTTGCGTCTTCGCGCCTGTGATCCTGTGGCGCAGCGCCAGTTCTATTGCGATGTGCTGGGCATGCAGGATATCGGCGACGGCTGTGTTGGTTTTGGTGGCGAAGAAGCCGGTATCTGTTTTCTAAAGGCTGACAGGCCCTATGTCCCGACCGCCCGTGACCTGTACTGGAAAATTACACTTGCTGTTCCCAATATTGAACTCGCATGCGAACAATTGACCTGCAAAGGCTTGACTGTAAGCGCGCCTCATCAGTTTCAGAACGTCGGCTACCTCGCGCATTTTACCGATCCTGAAGGGTTTGCCATTGAGCTGATCGACCACTGGTTCGAGGGGAACCGACCCGATGAGTCCGTAAATCCCACACTGTTGGGCGGAGGGGCACATTTGAACCTGATCACCCTGCGCACCTCGAGCATAGGGCGCGTTCAAGGTGTCTGTAAGCGTATGGGTATGCGCCCGCTATGCGTTCAGCCGATCAGTAGCCATGGCTTCACTCTGTATTTTTTTGCCTTCACGCAAGATGTTCCTCCGTCTGCTGACCTGACAGCGATTGAGAACAGGGAATGGCTCTACCAACGACGATACACGGTGTTGGAGGTGCCGCATGTTCACGCTCTCGAATGTGTTTCAACGGCGGAGGGTCCGAATGCGGGTTACGCTGGCGCGGTTCTTTCTGGGCTATCCGGGATCGATCCGAGCCATGATCTTCTGATGTTCCGGAACGCTGAGTAGCACCCGACGGGGTCAGGCTCAGAAGGCAGTTGCGGGTCCAGCTGGCAATCTGGGTGCGGGCATCTTGAAATTTCAACCCGTAAGTAATACCTTTCACATATCAATCCTTACTTAGGTGAACCATGCCAGCGACAGTGACGACAAAGGGCCAGGTGACCATCCCAAAGCCGGTGCGAGATCTGCTTGGGCTGATACCGGGCAGCAAAGTGGACTTTAGACGCAACGCCGCCGGCGAGGTGGTTCTGAGACCGGCCGAGAAAACACCTGCGACGAGCCAGTTTGCCAAGTTCCGTGGGCATGCGGGGAAGGGGTTGGATACTGAGGCGATCATGGCGCTGACCAGAGGCGATGCGTGACGCTTGTCGATACAAACGTTCTTCTGGACCTGGTCACGGACGATCCAAGCTTTTCGGACTGGTCGATATCCCAGCTTGAGGCCGCATCACTGACGGGTCCCTTGTTGATCAACGATGTGGTCTATGCCGAGTTGTCGGTGCGCTACGAAACAAAAGAGCTATTGGATGGGCTGATCGACGGCATTGGCCTTAAACTGGAGCCTATTCCAACGGCTGCGTTGTTTCTCGCCGGCAAGGTGTTTCAAAAATACAGGCAATCCGGCGGCACGAGAACGGGTGTTCTGCCCGACTTCTTCATTGGTGCGCATGCAGCCGTATGTGAATATCCGCTTATCACCCGTGATGTGGGTCGCTACCGGACTTACTTTCCGAGGCTGGATCTCATCACGCCATGACCAGACGAACGCCGGTGAATTTTCTGGAACGAGTAGGGCAGGGGACCGTTGATGTTGGCTTTGAAACGCCCACGCGCCTTAATTGACCCAAGTATGCTATTGGCATTTATTGCCAACAAAGGAGACTGGACATGGTGACCCGAAACGTCGTGCTGACGGAAACACAGGACCAATTGGTTCAGGCTCTGGTGTCGGCTGGTCGCTATCAAAACGCCAGCGAAGCTCTGCGGTCCGGGTTGCGACTTCTTGAACTGGAGGAAGCTGGGTTGATGCAAATTCAACACGGCTTGCGCGAGGGGTTGGCGCAAGCGCAAGCAGGTGATCTGGCAGAGGGCACCGGTGCCGATGCTATCCGCCGGACTTTTGCACGCGCCAGAACATGAACCGGACTTTTCGGCTGACTCGTCGGGCCGAAGACAGCTTGGTTGAAATTGCCCGTTGGACCATCCAGAACTTCGGGTCAGAGCAGGCGGACTTCGACGAAGCGGAAATCATAGACCGGTGTGAAGCGATCGCCAGAGGTCCCACTCTCAGTCGAAGTTGTTCCATACTGGTCGATGAAGCTCAGGAATTGCAGTTCGCGAGGGCAGGAGAGCATTTTCTGGTGTTCTTGGATCAGGCAGACGAGGCAATTGTAGTCGAAATATTGCATTCTCGTAGTGATATTCCGCGTCATGTCGGAGCGTTGACGACCCTCAACGGGGTTTGATGCTGGAGGAGTTTGTGAAAGCACCTAGCCGACGCCGCTGGCGCCTCAAAACACACCCCTCCGCAGACTCTCAGCTGTCGATGTCGGTGCGTGTTTTGAAGAGGGTCGTCTGCTATTTGGTGTTAAGCATGGCGCCCCGCAAGATCGCGTTCATACGGGATTGGTAGCCCTTTCCCTGTGATTTGTGCCACGCCAGCACGTCAGCATCCACCCGCGCCAGAATCTGCTTTTTGACGGGATGGTAATGTTCCGCTCGCTTCATCTCGGCAAGCTGGGCATTCGTCAGGTTTGGAATGTCGTCGTAGTTGATCTGATCATCAGGCATCGCTGCCAGACGCTCACCGCGCTCCTTGGTCAGAGGTGGCAGTGTACTCGAAGGCGGGGAGCCCCTCCACAGAAACGCTGGCGTGCGCGCTTGTCGTGTTCTTGGAGGGAGCAATGGTGATGCGTGTCACACACGGCGATAAGTTCTGGATAGATACTGCTGAAGACGCAGCACTTGCCGTTGCCTGAGACTTCGATTTCGTCAACGATTCAGGCCGTCGCGAACCGTGAACTCACATACTGCTACGCCGCCGCGCGGAAGTCGCGTGCTAACTTTTTTCGCGGCTGATTGAACCATTCGGCCCGTTCCGGCGACTAACCCATAATACCGACATTGACCGGCGTACCTGATCATCAAAGGAGACGAGACCCATGGCCAAAAAAATTGGCAACCAGACCTATCCCGACGAAGTGATGGAAATCATGGCGGACCGTGCTCTCGGCAAGCTCTATCGCGCGTTCGTCAAGTCGCGCATGGCCGAAGAGAACACCCTCTTTCTCGACGCCGTCGCCAAGCGCTTCGATCCCAAGAAACTCTACCCGAAATTCATCGACCCAAAGGCCACCTCTACGATCAACGTGGCCTACCCCGACCGCAAAGAAGCCATGGATCTTGCAGAGGCGAACGATTTCAAGAACACGAAATGGAAGACACTCATGCAGTCATTCTGCGACCAGATCGAATCTCTGCTCGACAAAAACTTTCTCGAAAGCTTCTGGAAATACAAGCCTTTCCTTAACCACCACCGCGCCCAGGCGGAAAGGAAGATGAAAGGCGATCCGCGCAAGGCGGCCGAACTGCTCGGCATCTCGGACACCGGCACGATGAAGTCGCTGATGGTCGCCCATGCGGTCGGGGATCAGAAAGAGTTCAAGACGATGACCGCCAAGCTGGCCGCCGTACCGGAACTGAAGAAAAAGAAGGTAAAGTCCAGCATGATCACGAAGATGCTGCTCAAAGCGAAGCTGATCTGACATCCGGCGGCCGCTTCGGGCTCGATGCCGACGATCCAGGCGTCAGCCCACCATCAACTGGCGAATTGGACCGCTTCAAGGCCAGTGTCAAAATGCTGGTTTCTGGCTGTGCCGCAGCACGTGGCTGACCGATACCGTAACTCGATAAACGGTCGTTTTTGGGGAGACGGCATAGTTGCCGCGAAAGTCAGGAATGACGCTCCAGAACGAAATCGGCCCGAGCTTTGACATCTACCTTTGGTAAGATGACCGTATCGTATCCAAGCTGGTCGAAAGCATCGAGCAACCGATGGTATTCGCTTATGCCCTCCTCCATGCCGTGCTGTCGTTCATCGTCCATTCGGTAGATTTCAGGCCAAGGCGGAGTAATGAAAATTTGTTGGTGGAAGCGACTGCCAGCTGAAACGGTGTCAGATGCGGATATCCCAGTTGCGTGCTCCAGCGCGACAGCTGCATCGACAAGCCCGCGGTCGAAGAATAGCCACTCTTCCCCGTGTTTAATGCACTCTCGGTCGTGAAATGCCATTTCGATGGCCCGCCTTGCGAACGCTTCCGGATCGATCCAAGGAAGCGCCTTACCCTCATCGCGCAGTTCCTCTTCGACGATCCTCCTGCCGGGTTC
>NZ_JASMWN010000059.1:0-5686 GCF_032595355.1 Sedimentitalea todarodis | reverse complement strand
ATTGATCCTGTTGAATCTCAGGAATGGCAGGAAGCGATTGAGGATGTGATTGAGCGTGATGGCGCCAATCGTGCTCATTTTCTTTTGGACAAGGCGGTTCAGCAGGCGCGGGCGGCGGGGGCGACGCTGCCGTTTTCGGCGACGACGCCGTATCAGAACACGATCCCTTCGGACGATCAGGCCGCGTTTCCGGGTGACATGGAGATGGAGTGGCGGATCCGGACGATCAACCGCTGGAACGCGATGGCGACGGTTGTGCGTCGCAACAAGGTGAGCAGCGAGTACGGCGGTCACATTGCCAGTTTTGCCAGTTCGGCGGTGATGTATGACATCGGTCTGAACCATTTCTGGCGTGCGAAATCAGCGATTCACGGTGGCGATCTGGTGTTTTTCCAGGGCCATGTGATCCCGGGCATCTATGCGCGCAGTTTCATGGAAGGGCGGATCAGCGAGGAAGAGCTCGAGAATTTCCGCAGCGAGGTCGATGGCAAGGGTCTGTCGAGCTATCCGCATCCGTGGCTGATGCCCGATTACTGGCAGTTCCCGACGGTTTCGATGGGTCTTGGCCCGCTGATGGCGATCTATCAGGCGCGGTTCATGAAATACATGCACAACCGGGGCCATATCGACATGGCCGACCGCAAGGTGTGGTGTTTCCTGGGCGACGGCGAGATGGACGAGCCCGAAAGCCGGGGGGCGATCGACCTTGCGGCGCGCGAAGGGCTGGACAACCTGATCTTTGTGATCAACTGCAACCTGCAGCGGCTGGACGGCCCGGTCCGGGGCAACCACAAGATCGTTCAGGAGCTTGAGGGCGATTTCCGCGGCGCTGGCTGGGACGTGGTCAAACTGCTCTGGGGCAAGGGCTGGGATGATCTGCTGGAGAAAGACTCCAGCGGCCGGTTGCGCCAGTTGATGGATGAAACCCTGGATGGCGACTACCAGACGTTCAAATCCAGGGACGGCGCCTATATCCGCGAGCATTTCTTCGGCAAGTACCCGGAGACCGCGGCGTTGGTGGAAGGCTGGACCGACGATCAGATCTGGGCGTTGCGCCGGGGCGGTCACGATCCGGAAAAGGTGTATACGGCGTTCAAGCGGGCGACCGAAACCAAGGGTCAGCCGAGCTGCCTGCTGATCAAGACGGTCAAGGGCTATGGCATGGGCACCGCCGGCGAGGGGCAGAACACCACGCACCAGCAGAAGAAGCTGGCCGAAGACCAGTTGCGGGCCTTCCGCGACAGGTTCGACATTCCGATCAGCGACGCGGATCTGCCCAAGGCGCCGTTCGTGACGCTGAACAACGCGCAGAAGGCCTATCTGGCGGACCGCCGCAAGGCGCTTGGCGGGGCGTTCCCGCAGCGCCAGTCCGACTGCGAAAAGCTGGAGATTCCGCCGCTCTCCAAGTTCGAGGCGCAGCTGAAGGGCACGGGCGAGCGTGAAATCTCGACCACCATGGCCTTTGTGCGGATCCTGACGACGCTGCTCAGGGACAAGAAGATCGGCAAGAACATCGTGCCGATCGTGCCGGATGAAAGCCGGACCTTCGGGATGGAGGGGCTGTTCCGCTCGGTGGGGATTTATAACCCGCTGGGGCAGAAATACACCCCGCAGGATGCCGACCAGATGTCGTTCTACAAGGAGAGCGTCGACGGGCAGGTTCTGCAGGAGGGCATCAACGAGGCCGGGGCCATGGCCGACTGGATCGCGGCGGCGACGTCCTATTCCAACCACGGCGTGCCGATGATCCCGTTCTTCATCTACTACTCGATGTTCGGGTTCCAGCGGATCGGCGATCTGGCCTGGGCGGCGGGCGACAGCCGGGCGCGCGGGTTCATGCTGGGCGGCACCGCAGGGCGCACCACGCTGAACGGCGAAGGGTTGCAGCACGAGGACGGGCACAGCCACATCCTTGCGAGCACCATCCCGAACTGCATCAGCTATGATCCGACCTTCCAGTACGAGGTGGCGGTGATCGTGCAGAACGGCATGCAGCGCATGTATGGCGATCAGGAGGACGTGTATTTCTACCTGACCCTGATGAACGAGAACTACAGCCACCCCGACATGCCGATGGGTGTGGAAGAGGACATCATCAAGGGTCTGTACCGGTTCCGTGAAACACCGAAACCGGGTGATCGCCATGTCAACCTGATGGGGTCGGGCACGATCCTGATGCAGGCGCTGAAGGCGGCGGAGATGCTCGAGGAAGATTTCGGCGTGACCAGCGACATCTGGTCGGCGACCTCGCTGAACGAATTGGCGCGCGACGGGCAGGATTGCATGCGCTGGAACCGTCTCAACCCGCTGGAGGATCCGAAACAGCCTTTCGTGACTCAGCAGTTGTCGAAAGCCAGCGGGCCGGTGATCGTGGCGACCGACTACATGAAGAACTATGCCGAGCAGATCCGGGCGATGGTGCCGAACGATTTCACGGTGCTGGGCACCGATGGGTTCGGGCGCTCCGACAGCCGGGTCAACCTGCGGCGGTTCTTCGAGGTGGACGCCAACCATATCGCGGCGACGGCGATGGAGCGGCTGTATCGCGCCGGCCATGTCAGCCGCGCGGAAATGGAATCCGCCCTGAGCAAGTACAACATTGACGGCGCCAAGCCGAACCCCCGCCTGGTCTGACCACGGGATACGAGGAGACAATACAAATGGCTATTGAAGTAACCGTACCGGATATCGGCGATTTCAGCGATGTTCCGGTGATCAGCATCCTGGTGAGCGTTGGTGACGTGATTGCGCTGGAAGACCCGCTGGTCGAGTTGGAAAGCGACAAGGCAACGATGGAAGTTCCGAGCTCGGCTGCGGGCAAGGTGACCGAGATCAAGGTGAGCGAAGGCGACAAGGTGTCGATGGGCGACGTGATCCTGATGGTCGAGGCCGATGGTGCGTCTGCGGCGCCCAGAGACGAGCCCAAGGCGGACACGCCTGCAGCCGCGCCCGCCGCCGCCCCTGCAGCCGCCCCCGCAGCTGTCGCCCCGGCGGTGACGGATGCCGGTTTTGGCAAGGTCCATGCCAGCCCGTCGGTGCGCGCCTTTGCGCGGCAACTGGATGTCGAGCTGAGCAAGGTCAACGGCTCCGGTCGCAAGGGACGTATCCTGCGCGAGGACGTGACCAAATACCTGAAATCCTCCACCGCACCGGCCGCTGCCGCCGGCGGAGCACAGGGGGGTATGGGCATTCCGCCGATCCCGCCTGTGGATTTCAGCAAGTTCGGCCCTGTCGAAGATGTGGAGATGCCCCGGATCAAGAAACTCTCGGGTCCGGCGCTGCATCGCAGCTGGCTGAACATCCCGCATGTGACCCACAATGAAGAGGCCGACATCACCGATCTCGACGGCTATCGGCGCGAGTTGGACACACAGGCCAAGCAGGACGGCTATCGTGTCACCCTGCTGAGCTTTGTGATCAAGGGCGCGGTGTCTGCGCTCAAACAGCATTGGGAGGTCAATTCGTCGATCCATCCGGACGGCGACAAGCTGATCAAGAAGGATTATTACAATATCGGCTTTGCGGCGGACACGCCGAACGGTCTGATGGTGCCGGTGATCAAGGATGCCGACCGCAAGGGGATCATCGAGATCAGCAAGGAACTGGGCGAATTGTCGGCCAAGGCGCGCGATGGCAAGCTGAAGGGCGATGACATGTCGGGTGCCACGTTTACCATATCATCTCTGGGTGGCATCGGCGGAACGTCGTTTACGCCGATCGTCAACGCGCCCGAGGTGGCGATCCTGGGTCTGACCCGCTCCAGGATGGCGCCGGTCTGGGATGGCGAGGCCTTCGTGCCGCGCAACATGCAGCCGCTGAGCCTGTCGTATGACCACCGCGCCATCGACGGGGCGCTGGCCGCCCGGTTCTGCGCAACACTGAAACACCTGCTCGGCGACGTGCGCCGGCTGATGTTGTAAGGAGGGCGCGGATATGGACGTCAAGGTTCCCGATATCGGTGATTTTTCCGATGTACCCGTGATCAGCATCCTGGTCAGCGTCGGCGATGACGTCGCCGCCGAAGACCCGCTGATCGAACTGGAAAGCGACAAGGCGACGATGGAAGTGCCAAGCCCGGCGGCGGGCAAGGTCAAGGAGATCAAGGTCTCCGAGGGCGACAAGGTCTCCGAAGGCAGCCTGATCCTGGTGCTGGAAGGGGCCGCGGCCGACACCGCCCCGCAAGCGGCGGATGAAACGGCGCCGGCCGCGGCTGCGCCTGCTGCTGTCGCCGCGACCGGCACCGCAAGTGGTGCCGGCGAGCATCACGCCGAGGTGGTGGTTCTGGGCGCGGGGCCGGGCGGCTACACGGCAGCCTATCGCGCCGCGGATCTCGGCAAGTCGGTCATCCTGATCGAACGCAACCCGGTGCTGGGCGGCGTCTGCCTGAACGTGGGCTGTATCCCGTCCAAGGCGTTGCTGCATGCGGCCAGGGTGATCACCGAGGCCGAGGAAATGGGCGCGCATGGCATCACCTTTGCCAAGCCCAAGGTCGATCTGGACAGCCTGCGCGGCTGGAAGGACGGCGTGGTCAAGCAGCTGACCGGCGGTCTGGACGGGTTGGCACGCGCGCGCAAGGTCAAGGTCGTGCGCGGCACCGGGACGTTCTCCGGCCCCAACATGATCGCGGTCACGGGCGCGGATGGCGACACCACGGTGAGCTTTGATCACTGCATCATCGCCGCCGGCTCCGAGCCGGTGGAACTGCCGTTCATTCCGCATGACGATCCGCGGGTGATGGACAGCACCGGGGCGCTGGAACTGGCCGACATCCCCAAGCGGATGCTGGTTCTGGGCGGCGGCATCATCGGGCTGGAAATGGCCTGTGTCTATGACGCGCTTGGCTCGAAAATCACGGTGGTCGAATTCATGGACCAGCTGATGCCGGGGGCCGACAAGGACATGGTGCGCCCGCTGCAAAAGCGTGTCGAGGGCCGCTATGAAAAGATCATGCTCAAGACCAAAGTCACCGGCATGGAGGCCCAGAAGAAGGGGCTGAAAGTCACCTTCGAGGATGCCAAGGGCGAGGTCACCACCGACACGTTCGACCGGGTTCTCGTGTCCGTCGGGCGCCGTCCCAACGGCAAGCTGATCAATGCCGAGGCGGCGGGCGTCGCCGTGGACGAGCGCGGCTTTATCGCCGTGGATCATCAGCAGCGCACCGGTCAGCCGCATATCTTCGCCATCGGCGATGTGGTCGGACAGCCGATGCTGGCCCACAAGGCCGTGCATGAAGGCAAGGTCGCGGCCGAAGTCGCCGCCGGACACAAGCGCGCCTTCGATGCGCAGGTGATCCCGTCGGTGGCCTATACCGATCCCGAGGTGGCCTGGGTCGGGCTGACCGAAACCCAGGCCAGGGAAAAGGGCCTCAAGGTCGAAAAGGGCGTGTTCCCCTGGGCGGCCTCGGGCCGGGCCCTGTCAAACGGCCGCAGCGAGGGCATGACCAAGCTGCTGTTCAACCCCGAAGACGACCGCGTCGTCGGCGCCGCCATCGTCGGCACAAACGCCGGAGAGCTGATCGCCGAAGCCGCACTCGCCATCGAAATGGGCGCCGATGCCGTCGACCTCGGCCACACAATCCACCCCCACCCGACCCTGAGCGAAACCATCAATTTCGCAGCAGAAATGTTCGAAGGCACAATCACAGACCTCATGCCACCAAAAAAACGAAAGTAGTCCAACAGAGACC
>NZ_JASMWN010000058.1:0-5820 GCF_032595355.1 Sedimentitalea todarodis | reverse complement strand
CGGCCGCGATGACCGGTGAGATCAAGTGTCCGGTCAGCGGGTCTTTGACTGGCTCGAGCTTGGGTGGGACGCGTGGGGCATTTTTCGCCTCGGGCTTCTCGGCCCTGCGCCACGCCCCCAAGGCGCAAAGCCGCTGCCACGGTTGAATGTCTCCAGCGATGGAACAAGAGCCTCAATGGCAAGGGCGCTCATCAGATCTTGAAAGCACGACCAACATCACCATATGATGACCATAATGATGCGAGGATACTATGAGGACGACAGTCAACCTGGATGATGCTCTCTTTGAAAAGGCGTCGGTGCTTACTGGCGTTTCAGAGAGAGGCATGCTTCTAAAGGAAGCATTGAAAGCACTGATTGAACGCGAGAGTTCGAAGAGACTGGCTCTACTCGGTGGCTCAGAACCCAAATTGGAGGCTCCGCCCAGACGACGTTCCGAATGATCCTGATCGACACTTCTGTTTGGATCGATCACCTGAGAGATGGAAATGCGATTCTGACACGTCTTCTCAATGAAGGCCATGTTCTCTGCCACCCGCTCGTGGTCGCGGAAATTGCCCTTGGGTCATTGAAGTCAAGGGAGCAAGTCCTCGGCTTGTTAGACGACCTACGAAGTGTGCCAATCGCATCCACCGAAGAGGTCCGTACGTTGATCACCACTCGCAAGCTTTTTGCTCGAGGCGTTGGCTACGTGGACGTCAGCCTCATCGCGTCCTGCCTCCTGCTTCCTGGAAGTATGCTGTGGACCAGCGACAAAAGACTGAATGTCTTGGCGGATGAGCTAGATATCCGCTTTGTATCTGTTCAAAACTGACCGAAAAAAGGCGAAATCCTAAGAGTCGCCCTTCGGCGATTTAACATAACAACTCTTACCGGATCAAATACCAGCCCCCGACCACGCCCGTGAAGTTCCAATTGGCCGTCATCTACAAGCGTCTCGAAATGCTGCTTGAGCGTATTCCAGTTGAAACCTGTGAGCTTGACCGCATCCCCCATGGTCAGGCGCCCTTGTCGCCGTGCTTTTCGATGGGGACACGGAACAGCGACTGAAAGCGCTTGCGGTCACCCAGTAGCCCCGGGTTCACCCAGTCAATCAGCGTCCAGATATCCTGCAATGAATTTTCCAGGGGCGTCCCCGTCAGCGCCAGCCGTCCTTTGGCAGGAATATCGCGCAGCGTCCTGGACATTTGCGAGGCCGGGTTCTTGAGCGTTTGTGCCTCGTCAAGAATGACCAGCGGCCAGACTTGCGCTGCCAGCCAATCGCGATCACGCGTCAGCAAGGGATAGGTGG
Source organism: Sedimentitalea todarodis (assembly GCF_032595355.1). Classification (NCBI taxonomy): domain Bacteria; kingdom Pseudomonadati; phylum Pseudomonadota; class Alphaproteobacteria; order Rhodobacterales; family Paracoccaceae; genus Sedimentitalea; species Sedimentitalea todarodis. The sequence continues at coordinate 4,529 of NZ_JASMWN010000058.1, read as the reverse complement.
TTACCACCAAATCGGCCTGGGCTGCCTCGTCGCGCAAAGCCGCACGGTTGGGGCCGTGCAGAACCACGAGTCTCAGATCAGGCGTGAACTGCGCCGCCTGCATCTGCCAACCGTGCAGCAGACTGGTGGGAACGATCAAGAGCGCCGGAGCGGGCGCTCCGGCTTCGCGTCTCGCCTGCAAGAGCGTGAGCGTCTGCACCGTCTTGCCAAGCCCCATGTCATCAGCCAGCACACCGCCAAACCCGGCTTCTAGCAGGCTGCCCATCCAGGCCGCACCATAGGCCTGATAGTCGCGCAACTGCGCGTTCAAGCTTTTGGGTTGTTCAAAACTGGAAGCCTCGGCCAGTGCCTGAAGGCTGCGCGCCAGTGGCAGAATACCGGCGTTGTCCGCAAAACGGATGGCACTGCCGGCCAGTGCTTCTTCAGCCAACCTTGCGGCAGTGGCATCAGATGGATGCAGCGCACCGAGCTCGGCATGATGGGTCAGGAACAGGTGCAGCAGGGGCACAAGGGGGCTGAGATCCAGCGCCACGTATCCCTGCTTGCCCCGATCCAGATAGACCGGCCGGTCGGCCAGATGTTGCGCGAGCGTTTCGACACACGGCACCTCTTCCCAATCCTCACGGAACTGCTCCAAAAAGGCCGCCACCAGCGGCGCCACATCCACCGACTTGCCGCCGATTTCAGCCTGAAATCCCAGCGAGAACCAGTCATTGCCCTGAAACGGCTCGCCCGCCTCGGTCCGTGTCGCGACCGTCAGCGAAGCCGCCTCCTCGCTCAGGCGGTAGGGCCATTTCCGCGTCTCGATAACCTGCCACCCCTGACGGCGCAGCTCGGGCACTGTGCGAAAGGCGAAATCCAGCACACCGCGCCGGTCCGAGACTTCCAGCGTGTGTAAGTTCACCTCGCCAACGGCAAGGACAAAATCACACTCCATCATACGTTCGCCCGGCCAATGGGTTTCCAACTCCTCCACCGGCAATGCCCCCGCCTCCATCAGCAACGTGGCGCAGGCGGTTTGCTGATCTCGAGAGAAGGATGATAGCCAACATTCCACTTCAGAAGTCAGGGTTGAGAAGTATCGGAAAGACGATTCCTTTCCAAAACCTGTCACCGCCAATGCTCATCATGCCCCTGTTTTACGGAACGACCACATGTTAATGAACCTACAATATTGGTTTGGTCTGAGAGCGCCGCTGGCGAAATTCAAGAGGAGAACATCCCATCCTCGCCTTAAAAAATCGCGTGAAATCGCCGGGATGGGCATATCCCAATTCATAGGCAATTTCAGTGATGCTAATGGAGTGGAGGGCTAGTAGAGTGAGCGCAAGATCTAGCCTAACGTCTGCCAGCAGTTGCGTGTGGCTTGTCCCCAAATTGGCCAGTTGCCGCCGGTAGCTCCGTGTGCTGAACCCAAAGGCTTTAGCGACGCGTTCGGACAGTCGGTCACTCGTTGACGACATCACAAACTTGGAAAGGCAAGAAGCAATCGTTTGAAAGGTGGTATCAGACATCGGTTCAGTCAGATGGCCCCCCGAAGGATTTTCTGCAGCCTCAAGAACAAACTTCGCTGAAGCCACGTCGACGATGCTGAAAGCGATCCCGAACCGATCCCTGTTCCGACTGATCGGGAGATTGCAGAATTCTTCGGGCAACTTGTCCGGTCGCCGTGCATCCGGCAGGCAAAGGGCAACTGGAGTCACGTTCTGACCAAGGATACGGCGCGCGCCCTGCAACATGATACTGAGATTATATTGCACAACGGACCAATTGTCTGACCAATCGGTCGCGGAGGTCGTTCTCAACACCCAAAGCCGATTGCCCCGAGTTTCACACATGTATCTCGGGCCCGTAATGAACCTGTTAAAGGTCGCTGACATGATTTGCAGCGCCTCTTGTCCGGTGACCCCTGTGGGAAGCGGAACACCGACGACCGCGTGCGTTTCGCGCTTTTCAGTGATGTCTATGTCGAGACTGTCGAACAGGAAAGTCGGATCACCAACCTCCTTGTGAATTGAATTTAGAAAGCTCTCGACTGCATTAAGCGGCACAAAACCAGTTGGGTCTTCGATAGTACTTGCTGGAAGTCCCGCGCGCTCGGCAAATAGCTCAAGTTTAAACTTGGACATTGGCACTGCCCCAAGCACGGGCTTGATGGCTTGTGCGACGACTACGTTGAGCTTACCCATACACCCCCGGCTTCCAGACAATATGACCTCGTGCCCACTCGGGACGCCAAACAGGTCGTCCTCTGTCCGGAAATGCTAAGCGAAAACCTAGCATAGATGATAGTCTTGGTCACTTGACTAGTGGGAACAGAGGAACTCCGCATGAGAATGGCTAGCGTATTCAATAAGATAAGCCAATCGGCATCAACCGCGCTGTTGTGTGGTGGGCTCGTACTGTCCGCTGCTTCAACTTCGGCGCAAGAAGAAAATCAGCCAAATATTCTGGTTATTTGGGGCGATGACATCGGATTGTGGAATGTCAGTGCCTACAGTCAGGGGATGATGGGCTATGAAACTCCCAACATTGACCGAATTGCCAGCGAGGGCATGTTGTTTACCCATGGCTATGGTGAGCAATCCTGCACCGCAGGTCGTGCATCATTTGTCACAGGGCAATCAGGGTTTCGCACCGGGCTACTGAAGGTTGGTCTGCCGGGTGCCAAAGAAGGCATGAGTGTTAAAGATCCCACCATCGCTGAGTATTTGAAGTCCAAGGGATATATGACGGGTCAATATGGGAAAAATCATCTTGGCGACCTGGATGAAATGCTCCCAACCAACCACGGTTTTGACGAATTCTTCGGAAACCTCTACCACCTGAATGCAGAAGAAGAGCCAGAGAATGTTGACTACCCAAAAAACCCGGAGTTTCGCGAGAAGTTCGGCCCTCGAGGGGTGATCCGATCCAGCGCTGATGGCAGTATTGAGGACACTGGACCGCTCACCAAGAAACGCATGGAGACTATCGACGAAGAGGTTACTGCCGGGGCACTTGATTTCATCGATCGCGCCGTGGAACAGGATAAGCCGTTTTACCTGTGGTACAATTCAACACGGATGCACATCAACACACATCTGAAACCCGAAAGTCAGGGTGTGACTGGTCTGGGCGTCTATCCTGATGGGATGGTCGAACATGACGGCATGGTCGGCGAATTGCTTGATAAGCTGGACGATTTGGGTATCGCCGATAACACCGTTGTCATGTACTCCACCGACAATGGCGCTGAGGTATTCACTTGGCCGGACGGCGGCACCACACCGTTCAAGGGTGAAAAGAACGACAACTGGGAAGGCGGATATCGCGTTCCGATGATGATCAAATGGCCGGGCGTCATCGAGCCGGGCCGCAAGTCCAACCAGATCATCAGCCACCTCGACTGGTTCCCTACATTCATGTCCGCTCTTGGCGATCCCGATATGAAGGAAAAGATGCTGGAAGGGCCGCAGTTTGGTGAGGAAAACACCAAGGTTCACCTGGATGGCTATGACTTCATGCCATATTTCCGGGGTGAGACAGAAGAGGGACCGCGCAAGGAGTTTCTTTATTTTTCGGATGGCGGCGATCTGCTGAACCTTCGCTATGGTCGCTGGAAGGTGGTGTTTGCCGAACAGCGCGCAGAAGGCTTTGACGTCTGGGAAGAACCGTTCACCTTTCTTCGTCTTCCAAAAATCATGGATCTCTACAGCGACCCATTTGAGCGGGCTCAGCATGAGGCCATGAACTATGGACAATGGCGTATCGACCGGACCTATTTGCTGGTTCCTGCACAGGCGTTTGTCGGGCAGTTTCTGGCATCTTTCAAAGACTATCCACCGCGCTCCAAGCCGGCCAGCTTCTCGATTGATCAGGTGCTTGAAAGCCTTCAGCGCAATCAGGGTGGCTGACGAATGCCTTGTTGCTAAGAATCCAGAGGGCGCCCCATCTGGGGCGCCTTTTTTGTTCCAGAGATCAGAAGCCATTTGCCGCGTACAGCTTTCACAACCACCCCGAAAAGGAAGACCTACGACCGGTCAATAAAGGCTCGTCACAATCGTCATAGGCTTCTTCGGTGGCGGCCTCCCGTTTTTTGACGCTGGTCAGGTCGGCAGCAAGCTTTTCTGTTCAGCAGACCTTGTTGTTTCCCGCAGTGAACGGCCGCATCGGGAGTGGGCAAAACTTGGGGGTCTACGCAGCGATTGTAGCACCTGAGACGCTCAAGCGCCCGTCGAGGGCGGCGGCTCTCGCAACGGCTACGTTGTGTGCACCTTCTGGCGACCATCGCATGCGTCTGCGCTTGCCCATGCGCGCATTTCCAATGTCATCGACGCAGCCTTCGGCCCGAGACGTTGAAATCGGCAAGGAGAAGGGCTATGCAGGCAACTATTCAAATCTCGAACGCCTATTGGGGGCGTGGCGAAGGGCCGAGAAGCCCGAGGCGAAAAATGCCCCACGCGTCCCACCCAAGCTCGAGCCAGTCAAAGACCCGCTGACCGGACACTTGATCTCACCGGTCATCGCGGCCGCGCTCTGCATCAAGC
>NZ_JASMWN010000057.1:0-6199 GCF_032595355.1 Sedimentitalea todarodis | reverse complement strand
GGTAAATTTGGTTGCGGGAGTAGGATTTGAACCTACGACCTTCAGGTTATGAGCCTGACGAGCTACCGGACTGCTCCATCCCGCGCCAATTTGGTTTCCCCTGGTGTTGTAGCGAGTCGGGGGTCATCGAGAGAGAGATACACCGCGCATTCCGAAGAATTTGCGGCTCAGAGGGCTTGTTAGGTTTGGCAGTGACCTACTCTCCCACGCCTTAAGACGCAGTACCATCGGCGCAACAGTGCTTAACGGCCGGGTTCGGGATGGGACCGGGTGTTTCACTTGTGCTATGACCACCAAACCGAAGAAGCCCTCTGTAATACCGTCGTTTTTCAACGACGACCAAGTCAGTACACGTGTTGTGTATGCTTTTGATTGTCTTTCGAAGGGCGACCGCGTGGAGCGCCCGTTGAGCGCGCTGCGAAGTCTGTCTTCTACTGGATCAAATCAAGCCTATCGGACAATTAGTACCGGTCAACTGAACGCATTGCTGCGCTTACATCTCCGGCCTATCGACGTGGTGGTCTACCACGGTCCTCAGGGATACCTTGTTTTGAGGGGGGCTTCCCGCTTAGATGCCTTCAGCGGTTATCCTGTCCGAACATAGCTACCCAGCACTGCCGTTGGCACGACAACTGGTCCACCAGTGGTTCGTTCACCCCGGTCCTCTCGTACTAGGGGCAACTCCTCTCAAGTATCCTACACCCACGGCAGATAGGGACCGAACTGTCTCACGACGTTCTAAACCCAGCTCACGTACCTCTTTAAACGGCGAACAGCCGTACCCTTGGGACCTGCTCCAGCCCCAGGATGAGATGAGCCGACATCGAGGTGCCAAACACTGCCGTCGATATGGACTCTTGGGCAGTATCAGCCTGTTATCCCCGGCGTACCTTTTATCCGTTGAGCGATGGCCCTTCCACTCGGGACCACCGGATCACTATGGCCGTCTTTCGACTCTGCTCGACTTGTCAGTCTCGCAGTCAGGCTGGCTTCTGCCATTGCACTCAACGAGCGATTTCCGACCGCTCTGAGCCAACCTTCGCGCGCCTCCGTTACGCTTTAGGAGGCGACCGCCCCAGTCAAACTACCCGCCACGCAGGGTCCCGGATCCGGATAACGGACCGCGGTTAGACATCAAGAGTGCGAAGGGTGGTATCTCAAAGGAGGCTCCACAGAAACTGGCGTTCCTGATTCAAAGCCTACCACCTATTCTGCACATCACAATCCTGATGCCAGTGCGAAGCTGTAGTAAAGGTGCACGGGGTCTTTCCGTCTAACCGCGGGAAACCTGCATCTTGACAGGTAATTCAATTTCGCTGAGTCGATGTTGGAGACAGCGGGGAAGTCGTTACGCCATTCGTGCAGGTCGGAACTTACCCGACAAGGAATTTCGCTACCTTAGGACCGTTATAGTTACGGCCGCCGTTTACCTGGGCTTCAATTCAAGGCTCTCACCTCTCCTTTTAACCTTCAGGCACCGGGCAGGCGTCAGACCCTATACGTCGTCTTGCGACTTCGCAGAGCCCTGTGTTTTTAATAAACAGTCGCCACCCCCTGGTTTGTGCCCCCAGCCAATACTTGCGTAGAAACTGGGCCTCCTTCTCGCGAACTTACGGAGGTATTTTGCCGAGTTCCTTCAACATCGTTCTCTCAAGCGCCTTGGTATTCTCTACCAGTCCACCTGTGTCGGTTTAGGGTACGATCTTATAGGAGGGCTATTTCCAGGAACCTCTGAGCAGCCCATTCAATCCGATAAGGATGAACTACCTTCGAGATCCGTCACCACTCCATGGCCCAGGAATATTAACCTGGTTCCCATCGACTACGCCTTTCGGCCTCGCCTTAGGGGTCGGCTTACCCTGCTCAGATTAGCTTTAAGCAGGAACCCTTGGACTTTCGGCGAGAGTGTCTCTCACACTCTTTGTCGCTACTCATGTCATCATTCTCACTAGTGATCTCTCCACCGGATCGCTCACGCGCCGGCTTCACAGAAAATTCCGTGTCTCCAGAACCACCGAAGTGGCTAAAGAGACATGGAATTATGTCACACTACGCTCTGCTACCATGCCTTGCGGCATCCTCAGCTTCGGCTCATGGCTTGAGCCCCGTTACATCTTCGCCGCAGGACAACTTGTTTAGACCAGTGAGCTGTTACGCTATCTTTAAAGGATGGCTGCTTCTAAGCCAACCTCCTGGTTGTTTTGGTCGTCCCACCTGCTTTCCCACTTAGCCATGAATTAGGGGCCTTAGCTGGAGGTCAGGGTTGTTTCCCTCTTCACTACGGACGTTAGCATCCGCAGTGTGTCTGCCATCTAGTACTCCTCGGTATTCGGAGTTTGGTTAGGATCAGTAAGCCGGTAAGGCCCCATTACCCATCCAGTGCTCTACCCCCGAGGGTATTCGGATGACGCTCTACCTAAATAGATTTCGCAGAGAACCAGCTATCTCCGAGTTTGATTGGCCTTTCACCCCTAGGCACAACTCATCCCGACCTTTTTCAACAGGTGTGGGTTCGGACCTCCAGTAAGTGTTACCTTACCTTCATCCTGGTCATGCCTAGATCACTCGGTTTCGGGTCTGATCCCACAAACTCAACGCCCTATTAAGACTCGCTTTCGCTACGCCTACACCTAACGGCTTAAGCTTGCTTGTGAGACCAAGTCGATGACCCATTATACAAAAGGTACGCCGTCACCCCGCCCATTCCGAAGAATATTGGGGGCTCCGACTGATTGTAGGCGTTCGGTTTCAGGTACTGTTTCACTCCCCTCGTCGGGGTGCTTTTCACCTTTCCCTCACGGTACTGGTTCACTATCGGTCAGTAAGGAGTACTTAGCCTTCGAAGGTGGTCCTCCGATCTTCAAGCAGAATTTCACGTGTTCCGCCCTACTTAATACGTCCAATCATGCTTCATATACGGGACTGTCACCCACTATGGTTGCGCTTTCCAACGCATTCTATTCGCACTCATGGCTCGGCTGGTCCCCGTTCGCTCGCCGCTACTAGGGGAGTATCAATTGATGTCCTTTCCTCCGGGTACTTAGATGTTTCAGTTCCCCGGGTTTGCCTTTATAACCCTATGTATTCAGGTCATAAATACCTGGTTTACCGTACTATTCTGCCCTACCGCGCGGAGCGCTGCTTGAGGGCGAACCCTCTCACAATCTCAACTCAGTAGTATAAATAGCAAAGTATCAGGTGGGTTGCCCCATTCAGAAATCCATGGATCAAAGCTTATTCTCAGCTCCCCATGGCTTATCGCAGAGTATCACGTCTTTCATCGCCTCTTACTGCCAAGGCATTCACCAAACGCCCTTTTCGCGCTTGATTTGATCCAGAAAAAGACAGGCTTGCGCCCGCCACGACCACAGAAGCTGGTAAGAAACTGTGATCCTTATTCCGAACCAAAAGCATACTTTTTCCCGCCTGGCTTGCGCCAGACTATGGTTCAACTCGCGTTGAACCGGGTTAGTGTACTTGACTTGGACAACTCTGTTCGTTTCAGCTGGCAGACGTATGATTGGTCGAGGAAACAACCGGATCAAACGCTCGCCCCGAAGGGCACCAAACCGAGATCATCCACTTACGCGTGGCGATCAAACAGTGTTGCTATTTGTATCTCTCTATACGATGTCAATTCGTCTGCAGAACAGACGTTCAAACATTCCGCGAATGCTTGAAGATATGTTCTGCAATGTGATGGTGGAGCCTAGCGGGATCGAACCGCTGACCTCCTGAATGCAAATCAGGCGCTCTCCCAGCTGAGCTAAGGCCCCACGTTGAATTTGCCTGGCAAATTCGGCGAGCGCGGAAAGCGAATTGCGCAGCAATTTGCGGCGCGCCCGGTTGCGGTTATGGCTCTCATCGATTTCCTGCGGAAATCGACTGCCGCCGCGTTCAATTTGCTCCGCAAATATGAACGGTGGTGGGTCGAGGAGGACTTGAACCTCCGACCTCACGCTTATCAGGCGTGCGCTCTAACCACCTGAGCTACCGACCCAGCTGATCTCGCTATGCGAGATCGGCGTCGCCCGGCAGGCGATTTGCAGGGCAAATCTGCCGAGAGGGCCAGTTGCACTTAGCAAGATCGGCAATTTTGTAACCCCACTGGGCTACCTTGTTCTGAAGAGATATGAGGACGGTCCGGCTCGAAGGGTCATCTTGCGATGCCCCGAATTGACCAGCTTTGTTTGCTGATCTTGCTAAGTGTTCCATGATCTTCATGCGCGACCGCCTCGCTACTTGAGCGTGTTGGCAACGCAACCAGATGCTAGGAACATCCTTAGAAAGGAGGTGATCCAGCCGCAGGTTCCCCTACGGCTACCTTGTTACGACTTCACCCCAGTCGCTGAGCTCACCGTGGTCCGCTGCCTCCTCCGAAGAGGTTGGCGCACGGCCTTCGGGTGAACCCAACTCCCATGGTGTGACGGGCGGTGTGTACAAGGCCCGGGAACGTATTCACCGCGTCATGCTGTTACGCGATTACTAGCGATTCCGACTTCATGGGGTCGAGTTGCAGACCCCAATCCGAACTGAGATAGTTTTTGGGGATTAACCCATTGTCACTACCATTGTAGCACGTGTGTAGCCCAACCCGTAAGGGCCATGAGGACTTGACGTCATCCACACCTTCCTCCCGCTTATCACGGGCAGTTTCTTTAGAGTGCCCAGCCGAACTGCTGGCAACTAAAGATGTGGGTTGCGCTCGTTGCCGGACTTAACCGAACATCTCACGACACGAGCTGACGACAGCCATGCAGCACCTGTCACTCGGTCTCTTACGAGAAAGCCAGATCTCTCTGGCGGTCCGAGGATGTCAAGGGTTGGTAAGGTTCTGCGCGTTGCTTCGAATTAAACCACATGCTCCACCGCTTGTGCGGGCCCCCGTCAATTCCTTTGAGTTTTAATCTTGCGACCGTACTCCCCAGGCGGAATGCTTAATCCGTTAGGTGTGTCACCGAATAGCATGCTACCCGACGACTGGCATTCATCGTTTACGGTGTGGACTACCAGGGTATCTAATCCTGTTTGCTCCCCACACTTTCGCACCTCAGCGTCAGTATCGAGCCAGTGAGCCGCCTTCGCCACTGGTGTTCCTCCGAATATCTACGAATTTCACCTCTACACTCGGAATTCCACTCACCTCTCTCGAACTCAAGACCAGGAGTTTATAAGGCAGTTCCAGGGTTGAGCCCTGGGATTTCACCCTATACTTTCTGATCCGCCTACGTGCGCTTTACGCCCAGTAATTCCGAACAACGCTAGTCCCCTCCGTATTACCGCGGCTGCTGGCACGGAGTTAGCCGGGACTTCTTTACCAGGTACTGTCATTATCATCCCTGGCGAAAGAGCTTTACGACCCTAAGGCCTTCATCACTCACGCGGCATCGCTAGATCAGGCTTGCGCCCATTGTCTAAGATTCCCCACTGCTGCCTCCCGTAGGAGTCTGGGCCGTGTCTCAGTCCCAGTGTTGCTGATCATCCTCTAAAACCAGCTATAGATCGTAGACTTGGTAGGCCATTACCCCACCAACTATCTAATCTAACGCGGGCCAATCCATCTCCGATAAATCTTTCCCCCGAAGGGCGTATAAGGTATTACTCTCAGTTTCCCGAGGCTATTCCTTAGAGAAGGGTATGTTCCCACGCGTTACTAACCCGTCCGCCGCTCCCACCGAAGTGAGCGCTCGACTTGCATGTGTTAGGCGTGCCGCCAGCGTTCGTTCTGAGCCAGGATCAAACTCTCAAGTTGAAAAGCTGTTGCCAGCTTATCCTTGACGTTCGAACCTCTGCACATCGCCCCGGTGTTCAACCGGGGCAGTTTCTGTTTGTTGTGCTTCAGGTTATCCAAAGATAACAAGAAACCGTCCAAACAGTGAAGCTGACACTGGATCATCGGGTCGAAACCCTACCAGCGCGATATACAGACGTTGATCCATCGAATGAACCAAACCGCCCACATATCTCTTCAGATATCATCAATTTCAAAGAGCGTAGAGACAAAAGAAACTGAGATGCGCCCTGTCTTCCTTGGCGCGCCCCGCCTCACTTACCTCTGATTTTATCGTTCCGCCCCGTAACTCTCCGTACCGTTCCCAGCCCGTATAGCCCGTCAAGCGCCCCAGAACCACATCGCTGCAACCCCGGTGAAGGGGGTTCTAAGACTACTAATCCACAGCCGCAACCCCTTTTTTGAAGA
>NZ_JASMWN010000056.1:0-7202 GCF_032595355.1 Sedimentitalea todarodis | reverse complement strand
AATGCCAGAGCCGCCAAAAGAGTTGGTGCGCTGTTGCTGAGCAAATTACGAGCAAGCTTGCCTAGTTTCATGAATACGTCCTCTTTCAAAACAGCCCAGCCACTAACTGAGCCAAATTTTGCTCAGGTGGGATTAAAACTGTACGACCGTTGAATACACTTAGGTTATCATAAAATGCTTGAGGAAGCATCCTTCGATAGCCTTGGCCTTGGCTTCGCCAAACATATCCTCAGGTTGCGCGCCACTCTTCGAGATCATGTCACAGCGCTACGAACGGGGTTCGATTATTCAGCTTTTAATGCCATACGCATCACGCTGCGTCCAATTTCATGTGACCGTGAATCATTGCCGCGCGAATGGCATCATCCATTTGGGCTATGCAGTGCAAAAAGTTGGCGTCTATCATGTTCCAAATAGTTGGTGGTTAGGGCGGATGAACACACAAGATCTCGATTTCACTTTGAAGATCTATGACGCTGTCGCGGACCCAATAGCCTGGCAGCCTGTTCTCGATGAGGTCGTTGACCGTACGAAGGCACACGGGAGTATTGTCTTCGAGTGGAATGAGACCGGGGGAAGCCGCCATCTAACCGCTCCTCTACATTCGGGCCGCTATCCGGCCAGTCTGCTTTCGCTCTATCTCGACAAATGCGCTCATCTCGAGGAGCGCGATCAGGACATCGTCCGCAAGCATACTGCTGATTATGACGCCGTCGAGCTATTGGATGACACCTTGATTGCATCAACGTCAGAAGAACTGCGCCGTAGTGAGCACGTGAAGTTCCTGGAATCCATCGGCATCTTCCATCGTGCTGCCGGGGTCATGAACAAAGACAATCGGTGGATTTCTCTTTTCTCGTTGCAACTCGGGGCGGGTCGACCCCAGCTTTCCGATCAAGAGCGATCCTTTCTAAGTCCGCAACTACCACACCTCGCTAAAGCCTTGGATTTGTCGATCCCATTTCGGCAACTTCACCAACGTTACAAGGCTGTTCTATCTGCGATGGATCAGCTGACGATTGGGTTGTGCGTTCTCGATCAACGTGGCTTGATCGTGGCCCGCAACGAAGAATTTCAACGGCAACAAGAGGCATATCGCAGCCTTCGTGTTGGGGCGGATGGGCGTTTGTTGCTCGGTAGCGCCAATGCCAACAAACGTCTGTCAGACCTGATGGAACATGCGACACGTCACGGCCAGTTTGGGGCGAGACCGCGGAAGGAAAGCATATTGAGCAACCCTACCGATGCTCTCTGCGTCGAAGTCTCGCCGTTGCATAATGCTTCAGAGATGGGAAGCGCCACCTTTGATGGCTTTCTGATCTGCTCGACCGACACCAGCCTTCCAATGCTCTGCAATGTAGAGCGCGTCGGCGCGGCTTTTGGATTGACGAATACTGAAACGGCCCTTGTCGAGCCGATTGCCCAAGGGCTGACGAACCCTGAAATCGCCGACCGACGCGAGCGTGCGGTCGCGACCATCAACGTTCAAATCAAGGCGATACTTTCAAAGTCTGGCTGTGCCAACCGCACCCAATTTGTGCGTGCGATGATGCGTTTCGGAACTCAATTTTTGCGCGATGACGCGCCCAAGAAGGAATAGTAGTATGGATGTTTTTTCACAGATCATGGTCGGAATTGTGATCGTGGGTCACGTAATCTTTGCGGTTATGCAGGCTTTCTTTTGGCCATTTGTTGCAAAACGGTTGCTGAAAATTGAGGATGCTGGTGCTGTGGCTCAGACCACGACAGTAGGAAGGAGTTTTGCCTCCTACAATTTAAGTATCGCAATAGGACTTGGCTTGAGTTTTCGCCTACCCGAAAACGTTCTCTATGATGTCCAACTGGCGGTAATGGCGCTGATCGTGTTCACGGCAATTGTAGGGTACCTTGGCACGAAAAGCATGGTCATACTATTGGGCCGCTTAATACCTGCAGCAATTTCTTTGTTACTATTAGCGTCACTCGCATAATCATGCCGACCGTCTGACCTGATAAGGGTCGACTCCGGGTCAGGGCAATCGCGTTTGTCTCATGATGTGACTAACTGATTGAGAAGGCTTAGAAGAAACGCATCGCTCCATCCCGCGCCACACTACACGACTCCCTCGGTTTTCGATCGTTTCAGGGTTAGCCTGTGTGTTCCATCCCGGACGATCACATTGACCCTCGGCGCTCTGCCCTTTTCATGGCAAGATCGATCTTGGGTGAGGTTCGGAACGGAGGACGAGAATGCTGATCCAACTTCATAAGCAGGCGACGACGACGCCGAAGATCAGGGCTGCGATCCAGGCGAGCGACGATCGAATGGTTCAAATTCACCGATGACCAGCTCAAGGACATTCCGCAGCAGATTGACACCAGCACGGCGCGGGGTGTGGGCCGTCTGAGCGCGGCCACAGAGGTGGCGGCAGGCAAAGGGGCTCGAGAGGGTGCCATGGCCTCACAGACCGCCCTGGAGGCGCTCAAGCGCACCGTGGAGGCCTATGACGCCCGTAGACGGCAGATCACCCGCGCAGCGGCTCTGGGCCTGCCTCTGGTCTTCTCAGCCGCTTTGATCGCGGCTTTCCTCTTCGCCAGCTTTGTCATCCCCGCCCTGCCCCAGGACTGGCAATGGCCGTGCAGCCTCATCGGAGCTGAGTTCAGGCCAAATATCGATCCGGATAAGACAACGACGTTCTGTGTCATCGTCAGGGAGTGAAGCGGAAGGGTTGTAGAAGGCACTGTCTGTAGCTTGCTGCCCTGCCCTTTCTGATTTTTTCTGCAATTCAGAGGGGAGCCGACAAGCGAAACAGTGCTCCTTGAGCGCGTCCAGAGAAAATCCGGGTGTTATATATGTGTTAGATTCTGTGTTACGTTCAAAAAACGTCGCGCAATCCTATGATTGTAAGGGTCTTTTTTGGCACCCCCGTGTGTAGAGTCACGAAAGAGCGTGTGTAGAGTCACGAAAGAGCGTGTGTAGAGTCACGAAAGATGCATCAGCGTGTGTGAAATCACGAATCTCTTGACGACCGTGTGTGAAATCACGAAAGTCGCTGCATGGTGTGTGAAATCACGAAAGACAGCCGATCCCCTCTCCTTCCCGATCGCCAGGATCAGAAGGATTTTTTCGTATGCGATATCTTTGATGCTGCGCCCAAGGGCGATATGGCGTCGATGGCGCACCCGATTTTCTCGCTCTCAACCAAGCCTGACCATCAGCCCCGCCGCTACGAGGATGAAAGCGGCAAGAACTATGTCGAGGTTCGCCCCTCTTCCGATGGTCTTGCCACGATCCATGATCGCGATGTCCTGATTTATTGCATCAGCCAGGTCATCGCTGCCCTCAATGAGGGGCGACAGGTGCAGCGGGTGGTGCGGCTCAAGGCTTACGATATGCTCAAGGCCACGAACCGCGTGACCGATGGACGTGGCTATAAAGCTCTGCGTGCGGCGCTTGTCCGTCTTCAGGGCACTCAGATCGAGACGAACATCAGCACCGGGGGCACGGAACAGCTTGACATATTCAGCATCATCGACCGTGCCCGGATTGTAAGGGAAACCCGTGACGGCCGAATGCAGGAGATCGAGATCGAGCTGTCGGACTGGGTATTCAATGCGATCCGAGCTCAAGAAGTCTTGACCCTGCATCGCAACTACTTCCGGCTGCGCAAGCCATTGGAGCGCCGCTTGTATGAGCTGGCCCGCAAGCATTGTGGGCGGCAAACTCAGTGGCGCGTCGGTCTCCCCGCCCTTCAAAGGAAATGCGGATCGACTTCGACGACGCGCGAGTTCCGTCGGCTGATCGGTGCAATCATCGAACAGGACGAAGCGCATCATCACATGCCCGATTACGCGATCCGACTGGACGGTGAGATGGTCGTCTTCGAGAACCGGGGCACAATGGATGCGCGCGTCAGTGATGTCGTGGACAATACAATCAGGCTCGGTTTTGGCGCGCATGAACGGGCTCGCGCCGCCGCGCCAGGCTGGGACGTTCATTATCTGGAGCAAGTTTGGCGAAGTTGGATGGCCGATGGTGGCCTTGATGCGCCGCGCGACCCTGACAAGGCCTTCGCCGGATTCTGCGCCAAGTGGTTTGAGAAGCGCGGCCAACCCTAAATGCTAGGATCATAGCGGCCTAGCTATCTGCAAATTTGCAACTCTCGAAACCTAAATTCCTGCATTCCGCGAAGCCTAGCTTGCTCGTATTCTATTTTCCTCACACCCTAGGATCTAATGATAATAGAAAAATAGGAGGCAGCAGTGATCATCTCCCTAATTTCCCAGAAAGGCGGCGTCGGCAAGAGTGCCCTCGCTAGGCTTCTAGCAGTTGAAGTGGCTCGCGCGGGTTGGACTGTGAAGATCGCCGATCTCGACCCGGCCCAGGGTACTTCGACCAAATGGAAAGCACGGCGCGATCAGTCCGGGCTTCACCCAGAAGTTGCGGTCGAAAAGTATCGAACCGTTGATCGTGCAATCAAGGAGGCCGAACGCTTCGACCTCATGATCCTCGACGGACCGGCCCATGCCGAGCAGGGAGGCCGCATCATGGCGCAAAACAGCGACCTCGTCCTCATGCCGACCGGCTACAGCCTCGATGACATGGAGCCGCAGATCGAAGCGGCTTACGAGTTGGAGGATAATGGGGTGCCTTCGGATCGGATTTTCTTCTGTTTCTGTCGAGCCAAAGGGTCCGAGTCCGAAGATCGCGCCGCACGCTCTTATCTCGCCAAGGCACGAGTGAATGTGCTTGATCCGATTTTCCCGGAGCTGGCTTCTATCCGACAGGGACACGGAGAAGGGCGATCTGCATCGGAAGTGCCGTTCCCGAAGGTTCAGGAAAAAGCGATTGCGGTTGCTCAAGCGATCATGAACCGCCTGCCAGGCATGAAGGAGGCCGCGTGATGTCCAAGGGTCTCCAAATTGCAGAGCCGCCGCGTCGCCGCCTGAGTGGGGCAGGGGGCACTGAGCGTCAAAAACCCGCCGAAGTTGCTAAGTTCGATCACGTGGCTGAGGATGAGAAGGTACAATTCAACAAGCGCGTCACGCGGCGCGTCGCTGACGGGTATGAGATACTTGCCATCCGAACCCGTCGCAAAGTGCCTGACCTCTTGGCGGAAGCGCTGAGCCTTCTTGAAGAAAAGCATGGAAAGATCTAGCTTCCTAGGAAACTAGCACGGTAAAGCTGACCGACTATCAACTCGCCTTCAACAGGTGACATTCCAATCGGCCTTTCTCAGGCATGACGAGGATATTGGGTGTTTGATAATCTAATCTCAACGCCTTAAGGATGATCACGCCCGTTTCGTTGTCGGCGATGTAGCCACGAAACAGGGTTTCTTCGTACTGCTCATTGAAATCTAAAGTTGGATCGTCTGCGAAACCGAGACTTATTTCTGTCATGTGGGCATCGAGTAACCCATACCAGACCGTCACAAAATCACCGTCTTGAGACAGATAGCAGTTCAATCGCATCGTATCATGTTGGTTCTGATCCACGCCTTGAAGATCAAGCTCATAGACGGCCACTCCTCCGGGAAACGCGAAATCCAGCTCGAAAAATCCATGCTGTGCTGGATTGAACGTCATATTTTACCCTCCAGGTCGTCATGCCGTTGCTTGTGGCTTTAGGGTAGGGGAGCCGTTCTTTGTTGAGAAGCGCTTAGTTGAATAATTACATTTTTGTCGTTATATTTGTTCTATGACGTCACCCATATTCATATGGGACGAGGACAAGAACCTCTCCAACCAGCGGAAGCATGGCCTCAGCTTTGAGATTGCAGCCCGTGTGTTCCTCGATCCGCTGCACCTCTCAATGCAGGACCGCATCGAGAATGGCGAACCGCGCTGGCAGACGGTTGGCCAGATCGACGGCTTAGCGGTCGTCCTGGTGGCTCACACATTCATAGAAGAGGGACCAACGGACGAAACAGTTGAGGTGATCCGCATTATCTCTGCTCGTCCCGCAACACGTAGAGAAAGGAAGCGATATGAAAATGGTTAAGCACACACTCGATACGCTCCCGCCTTTGACGGAAGCACAGAAAGACGACCTCAAGCGACTGGCGGCAATGCCGGATGATCAGATCGACACGAGCGACATTCCCGGGCTGACGGATGCGCAGCTTGCTGAAATGCATCGGCCTGAGCATTACCGCCCATTGAAGAAGCAGATCACAGCACGCCTAGACGCTGATGTCTTGGCCTGGCTCAAGGCTGGTGGCAAAGGCTATCAGTCCCGGATGAACGCAATCCTGCGACAAGCAATGCTGAACGCGAAGTAATTGGTCCGTCCTGAACAACTCATATCTATCGGTTTTTATTTGATAACAGTACGATTTTGTTGAGCGGAAAGTGCAGGGTTTGGTATTATGGGGGCAGGAACTCTGCAATTTTGAGCCGTAAAATGAAGCCACGAAAGCCACCTCCGGAACAAGACGATCTCCTGCGTTCCCGATTGGTCGAGATGATCGACATGCGCCACGAATTGGTGAAGCTAGGAACCCTGATTGACTGGGATGTCTTCGAGCGTGAATGGGCGGGGTTCTTTCCGTCCTACACCGGCCGCCCGGCGACCATGACGCGCCTGGTTGCCGGCCTACTTTATCTTCAACATGCCTATGCGCTCTCGGACGAAGCAGTGGTGGCGCGATGGGCCGAGAACCCGTATTGGCAGCATTTCTGCGGCGAGACGTTCTTTCAACAGCGACTGCCGCTTGATCCGTCATCCATGACGCGCTCTCGGCGAATGTGCACATTCGCCTGCCGGCAATGGATGGCGCCAACGGATTGGTGAGGAAGGTGTCGAATGGATGCTGACGCAGACCATCGAGGCCGGGCAACGCGCTGGTGTGGTGAAAGGTAACGACCTTAAGCGGGTCACCGTTGATACCACCGTGATGGAAAAGAATATCGCCCATCCAACGGATGCTCGGCTGTATGAAACCGCCCGGCGCAAGCTGGTCAGGTTGGCCCGGGAGGCCGGGATCGCGCTTCGCCAGAATTACAACCGTCTCGGGCCTCGTCTGGCTGGTCAGGTCGGGCGCTATGCCCATGCCCGGCAATTCAAGAGAATGCGCAAGGCGCTGCGCCGGCTCAAGGGTTGGAGTGTTGGCATCGTCATGGCGCTGATCGGCAATCCTGATCGTTGGTACCTGTGTCTTGATCGAACCAACTGGAAGATTGGCAAATCCGATGTCAACGTCCTCGTGTTGGCCGTGGTC
>NZ_JASMWN010000055.1:0-7601 GCF_032595355.1 Sedimentitalea todarodis | reverse complement strand
ATTGGCGTCCAGGTTCTTAACCGGATGACCGGACTTGGCCGACCAAGCTTTGAGCGCACCGCCTGAATTCCGTCTCGGGGAGGGCGCGCTCCGAGTTGCAGTTGATCTGTGCAACACGACCCCTCCAATTCGCAAAGACACAAGTGAAGGCGAGAATGATCAATCACCCAGGATCCTCGCTCTGCCATGCCCATGCTGCGGGGGACGGTTGATCATCGTCGACACCTTCGCGCCTGCCCAACACCCCAGAGCACCGCCAACATCAGCAAGGGCCGCAGCATGAAGCGCCCGCCAGACATAACCAAAGACACCATCAGCCGCAGCCGATGCCACCTGCGAACCCATCGTCATACTTTGAGCAGATCATCGACGCGGCAAAAATCAATGGCTCCGAGAAAACACCACGCATACCGTCAAAATGCTGGTCAAGCCGACACCGCGCTGAGGGCAACACCGGCCACACAACCATGACCCTGAAGATCAACGAGTTCATCCGCAGGTTCCTGATGCATGTTCTGCCCAAAGGCCAGCACCGCATCCGCCACTATGGCTTCTTCGGAAATGGCAACCGCGCCGCAAATGTCGCAAGAATCAGGGAACTGCTCGGGGATCAGCCTCCAATTCGCAAAGACACAAGTGAAGGCGAGAATGATCAATCACCCAGGATCCTCGCTCTGCCATGCCCATGCTGCGGGGGACGGTTGATCATCGTCGACACCTTCGCGCCTGCCCAACACCCCAGAGCACCGCCAACATCAGCAAGGGCCGCAGCATGAAGCGCCCGCCAGACATAACCAAAGACACCATCAGCCGCAGCCGATGCCACCTGCGAACCCATCGTCATACTTTGAGCAGATCATCGACGCGGCAAAAATCAATGGCTCCGAGAAAACACCACGCATACCGTCAAAATGCTGGTCAAGCCGACACCGCGCTGAGCGCAATACGGGCCCTTCAACCGCGCCGCCAGATCAGCCCCATGCCAAGCCCACAGCCCAAATCCCCATAACAACAACCGGCCCACCAAGACCAACCCCACGATTTCCCGCCTGAGCGCTTCTCCGACGCCAGGCAACGCCACGCGCTACCCAAACGTCGAGCATGGCGTCCGAGAAACCTGCATGGTGCCGCCATTCGGCACATCTGACGAAAACCCGCTTGAGTTGTGTCACTGCAAAACTCGTGTGTCAGAATCGATCGTTTTTTGGCGCAAGAGTTCTGTCATTGTGTTTTTTGTCGAAAGTTTAACCCGTGATTGACCCGTTGGTGGACAGGCGCGTACTCTACTTTCCAATCGAACGGCGAAACAGGATAATCACCATGACATTCCAGTTGGTGGGAAATGGCCCGAAAATCTACGAGGAAGTCATGGTGCCGCTTTGGTTCGGTCGGTGGGCGGAATCGCTTGTTGAGCTGGCTGCGCTTCAAACCTCGGAACGTGTGCTGGATGTTGCTTGCGGAACGGGTGTGACGACTAGGATGGCGAAGGTAAACGTCGGTCCAAATGGAAGGGTCGCCGGCCTCGATATTAACGCGCCAATGCTTGCAGCAGCAAAAGAACTGGCGGATGGCCTCGACATCGACTGGATCGAGAGCGATGTCTGCGACTGCGGTCTACCGTCGGAGACCTATGATGTCATCCTGTCGCAACACGGTTACCACTACTTCCCCGACAAAACCAGAGCTCTCAAAGAGTTTTTGCGGCTACTTGTTCCTGGCGGACGTTTGGCGTTCTCAATCTGGGACGGGCATAGCCCATATACAAACGCCCTCTGCGCTGCGGTGGAGCATCACATTTCTCCTGAGATCGCGAAGAAGCAACGCTCCCAACGACAAACTCCGTCACTAGACGATCTCAGAGATCAGGTGAGCGCCCACGGGTTCGCCAATGTAGTTGTCCACCGACAAGAGCTCATGATCGATGTGCCGCTTGCGCCGGAGTTTGTGCCCTTGCATTTAGGCTCTATGCCTATTGCTGGTGCATTTGCAGGACTTGCCGAAGCGGCCCAGAAAGCACTGATCGACGAGGTCGCGGAAGCACTCTCGGGATACGTTCAAGGGGATCGGCTGGTTTACCCGGACGCTGTTCACGTGGCGGTTGGGTTCAAATAGAGGTACGTCTGACGGGATTTTTTCTGTCAGATTGGCGGCCAGCCCAACGTCCTTCGATATCGCTGATATTGCCAAAACTCATACGTTTCTGTCATCGGCGAAAACGGTCGTATTTGCCCGAAATTCTGCTCACAACTAAGAAGCGAGCGACGGCCATGAACCTTGCTTGACGCTGCCGACAGCGGACGAAACCGCCATTTGAACTCACATCAGAGACGACTGTTTCGGGAGTAAAACCATATTCCGGGCCTCAGGCCCGCCGAGCAATCAAATCTGCAGCTTTCTCCGCAATCATGATGACAGGTGCGTTAGGGTGGCCCGTGTTCATTTGCGGCATCACAGATGCATCAGCAATGGACAGACCTTGAAGTCCGTGCACGCGCAGATCGGGTGCAACCACACAATCATCACCCTGACCCATCCTGCAAGTGCCAACCGGATGGAATGACGTAGACGAGACTTCGCGAATAGCATCTAAAATTTCAGCATCGCTTTGACAGTCGAGGCCAGGAGATATCTCCACCGGATTCAGTTTTGCGAAGGCGTCCTGCGACACGATCTTGCGCGCTTCGCGAATAATCGCACGCATCAGGTCAATATCTGCCGGATCGCTGAGATAGCTGGGATCAATGACAGGTCTATCCAGAGGGTCAGCTGAATTAATTGTCACCCGCCCACGGCTCCATGGGCGGGTGGGAAAGCCTGAAATCGTAAATCCGTGCCGGTCCGGTGGGCGATACTCTGGCGCACCCATGCTGATGAAAAATGGGATCATTAGCAATTCAATGTCGGGTACTTCGACATGAGGTCCTGATCTAAGAAAAGCACCGGATTCAAAGTGGTTAGTGGTCAACGGTCCTCGGCGTTCTTCTATGTATTGGCGTTCAACTTCTGCTGTTTGCTCCGCAGTTCGGCCGTAGAACGTTAGGGGTTGGTCGATCTCCCAGCGAGCCCGATAGTGAAAGTGGTCCTGCAAATTCTCACCCACGCCAGGCATGTCGTGTTTCACCAAAACGCCCACTTCATTTAACAGATTTGCCGGTCCAATTCCGGAAAGTTGCAGAATCTGGGGTGAGCCGATGGCTCCCGCACACAATACAGTTTCTTGCGCTGTGGCTTGTTGCGTTTTCCCGCCAGCAAGATAGTTCACACCTTCCACTCGGGTGCCCTGCAATTGCAGCGACAAAACCGTTGCACCGGTCACGACAGTTAGGTTGGATCGCTCCATCGCCGCAGCAAGATATATTTGGGCAGTGCTACCTCTTCGGCTGTCCTGCAACGTCGCGGGAAAGTAACCGCAGCCGTCTATGTCTGTGCCGTTCAAATCAGGATTGAACGGCACCTCCGCCTGCTGGCAGGCTTCGATGAAAACTTCTGTCAGGGGCGACCGCTCGCCGGGCTTAGTTACTGTCAGCGGTCCGCTATATCCGTGGATCGAAGACTCTCCTTCGACCTGCCAATTTTCCGCTTTTTTGAAGTAAGGCAAGACTTCTTCCCAACCCCAACCGCTCGCGCCCATTTGTTGCCACATGTTGTAATCTGTTGGGTGCCCTCGCAAGTAGATCATGTAATTGATAGAGCCTGTGCCGCCAATGCAACGTCCGCGCGGGTAAGCTATCTGTCGCCCCGAGAGCGCACCTTGAGGGGCCGTGCGAAAAGCCCAGTCAAATCTTGTGTTGGTTAGTGCGCCAAATTTGGCCGGAGTGTTGATGCGCGGGTCTTCACTGGGGCCTCCGGCTTCTAAAAGTAAAACACGGCGGTTCTTGTCCTCAGTCAGACGCGAAGCGAGCACGCAGCCAGCACTTCCTGCCCCAACCACGATCACATCAAATATGTTGGACATGCCAAACCTCCTGAAGGTTTACATCTGGAAAGTAGCTGAAAATCACTTTTCATTCAATCGACGAGCCTCTGGTTCTTGACGCAATGTCTGTTCCAAGGTCGAAGCCGTCTTTTGCTTCCGCAGAAACACTTAATGACGCGCCAGCGGCGAAGCCGTCATTAGTTTTTAGGCTATAGTACGTCGTCAGCGCTGTGTTGATGTTTGGGCAGGAGGGTTGGATGGAGGGCAAATCATGCCAAGAGTTCAACTTCCCGCAGTCACCCCAAAACGAAGAGCCTGGAATAAGGCCCGCCTCGTCGGGCAAAAGCGCCCGCTACTTCCCAAACAGGTCTGGGCCATCCGCGCTCGCCTCGAACTAGCGGGTAATCTCCGTGATCTCGCATTGTTCAACGTCGCAATAGATAGCAAGTTACGCGGTTGCGACTTGGTGTCACTAAAGGTCATTGATCTACTCAGGGACGACAGAATTCGTGAAAGAGTGTCCGTCGTTCAAAGTAAAACGAACAAGCCTGTCCAGTTTGAACTGGCTAAAAATACGCGAGAAACTGTGACTAACTGGATCAAGTCTCCGGAAATGATCGGATGCCAGTTCTTGTTTCCGAGCCGATTTCATGATCGGCCGCACATATCAACACGCCAGTATGGGCGCTTGGTTCGGAATTGGGTTGTTTCGATTGGTTTGGAACCCAGTGGTTACGGCACCCATTCTATGCGCCGAACGAAGGTGGCGGAAATCTATCGCAAGACAGGTAACCTGCGTGCTGTTCAGCTTCTTCTTGGCCACACAAAGGTTGATAGCACCGTCAGATATCTGGGGGTTGAGCTCGAAGACGCGCTGAGCATAGCAGAAAGGATTGATATCTGAGAATTCTAATGAACGGCTGAAGCCGTTCGTCATTGCGAAGCGGTCTTGATCGTTTGACACTTCCTGCGGTAGCGCTGAGCCCACCTGTTCCTTGGGTTTTTTCGCTGCGTGCGCTCGCCGCGCCGGAAATGCCGCGCGAGCGGAAAACCCGGTACCGTTGTGCAGCGGAAAGCGCGGCCATTCATGCAGACCGCAGCGAAGATCAGAGGTCGAATTTAAAGGTCGCGGACGGAGCCGACACTCAGAATGCATGAAAGTATGGTAGTCTGGCGTCAGCCTACTGGGAGGGTCGAAGATGTCAGAGCAATCAACCAGCATGTTTCACGATGGTCACCGCGAGTTGCAGGACAGGTTTGATGGCCGCCGAATGGCAGATGCATTGGAAAAGCATCGGCGTTTTTCCGAGTTTCGTGAGCAAGACGTCAACTTCATAGAAAATGCAGAGTTCTTTTTCATTGCTACGGCACACGGACAAAGCGTCGACTGTTCCTTTCGGGGCGGTGCGCCCGGATTTGTGCGTGTCACAAATCCGACGCGATTGGAGTGGGCGGATTTTGATGGAAACTCGATGTATCGCAGCCTCGGTAATGTATTGAAATCACCGCGAATCGGACTTCTTTTCATTGAATTTGGCGCTCAGCCAAAGCGACTGCGCGTCAATGGCAATTGCACTCTTGTCGACGGCCCAACGAAGGAAGGCCACAAGATGACCGTGCGTGTCGATGCCGACGAAATCTTCCCAAACTGTCCGCGCTATATCCCCGATTTGAACAAAGCTGCTGCTTCCTCCTTCATACCGGACGAGACCGGGGCGAGCGCCAAACCAGAATGGAAAAACGCCGAGGACTTGCGCGATGCACTTCCGGCAAAGGACCCGCACCGTCAATAACTGCATAGCTAATCGGTGATGTTGGTTTATGTCTCCTTAGGGCTGAGGCTGTGTGAAAACACTGGCGGACTGACACTTCGGGCCAAATAACTGAGATATATGCGCTTTCTCGTCAGGCTGAGAGCTAAATTAAAGGAAAGTTAGAAACGAACTCGGCGAGAGATATTACTTCGCTTTGTTTTCACACAGCCTCGGCTCTGAGCCGCCCAATGCCAGTGCGGCGTGATCGAGGTTGAGGGCGGATTGGAACCTGCCGCTCGCCTCGCAAGCTATGTAACTGAGACTCTGCGGCTTCATTCGATTCGCTGACTTTGGCGCTTCCATAGCCAGCGTTCGGGCAAAACGCCTCGAAAGCGGGTGCAGAGCCCATTGTTCTGAATGCTGTGCGACTGATCAGCGACCGCTTTTGCGAAGTCACTGACTTTTCGTGCGGTTTGTTGTAGCATTGGCTCAAACATGGTGTTGGGGATGAAAGACAGATACGGATATTCGCTTTCGACGAACTCGCAAAAGGCCAGAGATGCGTATATTCTTGGCCTTGATCGGTTCCTAGGTGCCGAGATCGGCGTTGAAGCCGCGCTCAAACTGGCGACCCAAGAAGACGAAGGCTTCGCCCTCCCACATGTCGTATTGGCGCGTTATCGGCAGCTCGTCGGAGATAGAACTGGCGCGCAACAATCACTTCATCTCGCCAAACAATGCGACGGGCCGCTGACGGAACGGGAAGCGCGGCAGATCAAGATCATCGGCCTTTTGATCGAAGGCAAAAACGCCGCTGGATATCAGGCCGCGCGTGATCAATTGCAAGATTATCCCCGTGATGTGATTATCGCGCAAGCCTGTCTGGGCGTCCTGAGTCTGATCGGATTCAGTGGCGAGCCGGGACGCGAAGCCGAGAACCTTGCGTTGGCTGAGATTCTAGAACCCCATTATGGCGATGACTGGTGGCTCCAAGGTCTGTTGGGGTTTGCGCAAGTCGAGGTCGGCCAATTCCACCTTGCCGAAAAGAGCATTGATAAATCACTAACGGCCAATCCGCGGAATGCGCATGGTGCGCATTTTCGATCACATCTCTATTATGAAACAGGCCAGACAGAAGCGGGCTATGCATTTATCACGGACTGGCAACGTTCCTACCAAAAAGAGGGCCAAATGCATTGCCATATCGCTTGGCATATTGCGCTCTGGGCATTGGCGCGTGGCGATACCGATGAGATGTGGCGCATTGTCGACCGGGATATCGATCCGCGCGGGGCATGGGGGCCTCCGCTAAATGTTATGGTTGATTTGGCGGCGGTTCTATATCGGGCAGAGCTCTCGGGTGTAGAGGTTCCTCAAGAACGGTGGCAGATCGTCTGCGACTATGCCGCAGAGAAGTTTCCGAACCCCGGCTTGGGTTTTGCGGATGCACATGCAGCACTTGGATATGCGATGGCAGGAAGGTCCGAGGAACTTCAACGGATCATTGTAGGTGCCAAGGGACCGGCAGCCGATCTTGTGCGATATCTGGCTGAGGCATTCGGTGCCATAGCTGATCAGAACTGGACGGATGCGAATGACCTCTTGACAAAAGCGCTTTGGGATCACGCGCGGCTTGGTGGCAGTCGCGCGCAGCGTGATTTGATAGAGTATGCGTCAGTCGGTGTCCTGCTGCGGTTGGGGCGTCATGACGAAGCGCGAAGGCAACTTGCCATGCATCGCCCCAAGGCAATTATCGGAAATGCCGTTAAAGGAATCTGACAATAACTTTTCCCAAGCAGACGTTGGCGCAAGCGCAGCGAAAACTCACTTCTCTAATCGGGCGTTTGGGTCAAGTTTATTTCATCTTTTGATTTCCGTGCTGTAGGGATCATTGTCTCTCATCCGGGTCACACTTCTCTTCGCAGTCATTG
>NZ_JASMWN010000054.1:0-7642 GCF_032595355.1 Sedimentitalea todarodis | reverse complement strand
CCGCCAGATCAGCCCCATGCCAAGCCCACAGCCCAAATCCCCATAGCAACAAACGGCCCACCAAGACCAACCCCGCGATTTCCCGCCTGAGCGCTTCTCCGACGCCAGGCAACGCCACGCGATACCCAAACGTCGAGCATGGCGTCCGAGAAACCTGCATGTTTCTGGACGTAGCGCTCGTCGACCTCGGCCGAAGAGGCGAGGCCCGTCCGTAGGCTGTGGCCGGAAAACAGGGCGAGGCGGTCTTTTTTCGGGAGCTCGGCGCGAATGTTGCTCTTGAGCCCCGTCCGCTTGTTCAGCCGGGCGTGCTGCGCTTTCTTGCCGTCGCGCGAGCTGCGCACAAAGACCGGCCCGAACCTAATCCTGGCGACATGCAGCCACTGTTCCAGCGCGTGCACGGGGCAGGATTGATCTGATGAGCCCCGGCCGATCTCAACTCCGTGCAAGCCGGTTTTGGAATTGAGGGCCAACAGGGCGCCATCGTCGAAAATCTCGATCCAACAACCCAAATCCAGCGTGTCTTCCTTGCCAAAATTAGAGCTGACGCTCTCTGAGCGCCTGGGGCCAACCGCATATCCAAGGAGCATGACGGTCGTAAGCGGCGACTGGAGGTCACTGGGGTTTCAGCTTGACGGCTGGAACTTCCAGGGAAGCAGGTCGTCGATGCGATTTTCGGGTGGCGTTGCTTGGGTGATGCGGCAGCTAAATGTCAGCCGGGCGACGGTTTATCGTTTGGCGAAGCAGTTTCGGGACGAAGCGCGGACCAGCGCGCCGCTGCCGAATTGCTCAGGCCCAAAGCCAGGCATGCAGCCAATGGCGCCGGCGATTGAGGCGATCGTGGTCCATCATTTCAAGGAGTTCTATGCCACCTGTCGCAATCCGACCAAAACCCGGTTCTGGCGTGAGGTTGCAGCCGACTGCCAGGCGAAAGGGCTGACACCACCCTCGATCCGGCGCCTTGGCCGCTGGCTGGATCTGAAGGATCAGGCAAAACTCATGGCCAGGCGGGAGGGGAAGGACAAGGCGGAGCGCCGCCAACTTGCCACACCCGGAATGGTAGTTCGCCCGGCAATACCGGGTAGAACCTTCCGAAGTTCCCTGGCTGGGCTTGTTGTTGTCGGCACCATCGATTCCGCGCCAGCTCTGCCACGCGAGAGATCATCGCGGGGAGCATCGACCATCGGCTGACTTCCCGTATAGCAATGGATTGTCGCGACATGCGCGCGCTCGAGTTTCAGAGCGGTATCAATGGCGCTTGGCAGAGACGCGGTTGCATTCGTGGCACAGGATGAATTGGCAACGATTCTGGCATTCATAGCCGTGCAGTCATTCGCGCCTTTCACGACCGTGATATCCGCATGATCCGAAGGGACTGAGATCAATACCGCACCCGCGCCAGCGTGCAATCCGCGTTCGGCAACCTGTCGTGACGGAATCCTGCCCGTGCATTCAAGAACAACATGAACCTGCGAGAAATCCTAGTTTGCCAGTTTGTCAGTTCGTGCGAACGGGATGCGCCTCCCATCCACGATCAATGCACTTCGGCTTGTCTCGACTCTGGTGGGGTAGGGTCCGAACGTGCTGTCATACTGAAACAGGTAAGCGCAAGTTTCGAGAGGTGCGATATTGTTGATCAATGCGATTTCAATATCATCGTGCCGAGGCTGGCTCAGAATCTGGCGCATGATCGTGCGCCCGATCCGTCCAAACCCATTGATGACAATCCGCATTTTCGTTCCTCTCAGTTCTCTGTGTCACGCATTTGGCCTATGTTGCGTGCGTGCGCTCCAGCAGGCCTCGTGGTGCCGGCTAGAAGATATCAGATCATGCCGCCGGGTAAGAAAATGTGCGGGTAGTGAGACCCGCTCATCCCCTCAAAAATCGACTTCGATCGCAACGCCTTTTTGGACGGCAAGTTCCACCACGGCAGAAGCCACGGCTAGGTCCTGCAAGCCGACGCCGGTGCCGTCAAAGAGAGTGATTTCCGTGTCGGAACTGCGTCCTGGGTGAGTACCGTTGATAACGGCTCCGATCTGGTTCACATCACTTTCCTTGAGCAGTCCTTCTGAGACTGCATGTTGCGCCTCGCCGATGCTCACAGATTGAGCGACTTCATCTGTGAAGACGGTTGCCCGGGCCAACAGCGCGGATTCAACTTCTTGTTTGCCCTTGGTGTCAGTGCCCATACAGGCAATGTGAGTCCCCTCAGAAACATGATCCGACATCAACGAGGGAGCAAACGCGGATGTGATCGAGATGATCACGTCAGCATCGTGACCCAATTGATCAAGCTCAACGGCCTCAAACGGCAAGCCGGCCTCTGTTGCAACCTTTTCCAGATTTGGCAGCATGTCGGGATGATAGTTCCAGCCTATGACCTTGCTAAAGGAGCGCTGTTCAAGTGCTGCGCGCAGCTGGAAGGTCGCCTGGTGTCCTGCACCGATCATACCGATGACCTTGGCGTCTTGGCGGGCCAGATGCTTGATCGACACTGAAGATGCTGCTGCGGTGCGCAACGCAGTCAGCAGGTTGCCGCCCACTATCGCCGCCACCTTTCCGGTGTCAGGATCGAAAAGGAAAATCGTCGATTGGTGGTTGATAACGTTCTGCTTTTCCAGGTTGTTTGGCCAATAGCCACCAGCCTTCAGCCCAAGGGTCATCCCGGCCTTGTCGAAGCCGCCTTTGAAACCGTAGAGAGCATCCTCATGGCCAATCGCTTCGCGAATGACGGGGAAGTTGTAGGCGTCCTGCGAGGCCATGGCGGCGAAGACACTTTCAACAGCATCAAAAGCGGCCTTTCGTGTCATCAAGTCCGCGATTTCACGTTCTGGTACGATGAACATTGGATTCTCCCGTTTGAATGTGCGCCCGTATGCGCTGCCAGAAGGCGGCAGGCATACGGGCGGCTTCGCGGCTCTTTTGGAGCCGAACTTTGCTGCCTCAGAAAATGTTAGTAGGCTTTGCCACGGGCCGACACGGGCCACAGGGTTTCGACCTTGCCGCCGCGTACGCCGACATACCAATCATGCACGTTCGCCGTCGGATCGCAGTGACCCGGCACCAGCTTCAGCTTGTCGTTGACCTTCAGAACGCCCTCGGGGTCGGCCACGACGCCATGCTCGTCCGAACATTTGACGTATTCCACATCGTTGCGCCCATAGATGAACGGCAAGCCGCTATCGATAGACTGCGCCTTGAGACCGGCATCCACGATGGCTTTGTCAGCCTTCGCGTGGCTCATGACGCTCGTCAGGATGAAGAAGGCGTTTTCCCATTCGCCATCGTCGATGCGCTTGCCATCCTTGTCGAGAATGCGGCCGTAATCGGCATCCATGAAGGCGTAGGACCCGCACTGAAGCTCGTTATAGACGCCGGAGTTGCTCTCGAAGTAGTAGGAGCCGGTGCCACCGCCGGAGACCAGATCGCACTCGATGCCTTCGGCTTTCAGCCCGTCGATTCCGTCTTTCACTTGCGCGATCGCCGCGTCGAGCTTGGCCTGACGGTCCTCGAAGCTGTCCATGTGCTGCATCGCACCTTGGTAAGCCTGAATGCCTTTGAAGGTCAGGTTCTCTGCGTCGCGCACGGCCTTGCCGATTTCCACGACCGCGTCGGTGGTGGTCACGCCACAGCGGCCTGCGCCGCAGTCGATTTCAATGAACACGCCCAGCTCGGTGCCATGCTTCTTGGCCGCCACCGACAGGTCCGCCACATTCGCCACGTCATCCACGCAGACAATGATTTCCGAGCCGTGCTTGGGCAGTTGTGCCAGGCGGTCGATCTTGGCCGGGTCGCGGACCTGGTTGGAGACCAGAATTTCCTTGATGCCGGCGCGGGCGAAGACTTCCGCCTCTGACACTTTCTGGCAGCACACGCCAACGGCGCCGCCAAGCTCCATTTGCAGCTTCAGCACATCGACGGATTTGTGCATTTTGCCGTGGGCGCGGTGACGCATGCCATGGGCCTTGGCGTAGTCGCCCATTTTCTTGATGTTGCGCTCCAGCGCGTCCAGATCGAGGATCAGGCAGGGCGTCTGGATGTCTGCCTCGTCCATACCCGGCAGGGCAGGGACATCGTAGCCAACTTCGAGGTTTTCGAGATTTACACGGGTGTTCATAGCGTTGTTTCCCTTTACTGTAGCCACGGCAGAAGGTCGAGATCGACATTTCCACCGGTGATGATGATGCCGACCCGCTTGCCAGCGAACCGATCTTTGTTTTTGAGGATGGTCGCGAGCGGAACAGAAGAACTGGCTTCCATGACAATGCGCAGGTGTTTCCAGCCGAGCTTCATCGCGTCG
The DNA here is from genome assembly GCF_032595355.1 of Sedimentitalea todarodis. Taxonomy (NCBI): domain Bacteria; kingdom Pseudomonadati; phylum Pseudomonadota; class Alphaproteobacteria; order Rhodobacterales; family Paracoccaceae; genus Sedimentitalea; species Sedimentitalea todarodis. Next base: position 3,345 of record NZ_JASMWN010000054.1, on the reverse strand, counting down.
ATGATCTCTTCCTCAGACGCTGTGAGAATGTCCGTCACATGATTTGACACAAAATGCCAGGTCAGGTCTTTCAGAGGGACGAGCAGTCCATCGGCGATGGTCTTTGGCGCGTCATCCGCAATGATATGGCCTGCCTTGAAGCTCCGATAGGCGTCATCGGCCTGCTCTGGCTCAGCCGCGATGATTTGCGTTTCCGGTGCCTGGTTTGACAAAGTGAGGCAGGTGCCGGAAACCATGCCGCCGCCGCCAATCGGGGCCACCACGATATCCAGCCCGTCAGTTTGTTCCATGAGTTCCCTGGCACAGGTGCCCTGGCCCGCAATCACACGCGGGTCGTTGTAAGGATGAACGAAATCGCCACCCGTTTCGGATTGAATCTTGGCAAAGGTTTCTTCGCGTGAAGACGTCGAAGGCTCACATTCGGTAATCTTTCCACCATAGCGGCGGACTGTATCCTTTTTGGCCTGCGGCGCGGTGCGAGGCATGACAACGTTGCAGGGAATGCCCCGCAAGCTGGCCGCATAGCTGAGGCAGGACGCATGATTGCCCGATGAGTGCGTCGCGACGCCATTCTTGGCCTGATCATCGTCGAGACCAAAAACGGCATTGGACGCGCCGCGAACCTTGAACGCTCCGGGTTCCTGGAAGTTCTCGCATTTGAAGAACAGCTGTGCGCCGGTCAATTCATTGAGGTACGCCGAAGTTCGGATCGGCGTACGTCTTATGTGGGGCTTGATGCGCTCATGCGCGTCAAGCATGTCCTGAAACGTTGGGATATACATCGCGGAGGCCATGGTCACGCTGCGATCTTGATCGCGGTGGCAGGATTCGTGCGGTAGTATTCCTGCGCTGCGGCGACGCCGGAACCGAGCTTGATGTCCAGACCAAGATCAACCATGCACATTTCCGCAGTGGCCAAACCGCTCAGCATCATGACATCCGTCAAGCTGCCCAAATGGCCGATCCGGAAAACTTTGCCCGCGACTTCGCCAAGGCCCACACCAAATGCAACATCGTAGGTGTTGGCCGCATGCGTGACGATATCTGTCGCGTTGAAACCCTCCGGTGTGCGGATTGCACTTACCGTGTCAGAGTAGAGATCCGGAGACGCGGCACACAATTCCAAACCCCAGGCGGCGACCGCGATGCGCACACCCTCTGCGATGCGATGATGGCGCGCAATCACGTTCTCAAGTCCTTCATCAAGAAGCATATCAAGAGACAGTTTCAGGCCGTTCATGAGACCAACGGGCGGGGTATAGGGAAACGCATTCGCATCATATCCCTTTTGCATGTCTGCAATGTCAAAAAACGTCCGGGGCAGGGTTGCTGTCCTTGAGGTCGCAACAGCCTTGTCGGAGAATCCGAGAATAGCCAGACCGGCAGGCAACATGAAACCCTTCTGGCTTCCTGTTACGGCGATATCGACGCCCCATTCATCAAATCGGAAATCCATGGACGCGATGGAACTGACTCCGTCAACAAATAGCAGGGCAGGGTGCCCCGCAGCATCGAGCGCGCGGCGCACAGCTGCGATATCAGACTTGACGCCAGTCGCGGTCTCGTTGTGTGTTGCCAGCACAACCTTGATTTCATGGTTCGTATCGGCCGTTAGAATGGCCTCGTATTTGTCAGCTGGCAAACCCTGACCCCACGGTGTTTCGACAACCGTCACATTCAGGCCGTGACGCTGACACATGTCGATCCAGCGATGTGAGAACATGCCATTGCGCGCCGCCAGCACTTTGTCACCGCTGTTCAGGCTGTTGGACAATGCTGTTTCCCAGCCGCCAGTCCCCGTGGAGGGAAAGATGAAGATCTTGGCAGAGTCGGATTTCAGGACCTTGCGCACGCCATCAAGGCAAGGATGAAGGATCTTGCCAAAAGTTGGCGAGCGGTGGTCGATTGTCGGCATGTAGCAGGCCTGCCGAACGGCTTCGGGCATATTGGTCGGGCCAGGAATGAATACTGGGTTCTGGAAGCTCATGATCGTCTCCTTTTTTGTCTTGTTCCCATAGTAGATTTCTGGAACAGATTTCGATACTTTTTTGAAATCGTTTTTCGAAACCCGCCATGCATGGTAAATTCTTTCGTTATCAATGAGTTATATTTTTCAACAGGCGAATACACTTTTCACATAGATTGAGATGGTTCTTATGAAATTCCAAGATAATGCTGGCAACTCAAGTCGAAAGGCTCGCGGAAGACCTCGCGATTGGCACGACAAAACCGCACAGAACATCATCAAGTCTCTTGACCGTGCGATGGAGGTCTTTGAGTTTCTGAGTGAAGGGCAGGGCAAGCCTCTGACAACGCTGGCAAATGAACTGCACCAATCACCTTCCACAATGTACCGGGTGCTCGTCACGCTGGAGAGTCGGGGGCTGGTTGATTTTGATGTGATCGACCAGGTCTGGCACATCGGTCCCAAGGCATTCATTATTGGGTCTCGTTTCTTGCTCCGGACGAGCCTTGTCGAGCGCGCAAGGCCGATACTAAGAAAACTGATGGAAGTATCGGGTGAAACGGCGAACCTTGGAATCGAGCGAAATGGGCACGTTCTGTTCGTCAGCCAGGTCGAAACCCATGCCAGCATCAGAGCCTTCTTTCCGCCCGGCACCCTGTCGCAGTTGCATGCCTCTGGAATAGGCAAAGCCCTCCTTTCCCAGATGGGTCCAGATCGTGTCGCCAGGTTCCTGTCCGAAGCACCGCTTGAAAGGTTCACGGATTTCACGCTTACCTCCCCAGACGAGCTCACTGCAGACCTGAAACGGGCGCGAGACCGCGGCTATGCCATTGATGGAGAGGAACGGAATTCGGGGATGCGTTGCATTGCAGCGCCTGTCTTTGACATCCACGGCGAAGCCATCGCGGGCATTTCAGTGTCCGGCCCGACATCACGTGTCGGAACCGGTCAGATTTCTGATCTGAGCAATGCGGTTGTCGCGGCGGCTCATGAATTGTCCGCCGCAATAGGCGGAGATTCTACTCAGCGGCGGCCTTGATCCGCGATGGGCTGGCACGTGACAATGTGGTTGGTGAACGAAGTGCCATGTGACGATTGACGTCTTTGTACAACAAATACCGGAACTTTCCGGGTCCACCCGCATAACACGCCTGTGGGCAGAAGGCGCGCAGCCACATATAGTCGCCGGCCTCAACTTCGACCCAATCCTCATTGAGCCGATAAGCAGCTTTCCCTTCCAGCACATAGAGCCCATGATCGTAAGCGGCGGCTGGAGGGCACCGGGCTTTCAGGTTGACGATCGAAAGTTCCAGGGGAGCAGGTCGTCGATGCGGTTTTTCGGATGGCCCGCGGCGATGGCTTCGAGTGTAGATTTCAGG
>NZ_JASMWN010000053.1:0-8263 GCF_032595355.1 Sedimentitalea todarodis | reverse complement strand
CATAGCAACAAACGGCCCACCAAGACCAACCCCGCGATTTCCCGCCTGAGCGCTTCTCCGACGCCAGGCAACGCCACGCGCTACCCAAACGTCGCTCATGGCGTCCGAGAAACCTGCATCTCACACGGCTTTCGCCGCACGTTACACGAAAGGCCCCTGTTGGGAAACTGGCCATAATTTGCGAAGCCAGTTTTCTGCGCACCTCTGTCGTTCACGGCCGACGCAGCGAACGGCCGCTCCCCGCCGATTCTGTGGAAAAACAGCGTGTTGCGGGCGCAGAAAGTAGCGTTCCAAACAAAGCGCGAGTACCTTTTCTATCAGGCTTTGCCCGTTTGCTGCGGTGCAGGAAAGATCTTGGCCAGTTTGCGGAGGTTTTGGGCGGTAGCGGCGAGGAGGAATTCGTCATTTGCGCCGCATGGCCCGCGTAATCGAAGCCGTCCCAAGCCGAGAATGCGTTTGAGGTGTGCAAAGAGCATCTCAACCTTCTTTCGGAGCCGCATCGAGATCGCGTATTGCTTGGTTGTGGCAATGTCGCGGGCAACTTGACGGGCGTCTTCGTGTTCTTCGCGAGTAATCTTGCGGGCGTCGGCATTTGGGCAGCACTTTGGCTTTGATGGGCAAGCTTGGCATGTATGTTTTAGAGCTTGATACTTAGCGACACCTTTGCCGCTGGGGCCCCGGTTCGGGTCGGAATAATTGCGCCGGAACTGCTTGAGTGGCTCACCCTCCGGACAGATGTACTGGTTGTTATCTGGGTCCCATTCAAAGTCGGTGCGGCTCCACGTCCCGTCTGTTCGGCCCGCCTTATCAAGCACCGGAATATGTGGGTTGATGTCGCGACCCACGAGCCATCCCAACATTGGTCCTGATCCATAGGCGCTGTCCGCGATAAGACGTTCTGGGTCAATATCGTGCCGATCTTTGATGCGATCCAACATGGTACGCACCGATCCGACTTCGGCCTGTCGAATTGATCTCGTCCCTTCGACATCAACGATCACGCTGTGGTCGGTATCGATCAGATAATTGGTGGAATAGCTAAAGAAAGCGGGGCCTTTGCGGGCTGCGGTCCATTGGCTGCTAGGGTCAGAGTGTGACGTGAACTTCGGCTCTACGGTTGATGCCGCCCCGAAAGCAGCATCGTCCAAGACGTCGAGATACTCGCGAACGGCGCGTGGCGCATCGCGTGGATCAATTGCGCTGTGATCCCAGTCTTCCTTTGGGGTGGAGTTCTGCTTGTTGGCATCAGCCTCGATCAAGCTGGCATCGGCAGCCAGACGTTGGCCACTCACCAAGCCATCAGCGATGCACCGTGCGACAGTCTTCTCGAACAGATGACGCAGGAGTGCGCTCTCACGGAACCGTCCGTGACGGTTCTTTGAAAACGTCGAATGGTTTGGGATCGGGTCAGAAAGATCAAGGCGGCAGAACCAGCGATAGGCCAGGTTCAGATGAACCTCTTCGCACAACCGGCGCTCTGACCTGATGCCGAAACAATACCCTACCAACAGCATCCGGATCAGCAGTTCAGGGTCAATCGACGGGCGGCCTGTGTGGCTGTAAAACTCTGCCAAATACTGGCGGATGTCGCTCAGGTCGACAAACCGATCTATCGAGCGCAGCAGGTGATCTTGGGGAACATGGTCTTCCAGCGAGAACTCGTAAAACAGCGCTGCTTGTGCTTCCTGCTTTGGACCCATCATCGCCAAATCCCCCAATCAATAGGGCGATTGAATCAGTGAAGGGGAACCCGATCAAGGAAGAGTTTTTCAACAAAATTCGCCAACCAATTTTCGGTGTTCGCGCCATTGGATAACAGGTTCAAAAAGCAACTTTGAGCCAATCAATCTGCCTTCAATCTCTCAGCGTTAGGTCAAAATCGGTTACGCTTGGTTTTGGACCCATGACGCGCGTTGGCAGAGAAGGATCCGGTATGTGGCCTCTATGATGCCCTTTGACCAATACGACTTTGCCGTCTCTGTAACGTCGCTCGTGCTCGCTTACCCAATGGCGAACGGGGCCGCTGCGCTCCTCTCGGGACTGGCGTTCAAATTCAAGACGTTGTTGCTTTTCACGCATATGCGCGGCGGCCTGCGGGCCGATACGGATTGTCAAATGTGACTTCTGGGCGCCAAGTATCCATGATTTCCCGAACTTACGAGCTGTCTTGGTGTCTTTGGCTGTGAATGTATCTGTCTCGGCGGGGATGATGCCGCCCAAGTCGGGGGAAACCAACATCGCAAAGAGCGCGAATGGAATGAACAGGTCAGCCCCGGTATCAATCAAATGAAGGCCGCGAAGAGCTTCGATCTTTTCCTTGGAATCTCCTATACGAACACGAAAATTGACCATGGATCGGCTCAGATCCACTTTGATGTTATCATAGTCGAACCCTCCCTGCGCTGTCCGATTGACCAGTAAGGAGCAAATCGGGTCCATGATCTTGCTGCCTTCAGGCCGACTGAACATCGCAACACGCAAGTGATCACTGTTTCGGTTATCAATCAGATAGCCACGCACGCCGGAGCCTACTGGCTCATCGTAATGCGCGGTCGAGGGCGACGCCCGTTCGAAACGCGCGACCACCAGTGCACGATATTCGAACTCAACCCAAGTAACCCTTTCGGGAAGCGATACCTCGCCGAGCATGGCCATGGCTGCAACACTATCGTCTTGTGAATTCTCTTGCATCGAGTCATGCAATGTATCTGCATAGCTTGCTGCCAGATGGTCGAGCAGATAGACCTTGGCCTGCTGCAGAGCTGCTAGAGCATATTCCCGGAAAACCTGCAAATCTTCAGACCAGCTCAAGCTCCAGACCGGGTCATCTTTTGGCGCGGACTTCCCAGCTAAAGAAGACCCATAGATAGAAATTAAATCTTTGTAGAGCATGATGGTCACCCGGCGGTTCAAAGAATAGCATTCACCTAGAGGGTCAGTGTTTCAAGTAGTTGCCGATCAATATGCGACGAATTTAGTGGTTTCTTCCGTTCGATCGTTGTTCTGTTTGAAACGTCCACCTGATACGCATCGCCTCTGTCAGAGTCCTTCGTCTCTCCTAGCCCCTCCCGATGGTTCCTCCCGTGCCCCAAACGTATACGGGGGGGCGCAGCGCGGCATTTCGCTAGCGACTGGCTTCTTCACCGGGGAATCCACCCGGAATCCACTTGGCTGGGCGGTCAGGATAAATCGGATTCATTACAAGCGGTTACGTGATTTGATCGGTCGCCCAAGGTGGATTCTTGACAAAAACAGTAAAATCCACCCGCGGAATCCACCAACCGGAATCCAAGCCACGAAATCCACCGGCTCTGAAGCTCTTGAATCCATGCAGCATTTTCTGTTGACAGACCTGCCCCCCTTGACTCATACATCAATCATCGAAGAAGAGCGCCCGGAGGAAACCCTTCCGGGCGTTTTCGTTTTCCCCATATAGCGACGCGTCCACGAGCAGATGGCCATGCTTGGCCTGCGGCATCGGGCGTTCGCGTTCCCAGGACACTCAGACCCGCCCATGGACCTCGTCTTTGCTCCGAGCCAGATCGAGAGCTGGCCGATCGACCGGCTGCGCCCCTATGCCCAGAACGCAAAGATGCATGGCTCCGATCAGGTGGCGAAGATCGCCGCCAGCATGGCAAAGTTTGGCTGGACCGTGCCCTGCATGGTGGCGGATGACGGCGAGCTGATCGCCGGACACGGCCGTGTAATGGCTGCCACACAGCTCGGGCTCAGCGAAGTGCCAGTGATCCGGCTGGGTCACCTCGACGAAGCAGAGCGGCGGGCCTATCGCATCGCCGACAACAAACTGACCGAGCTCGGCGACTGGGACGAGGCGATCCTGCGCGACGAGATCGCGGGACTGCTGGCCGAGGATTTCGACCTGTCGCTGCTCGGCTTTGATGATGTGGATCTGGACGCGCTGCTTCAATATCCTGACGAGGCCGGGGATGGCGCCCTTGTCCAAGCTGGCAAAGTGTGCCGTGATCCAGTGACGATGCATTCGCCCGAAGACCTCGAATACGATCCGACCAAGCGCCACCGGTCAATGCCGGACCAAAGTCGACCGGGTGCGAGCAGTTTATCATGTAGTATGCGGGGGCCCCCCCAGTTTGTGCATCCACCGTTTCGATGGCCCCCTGCAGGCTTTCTCCACTTCTCAGGCAGCGGTTCTTTTCCAAAGTGAACGAGATGACCGAAGGCAATCCCGCGGACTTTGCGGCGCGCGCGATCCCGACAGCTTCAGCCGTCGTATTAAGCGTCAGGGCCGTCACGATATCAGCCCCGCCTGCCTTGAATGTCGCGATCTGCTCGCTGTGATAAGCCTCTGCGCTTTCAGTCGTGAGATCCTGGTTGAGTTTGTAGGCATCGCCTTTCGGCCCGATACATCCGCTGATCACTGTTTTGGATGCAGGCAAACCGGCGACGCGCGCCGCTTTGCGGTAAAGCTCGAAACAGGCGTGGTTGATCTCTGCCAAGCTTTCATCAGTGTATCCCAGCAACCGCCCCCAGTCGCGGCTGGCGCGGTAGGTCAGGCTATCGAAGATGAAGCTTGTCCCATGCCGAACTGCAACCTCGGCAAACGCGCGGTAGTACTCTTGCAGAGCGAATTTCGCTTTCGGGTCGCGTAGAAGGTGGAATGCTGCAAATTCTTCGAGCTCGAAGCCACGTTTGTACATGAGCCAAGTCTCCGTTCCACCATCGGTCAAGAAAATGTCGCCCGTCTGATGCGGCAATCGGGGTGTCGGCTGGGACATGTCTTGCTCCTGTCGAAAACATTATTGCGTGCCTCTGAAAAAGGTTCTCTGGTCTTACACCTCCGGCGCGATATTTTGATTGAAGCGGAACCGGTTTTGCGGATCGTACTTGGTCTTTATTTCGACAAGCCGTTTATAGTTCGGACCGAAACTTGTCCGCGTCAGCGCCGCGTTGTCCTCACCATGTCCCGCAAAATTTAGGTAAGCGCGCCCATGATGGCCAAAGCGTTCGGAATTGGACCAGCCTTCACGTGACCAGGCAATGTTCGCGTCATCGTCAGCGGGATTGGCCCAAACGCCATCCAGTGAGTACATCCAGCCCATAGATCGATCACCAAACGCAGTGGCGTCCGCTGTAACACTGGCGGTTGCCCCACCAAAGTTCCAAAGAGATGAGAGTGAGTTGTCCGAAGGCGCGGCCAATGCGTTGGCCAGTGCCAGATAAATCATCTCATCTGTCAGGTCTGTCAGATAGCGCGCTTTCCAGTAGCAGCGAAAATCTCCAGCAGGCATGAGTGTGTCAAACAGCTGTTGCACGTCGCAATAGTTCATCCTTCCTGAAAAATCGGCCGACATTTCGCCAAGCTCGCGAAGGGGTTGAAGAAGCGTTTCACCTTCAGCGGCGTCACCGTTGTAAACGCAAGCCAGCGTAAAGACCCGCTTACCCCAATGTTCCTCGGGGAAATCCTCGCCCCCTGCGGTGGAGAATTCGCAAAGCGATCCAACTCTATCGCCATGTTTGGCGAGAAAGTCGCGCCATGCGCGAATGGGTTCGGGGCCGTCTTCGACGAGATAAATTGGAGCCGCGAACATAACTTCCGGGCCAATGGGATGCAGCGCGAATTCGAACTGGACCACGACACCGAAGTTGCCGCCCCCACCTTGCAAGGCCCATAGCAATTCGGGGTTTTCGTCGGCACTTGTATGGATCAGCCTGCCGTCGGCGGTGACCACGTCAGCGGCAACCAGATTGTCGATCGACAATCCATGCTGCGCCCGCAACCAACCAATGCCGCCCGAAAGTGTTAGACCCGCGACGCCAGTGTCGGAAATCAGGCCGCCAGGGGTCGCGAGCCCATGTTCCTGCGTCGCCGCATCCACATCACGCCACAACGCTCCGCCTTGCACCTTTGCCACAAGGGCAGAGGCATCGACCGTCACTCCGCGCATGAACGAAAGGTCGATTACTACTCCGTCTTCACAGACCGCGTGACCCGCTACATTGTGCCCGCCACCACGAATAGCGATGGGCAGGTCACGTGCAACCGCGAGCTTGACTGCGGTCTGCACGTCGCCAGCAGTTCTACATTGAGCGATCAGCGCAGGGCGGCGATCTATCATCGCGTTCCAAACACCCCGCGCAGCATCAAATCTCGCGTCTTCCGGGCCAATCACCTCGCCACCAAATTCGAGCGACAGCGTTTCCAACGTGCTCCTAAAGTCATCCATACTGTGCGTCCTTTTCAAAACTTATTTTCAGCTTATCCCATCGCATCGGCTTGGCAGAGTGGCATTATGGTCAAGCACAAGGCATACTGGACAAGTGACCATGGCAAATCTGCCAGTATCGTGCCTAATTGGACAAGGATCAGTCATGACCCAAACCAAGAAGCCCCTGATCGTACTGCTCGCTGCACCCGAAACATCAGCATCCGTTCTCTACGGATTGTATGATGTCTTGCTCTCCGTGGGTGCAGTTTACTCTGACATGGTTGCAGGATCACCGGGTGACGAGTTGTTGGACGTCAAGATTGCGTCGGCAGACGGAAAACCATTCCATTGTCTTGGAAATATTCCAGTTGAACCGCATATGTCGGTCAACACTCAAGCGATACCAGATGCCGTTGTCATCTGCGACATGTATACGTCAATCTACGATGTCCCGAAGGGAAGATATCCCCGTGAGATCGCCTGGCTACATAAGATGCACACGAACGGGGCTATGCTCACGTCCGTCTGCTCAGGGTCACTTCTTCTTGCCGAAGCAGGGCTCCTGGACGGGAAGGAGGCGACAGCGCATTGGGCGTATCGTGATATGTTTCAACGCCATTATCCAAAAGTTGCCTTTCGCAATGAATCAATTTTGTGTTTGGCAGCCGAGGCAGACCGTATTGTGACGGCAGGTGGGGTCAGCGCGTGGCATGATCTGGCTGTCTACCTGATCGCCAGGTTCTGCGGATATCAGCACGCGATCGAAACCGCGAAAGTGTTTCTGATCAGCGGACACTCCGAAGGCCAGTCACCTTACTCGGTCATGACCCGTCCAATGGAAACCTCAGATGCGCAGATTTCTGACTGCCAAGTTTGGATTGCCGACAACTACGCTATCGCCAAGCCGGTCGAACAAATGGTCGCGCGATCCGGCCTGAACCCCCGTACTTTTTCACGCCGGTTTCGGTCTGTCACTGGCTTTGCGCCCATAGAATACGTGCAGGCGCTTAGGATAGAAGAAGCCAAGCAGATGCTTGAAACAGATGTGCATTCTGTGGACGAGGTTGGCAGCTCAGTCGGCTACGAAGACCCGGCATCTTTTCGTAGGGTCTTCAAACGAGGCGTTGGCCTATCACCGGCAGCCTATCGAAAGAAATTCCAGCGCATTTCGCAAATCGCGAAACCAATTGCAGCAGGATGACGTCGAGGTCTTCACGAAGCGGACGCTGCCGCAGATGGACGGAAGCGATCCTAGCTATTGTCTAGGTCTCGGGTTAGCGTTGAGGGATGCATGTATTCCGAAACGCACTTCCTACAGACGCCAATCGTTGCTTCGAGATTGAGACCTCAGCTTACGAGGGAGACGAGGCGGCAACCCAAGACAAGATTACAAAACGCATTGAAACCTATCCCGACGGATTTTTGATCCTTGAGATGGAAGGCAAGGTGGTTGGCTTCATCAACTGCGGATGTGCATACGAAGTCGAAATGTCCGACGAAGACTTCAAGGAGCTCATAGGACATGACCCAGACGCGCCGAATGTTGTCATCATGTCAGTTGTTGTCGATCCCTCGCATCAAGGAAAAGGCCTATCAAAGGCGTTGATGATCGAGTTCGAGAATCGAATGAGAAGCATGGGGAAGGTCACGATTCACCTCATGTGCAAGGAGCATCACGTGCCGCTATATCAGAAGTTCGGATACCGCTATCTACAGCCCTCGGCTTCGGATCATGGGGGTATGACCTGGCATGAGATGTCCATGGCGCTGTAGAGCCCCAGTCGGTCAGGCTATCCTCAAACTGCTCGGGATGACAGACTGCCCTCAATTGAGCGGTGGCGTTGATTTCATTGAATATTTGTTGTTCGACTCGTCAAACGTTGACGTGGTGTTGACTTGGATTGCGCATAAGCAAAAAGCCCCGCGCGATGCGAGGCCTAAGGCTTTGTTTTTATTCGGTAAATTTGGTTGCGGGAGTAGGATTTGAACCTACGACCTTCAGGTTATGAGCCTGACGAGCTACCGGACTGCTCCATCCCGCGCCAATTTGGTTTCCCCTGGTGTTGTAGCGAGTCGGG
>NZ_JASMWN010000052.1:0-8275 GCF_032595355.1 Sedimentitalea todarodis | reverse complement strand
CTCGGCCCAACTACACATTCATGACGACAGTACTGCCTGGTGATGAAGTACTCGGATAAGCGCTCTAACGCCGTACATTGTGGGCAAGCCCCTTCTCCTTTAACGCGTACGCTGCAAGGACGGTGGCGAGCCGCGCTATCGGCCACCATCACCTGATTGACCGTAATGGTGACATTGCCAACCCTGCCTTTGTATTTCAATTGAAGGATTTGATATGGAACTTTTAAAGATCACATATTTCTCACTAATTGGGGCAGTTTGCTTCGCCACCTCAGTGATCGGCCAGCAGCAGTTTGTTTCAATTGGCACAGGTAGCGTGACGGGGACATTCTATTCGGTCGGCGGCGCCATTTGCCGACTTGTAAACAAAGAGCGCAAATCTCACGGCTTCCGTTGCTCCGTGCAGTCGACAGGCGGAAGCATATACAACCTGGGAACTGTAAGAGCGGGTGAACTCGACTTTGGGATAGTACAATCGGACCGACTATTTGCATCTATCTCAGGCACCGACCGCTTTGAAGACAGCGGAGATTTTCACAACATTCGAGCAGTCTTAACGCTCCATCCACTTTCTTACACAGTGATGTCGCCCAATACTCGAGTCGGTTCATTGCAGGAGTTGATCCAAGGTGGCGGCGACTATTTGTTGGGTCGGAATTTTTTGGACGATGGCTTAGACAGAGCATGCAACCCTTGTGAGCAGGGCTGTGCTGACAAAAACTGCAATTGTAAAGACTGCCGAGTTCCTGACATGATCTCAAACGCCTGCAATAGTGAAGCGCCCACCGTTGCTTTCGTTGCACCGCATCCCTCGGCTATCGCCGCAGAAATGTCTTCCTGTGGACTTCGGCCAATCGAACTTGGCTCAGGCGTAGTTGAAAGGCTTCTGTCGACTTACGACTTTCTCCGTCCGTCCGAGATTCCAACCGGAATGTACGGCAACGAACAATCAGTTCCGACTGTTGGGTTGAGTGCAATGCTCATCACGTCAGCAGACGTGGAGGAAGAAGCAGTTTATGCGTTAGTGGAGGCTGTGATGACGAACCTTGACTCATTTCGGCGATTGCATCCCGCACTTTCAACTCTTGAGCAAACCGACATCGCCGGTCACATGGGCTCTGTGCCACTACACCCTGGAGCCGAGAAGTATTTCAAGGAGGCAGGTCTGCAATGACGGAGTCTTCGACATCTCAATCTTCCGAAAACCAGCACGCGCGCGCAACGGAGATAGAAGACACGACAATCACTCCCACCGAAGACTTGGTTACTAAGCTTTCCTGGCTTGTTATCATTCTTCCGGGGTTCCTGTCTTACACATGTATGACACTGATCGCTCCAAGCGCTGCGGCGTCAGATTTTGAGATCATCGCGTCAAGTTTCACATTCGTTCTCGTGAACATCGTGTTGGTGCTTCCTATTTACTTTTTGGCGATGTGGTTGCGACGCAATTCGGCACAAATCATACCAAGTGCAGACTGGAAGAACCCCGCAAACTACTATTTCTATGCGCTGCTGATACTAGTTTCAGTCTTTACAGGGACAGCCGCTGGAGTGGCGACCGAGCGTGATCTATTTTTTAGATTCGCAAAGTGGGCTCCATTTCTTGACATTCCGATCCAGGACAGTACCCGCCACCCAATCGACCGGATTCTTCTCCAAAACCAAACTGGCTTTACCAACCATCTCGATCCAAACCCTGACGGGCGTACCCATGCCGAGGATCGAGCAAAACACACCAATCAAGCTTACGCCCGCTTCATATTGTCGAACAAGCATGTGTACGAAGGTTGGCCTCTCTACTTCGATTCAAGACGAACAGAAGCGCAAATCTATCTATCACCTGCCTGCAGGTTGACCGCACCAGATGGCAAGGCCGAACCAATTGCTGGACCCGGCGTTGTTTTTCATGAACGTGACATTCGCGAGATCATATTTTTGGATATGCGCAGAACTGCTTGTAGTAGTTTTTGGCTTACTTCTCCGGGTCAGCGGAAAAATATTCCGGAGATAGCCGACCTTAAGCAATTTGGTTCCGAGACAAATCCGGCGACGGTGAGGCTAAATCAGCAACCATAGGAAAAATATACCCCACCGTGTTGAATGTCACTGAGAACTGCCCCGGTATCTCAAATCTACACTCGAAGCCATCGCCGCCGGCCATCCAAAAAACCGCATCGACGACCTGCTCCCCTGGAACTTCCAGCTGTCAAGCTAAAATCCCGGTGCCGCCCAGCCGTCGCTTACGAACCTGCCGGATGAATGGCGTCGAACCATACGCCTACCTTGTCGACTTGTTCACCAAACTGGCCGGCGGCCACCTCGACAAAGACATCGACGCCCTGACGCCCTGGGCCTACGTCGCCAAATCAGAAAACGTGAGCTCATCCGTGACTCCGTGATGAGCTCATAAAAGAACTCCCCAGAAATTGGTCAACAGGCCATGACCAGAAATCTCAATGGGACGAGGACGGCGCATACGTTTAACTGATGAACTCGGGAGCTCCCGGCTCAGCGCCGCGTTCGAAGCTTTCGATCGCTGTATGAGAGCTCGGACGGCGTGCGTGGTCTTGGCGCTCCCGTGAAGAATCTGTCCCATAGTGCATCCTTCTGGTGATCACAGATCAGTAGACCATCACATGCTGGGACTACTAAACAGCTAGAGTGCCTACTATTTTTTCGCGGTCGGTCCTCGAGCGATATTAACTCCGTTAATCAGATCAATGCCCGCAGTTTTGTCAAGCGCAATGCCCACATAGCCTTGCCGCCCCTGCTTTTCATCATCGCTAGCGACCCCGAGAGTACCGAGCGCTGCCTTGCCGGCAGTAAGACATGCAAGAGACTGTTGTAGCCGTTGTACTAAAAGTTCCTGCAATTGATCGCGCACCATACGACCCATTCCTGTCGTAGCCATCGCGTTACTATCCGCCGCGTTCGCAATTACTTCGAAAAATGCATCGAGATAATACCGTGACCGCCTGCTCATATAGGCATAATTGGGGACACATTTTAGAATAGGAGTTTGCGGACCCTTATCCGCCCAAATTTCATCGAATTCCGCTGGCTTTAATTGATCCAGCTTTTCTATAAATATACCTCCGCTCCATGAGTAACTCGTCCCTTCCACCAATATAACGCGCCTCATCATCCTAGCTGCTTCTGAAATATAAGGGTTCTTATCAGTGCTAAGACCACGCATGGCCTCTGAAAAAACGCTGTCAACCGAAGACATAACTTGATCATGACGGACTGACATATATTTGAGAAGGTCGTCGGCCTTCCGGATGAGTTCACTGTCCCCATTGTTGCTACCGAAGGCAGCATCAAAGCCCTTGAGACGGCTGAATCCTACAATTTCTTTAGCCCCGTGATTTATTCCGATCTCGTCGACAAAGCTTATCCCAGATTCAGTAGCACGTAGCGCAAGGCTCCAAGGATTGGGAAACGTTTTAAATTTGTCTATAAGCCTCTTACCTTTTTCATGAAGCTCAAAATACTCCTGGCATGACGGGCAAAAGCAGGTCAATTCAAGGCGATTATCGCTACCACCCATCGGCCACAAATTGACCAAATCAAGAACGACACCAAGAAGTTTGGAATTTGTCGGCGGTGTCATATCTTGAAGGGCTTCGAATGCTAAATCAATTCCGGTTCCCAATATCGCACCCAAAATTTCGACCGTCGTTGGGTTGCCAAAACATAGATGTCGGGAGCTATCTCCGACAATATCAACTATCTGCAACGGTGGAGATTCTTGGAATGGGAGAGTTACGTCAAGTGTCAGATAGATGTTCAGGCCTTCAGTGGCGAAGGCTTTGACGAGGCCGCCAAAGTCACCGATACCATCTTTGAAGCCACTGCCTGCCGCCGAATACTTCGAAAGTCCATCCACATCAAAAAGCAACCCGTCGGCATTGGAAACTGGCAGAGCGACCGCGCTCGGTTTGCGCCCCCATGTTGCTTCAAATTTATCAACTAATTCACGGGCAGAATAGGTTTGCAAGATGCATGTATGGGGAATATCGATCACACCGTTTTCAGTGTTTTTTTCTGCGGCTTCCCCAAACTTGAATTGTCTAGCCATTATTTTTCCCCTGACGATATTTGTGCACCATGTTTGTAAATGCGACGGTGAATCTGTAGCTGTCACCCTGATGTCGTGTGATTAACCCTTCGGCGAGGAAGTTGGCGATCATTCTGCCTGCCGTTTGGGTATCAACCTTTTCGTTAAGTGCGGCATCCAACTCTTTGCGTTGCATGCCAGAGTGATGTGTGCCTCTCGCCTCGGCGATTTCGATGAGAATATCCAGTGGCTGCCGTGTGGTTTCTCTTGCTTGCGGTAGTCTGACAGGCGCGGCTGCCACATTCGAGACGTCATTTGCGCGCAACGGTTCAGGAGCCTGTTGACGGGGTCGATCTCCATCAGGTGGGGAAGCAAACGCTCCATCTGCTCGCATCGAAACCATACCTAGCTCGGCTTCTTGGTCTGCTTTGGCTTGCTTTCCCGCTGTAATTCTTGCTTCGGCTACGGCCTTTGCCGTTGTTTGATATGTATCGTCAGCTTCCGAAATGGCATCCTTCCAGCGCTCCGCGAAAATTACAATCCCGTTGGTCTTTTCCGCGTAGTTTTTTAGCGCCAAAAAGGCCGGGGCATCCAGCAGTGTGTTGGCATTGGCTTCTTTCCAATTGGCGACACTGTTTATCAGTTCACGCGTGGCATCATTCTTTAAATAGGCAGCGCGAAGGCGCTTGTCCGCCGCTCTGAATACAGCCAGTCGGGCTTGCGCCTCTCGCTCAGCCTGCAGTTCTTGTTGGCGTTCGTAGTTGAGCGCCAAGATAAATTTTCCAGTCATGGCTTCGCTGCCAAGCATGGGCGTTTGTCCGGGCACTTCTTCGGGCACTTTCTTTTGTAGATAGAGCGCCATGTCCTGCACAGAAATTTCACCGGTTTGGTTCGTATCGGCGTGACCTGTGCGAATGCCTTCCACGAAATGGCGGGTAAAAACTCCGTTTTCGTCTCCCTCTTTGGCGATTTGGCTAGAGCCGGTCGAGGACATCACGAAATAACCTTTGCCGTCGCCGAAGTTGTGCTCTATCTTTTTCAGTTCATCCAGAGGGCTGCTGCGGAGCGCCGCCCCACTGTAGCAGCAATCCAGGATCACAAGCACGCGGCGCAGCTTCTTTTCTTCAAAGTGCTCCCGCAACCTGTTGTAGCCCAAGGCGGTAAAACTGAGCCGATTATCCATGCTGTCGCGAAAACACAGGAAGAGATCGCCCTTATCGTTACGCATCCCGTGGCCTGCAAAATAAAATATAAACACATCGTTGGGTTTGACGTTTTCCAAGAAGTCTGCAAGCGCAGTTGTGGCTTCGTTGTAAGTGACATCCGTCAATGGTAAGTTTCGAACGCATTTTCCGGAATATTTTTCGTTATTAAGAACTTCTGACATGATCTTCACGTCGTTTCCGGGGCTCTTTAAGTTTGTTAGGTGGTCGGAGGCTTCGTAGGTCTGGATGCCGAAGAGAATGCTATGCCTTGTCACCGGTTGCCACCGTTTCCATAATCGAGATCAGGCGGTCCTTAGTGGCAATGAACTCTTCGTTGCTCATGCCGCCCTGCAGTTCGAGCCGTTGGCCTTCGCCCAACTCCATGATGATTACGCGGTTATCGTTTGTCTTCTCGCGGCCGACCGAAAGTACGGGGCGCAGGATGTCGAACAGAAATTCGGCGCCGCCCATGCCCATCACCTTCATCACAAGCGCACCTGTGTCCATCAGAATGCCCCTGTCGCCGTCTTGTGCTGCGGATCTTGAGTATTCGACCTCTTCTATGATGTCCGCGCTCCGAATGTCGGATAGCATACGGCGCGTTATGGTTTCGCTGTCGTCGGGATCTTGGATGATGAGCTTTAAGTCCATGGTCTTCCCAATAAATAGGCCCAACCGGCAGTGCCGCCGAGGGCGAGTAAAAAGGATTTGAGCCCAGATTTCACAAGTTAGGCAGCTTCTCTTCGATGTTGCCTCTCATTTTCCCTCCAATCAAGTCTTTTGGATCGTCTGTTGCGTTGGTCGGGCAGTGAGCTGTGAGTAGCTGATTTCGTTAGTTCTGTACCGCCGTCAAATTAGCTTGGCGAATTTCGGACATTCTGAAGGCGATGCACAGCTATTCCGCCTGTGCTATTATGAGTAGCGGCAGGCGGCTGCCTGCTCACCAGGATAATAGTCTTGCCGAGACTGTGCAGAATTTTGTGCCCTGGCGCCTTGTGTTACGCCAATGGGAAGCGGTCTTCGAACATGATGGCGAGCTGACTTTTGACCGCGTGCCATTCGCGCACTGAGCGCTTCCACTCGACTGAGGTAGCATTCAGCGCCAGATAAATCAATTTCGCCGCTGCCTCGTCGCTGGGGAAATGGCCCCGGGTTCGAACGGCGCGGCGGATCTTCGAGTTCAGCGCCTCTATGGCATTCGTGGTGTAAATCAGCCTACGCACCGCGGGCGGGTAGTCGAGGAACGGGACCACCTCGTTCCAGGCCCGACGCCAGCTCGGGGCGATGGCTGGGTATTGCGCGGCCAGGTCGCTGTCTTCGAACTCGGCCAGCGCCGCCTCTGCCGCCTCGGCGTCCACGGCCGTGTAGACCGCCTTCAGGGCTGTAGCTACCGCCTTGCGGTCCTTGTAGCTTGCAAAGCTCATGGAGTGGCGCAGCAGGTGAACGATGCACGTCTGGACCTGGGCCTGGGGAAAGGCGGCTTCGATGGCCTGCGGAAAACCCTTGAGGCCGTCCACAACGGCAATCAGAATGTCTTGGACGCCGCGATTGCGCAGATCGTTCAGCACCTTTGCCCAGAACTTGGCACCCTCATTGGCCTGGAACCACAGACCGAGGACGTCGCGGGTGCCGTCCGGCAAGATCGCCAGAGCCACGAAAACCGCTTTGTTGCTGACTGTGCCATCGCTGCGGATATTGACCCGGATCGCATCCATGAACACCACCGGATAGCAAGGCTCCAGCGGGCGGTTCTGCCAGGCGGTGACTTCCTCCATCACAGCCTCGGTGATCGCCGAGACCAAGCTGGGAGATGCCTCGAAGCCGTAGATCTCCTCGATATGCCCCTGGATCTCGCGGGTCGTCATGCCGCGGGCATACATGCTCACGATCTTGCGGTCGAACTCCGGGAAACGGCGCTGGTATTTGGCGATCAGCAACGGATCAAAGGTGCCGTTCCGGTCGCGCGGGATGTCCAGAACCACCTTCCCGCTGTCGGTGGTCACCGTCTTCCGGCTGCTGCCATTGCGGCGGTTGGGCCCCTGATTTTGCCCTTCAGGGGCTTCTGCAGCACGCTCCTCGCCGAGATGTTCCTCCATCTCGGTCGTCAGCGCGCGTTCCGCCAGCGCCTTCGTCAGTTCGGAAAGAATGCCTTCCTTCGTCCGCCGGGCGGATCTCGTAAACAGCGCCCGCCTCGACGCCGCCCGCGACTGGAACAAGTTGGCCTCCTTCGATCCGGAAGAGTCCGTTTTCTGCGCCAACAAACCGCGGGTTCTCATTGGCAGGGCGGATTTCCGTGATCGTTCCCGCTAAATTTCCACCTTCGACTAGAAGCGTGCACGTCAAAGACCAAGCAGCAGAGCTACAGAAGTAGTCCGCCCTGAACAACTCATATCTATCTGTTTTTATTTGATAACAGTACGATTTTGTTGAGCGGAAAGTGCAGGGTTTGGTATTATGGGGGCAGGAACTCTGCAATTTTGAGCCGTAAAATGAAGCCACGAAAGCCACCTCCGGAACAAGACGATCTCCTGCGTTCCCGATTGGTCGAGATGATCGACATGCGCCACGAATTGGTGAAGCTAGGAACCCTGATTGACTGGGATGTCTTCGAGCGTGAATGGGCGGGGTTCTTTCCGTCCTACACCGGCCGCCCGGCGACCATGACGCGCCTGGTTGCCGGCCTACTTTATCTTCAACATGCCTATGCGCTCTCGGACGAAGCAGTGGTGGCGCGATGGGCCGAGAACCCGTATTGGCAGCATTTCTGCGGCGAGACGTTCTTTCAGCACCGTCTGCCGCTTGATCCCTCATCCATGACGCCCTCTCGGCGAATGTGCACATTCGCCTGCCGGCAATGGATGGCGAAAACGGATTGGTGAGGAAGGTGTCGAAGGCAAGGGGACATTCCGCAAGCCCTCGCACGGCGCTCGACCTGCTCGCGCGCATCCAGAAGCACACTGCCCATGCGGGAAATCGCACCCTGCATGGCGTCAGCAGAACAACACCGGAG
>NZ_JASMWN010000051.1:0-8861 GCF_032595355.1 Sedimentitalea todarodis | reverse complement strand
GATTGGGAGAAATCCATCGAGAGCGCCGAGGCTTGGCTGCTGATCGCCCATATCCGGCGACTGACCCGACATCTCGCAACAGGGTGAAATCATTCATTCCGTTTTGAATCGGACACTTAGGCTTGATCGGCCAGTCCGGAGTGAATTCGCTGCGCTGCGAAAATAATTGTTCCGCAGACGCGAATGATTTCTGTACATGAACGGGCTGCGCAGCAAATGATCGGTTAGGCCGCGACTCGTGAATTGGTTGTTCTTATTCGCTGCAGCTTGACTGATTGATCGGTTTTTCCGCTGCGTAGCGGCAGTAATCTCTTTGCTGATGCAGCAATTTCCATGCTTCGCGCGCACGCAGCACAAAATGGCGGTTTCTGCTGTGGGCTCACTGTCGACCTCGGATGCGGTGCGGCATCCCTCCAAAGCTCCATGACCTCCCGGTTGGGGACGGCCCATTGCGGGCTTTCATCCCGGGATCAACATGCTGCGGTGCGGCCCGTCATTGCGGTCTTTCGCGTCGGCTGTACCGGTCTAGCCTACCGCGAGATCAGGCGATGCACTAGCTTGAAACGACTTTGTCAAATCAAGGGGGCTCGAATATGTCCACAATGTTTAGGGAAATCTTTGACCCGCTGGGAGATCTAGAAAACCAGCGCTCGAAATATCTTTCGAGACTTTTTGGGATATTTTCTGAGAAGATCGTCGCGCACTGGGCAAACGACGAACGTGCTGTCCTGGATGCCGGAGCCAGAGGTGCTTCTGGACACCGTCCGCGCCCACTGGGCCATTGAAAACGCCCTACATTGGCAGCTCGATGTCTCCTTTCGCGAGGACGCAGCACGCAACCGAAAGGATAACGGCCCCGGAAACATCGCGGTGCTACGCCGTCGCGCCCTCGACCTCGTACGACGCGACAAATCCAAAGACTCGCTCTCCATAAAGCTCAAGCGCGCGGGATGACGAATTTCTCCGAAGCATTCTCAATGGGTTAGCTCAGACGTGACCCAAATGCGATGGCCCTGTGTGTGCCTGACGGCCCAAAGTCGACTTTGATCTGTGACCTAGGCCGCTGCGGTGCGGCCCGGCGAAGGAGACATTCGCTGCAGGTGCAAAATTGCGGGATGATCGAATTCACACAGTGCGGGACGTTGCTGGGCACGATTCACCATTCCGCTCCCTCTTGGAAATTCCCGACGTGAAACATTTGTCGTTGTCGGTGTGGCAGCTTCAAACGCTTTCAAATATTTAGTTTCGCTCATGGAGCGCGCTGGACCGAGAGCGGTTGGGCCTGGTCGCACCGTTCAGTGCTCGCCAGCTCCGCCCGAAAAGAATACCACCGAAACCCGCCGCCCGATTTCTGGTTGGTGATTCCGTGACAGAAGCTCTGCTTCCTCGATCACCTTGGACATCTTTCGGTGTACCTCGTCAGCTTGTCGAACGTCATTTTCAAGCTTCTGCAGAATTGCTTGGATCGCGATGTATCCCTTCGGCAGGTCCTCGTAGGCGAAGCTGTCCCGCACCTCTTGCTTGGCTTGCTCCCAGAGGGGATCGAGCAGCCTGCTCCAAGACTCACAGATCATTTCGATGGCGGGGAGGGACAGGTGCCCAAACAGCTCTTGATCATCGTAGTTCTTGTCGCCCCGCTGGCTCATGAACTCTGCGCACGCTTTCATTAAGCTTTCAACGCGTGCCGGGCGTAGGTCCCATTCCGTAAGCACTCCAAGTTGGCTAGAGACGGTGTCAAGCGCGCTTGCCAGATCCTCCTCTGTCATCCTGGTCTGTTCCATGACCAGGCTTCTGGTCCGCTCGTATGCTGAATCAAGGGTCTTTGCGCAGGCCAGCTGACCTCGCTCCAAAGCCAGGCCCGTCTCAGAAGGACGTAGCAGCAGTAAACGCGGAGGGAAGAAACTCGTCGGCTTGTCGACGCCCTTCAGATGCAGCGCGGTGAAGCTCTCTCTGGCGCACAAGAGAGCTAATTCAGCGCCCCAGGTACCTTCGATTTTTGCCTTGTTGATGAGCCCGTACCGCTCCGGAGAGATCGTCTCTTTGGTCCGAGCTAGAACGTCGTGGAAGTTGTTGTCTCGCAAACGCCTGGCCGATCCGAGGTATCTGGTCACGCTTTCCAAGATTACTTCGGTGTCGTCCGAGCCAACCTCCTGCACAGCGTCAATTAGTTCTTCGCCAGCAAGTGTTCGATAGTTCTCGATACGGTTGGTTACCTTCTCATCTGACGCAAACTGACCGACCGGAATATCGACTAGGTGGTAGTTTACGATTCCAAATTGACTGTCGATGCGGTCGATGCGCCCCAATCCCTGGATTAGTTCTTTGAGGTTTGACGTCACCCCAAGCAGAACAAGCGTATCGGCTGACTGTAGGTTGATACCCTCAGCCATTTTATAGGTTAGGAAGACCGACGCTGGCCCGTCTGGGGCATTTTTTCCGCCGGGGCGGAAGTAGGACTCTACAGACTTGCCGTGCGTAATCCGTCGAAAGCCATCCGGTCCGTTGCCAAAGATGGCCTTCACTGCCCTCTCATCACCCTTCGTCTGGTTGCCAACAACGAAGTTCGTGTGGTGACCGCGGCGTGACAGCGCTTCAGCGAAGATTTCGAGCGTGTCTGTGCGCTCTGCGAGGAAGACAACCCGGTCCATCTGTTGCTGGATGCGGTGGCAGGCTTCGTACCGCTTTTCGTCAACCTCGCGTAGCGAACGCGAGTTGAGCTTTTGGGCTAGAGCGTCACACTTCTCGGGTGCCGCCAGCGCGTCGACGCCAAGCAGACCGAACATGTCGGACTGACCCGGGTGCGGTGCTCTACGCCCCTTCTTGGAGCCTTGCTCAAATTCCCGCAGCCATTTCCCGATAACGCCGTCGGACATCTCCCAAGCTGCCTGCGCTGCGTTCACTCGAAGTATGTTCAGCAGGTTTCGGATATGGAGCTGGTCCTGAGTACTCTGCTGCGTTTTGACGTGGCCGAAACGGCTCTTCTCGACTGCCGTAACCCGCCCGCCGGGTGCGAGGTCATTACACAGTGCCAAGATTTCGTCGAGGCGTGCTCTCTGAGGTTTCGTGAGTTTCAGCGTTTTGGGTCGCCCATGGTTGGCAAGCTTGGGGTAGCCATGCTTGGAGCGATCCTCGTCCTCGCCAATGCATCGGCGCTGGCGGCGCGCCAGAAAAGGCGAAATCAGCTCAGAGAGTTCCGTGCGGGCCTGCCGTGAAAGAGCAGTTTCCGGTTCGGAAAGGACAGCAAGTGGTGCCTGCTGATCGAAGATGTCAGGCGAACTTTGCATTTCGCGATCGAACAGCTCACCCATGGCCTGGATGTAGTCTGGGGTCATGAAGATAGAGGCGCGCTTTTCCTGCATATGGGTAAGCCAGTCGACATCACGATTGCCCAGCAGTGTGGCAGACAAGCAGACATTCCAGCTTGGTGGTGCGAGCTCGACCGCTGCAGCCATCTGGGATGCCTGTTCGAAGCCAGGCGTAACCGTATGGCTTTCGTCGATGATGAGTATGCCAAACTGATCGAGCCTCAGACCGGTCTCGTTGTCGTCGCCAGCTCCTCTCAGGCGCTTCTTTGAAAGACTGGTGTTTGGTATCGCCTCCAAAGAATTCGTGGAGTGCTTTTCCCAGCTCGGGATGACCTTCGGCGGCGCGATGACAGCCGCGTTCTTCCTGGCGACTCCGTGCACAGGAGAGCGCGGAATGACCCGAGAAAAGGTTTCCGATAAGGCCTCGGCGAGGTGGCATCCGATCTCGGTTTTACCCGAGCCTGTAGGCGCTTCTACGAATGCGATACCGTTATCGTACGTGATAGAGCAGGCCTCGTAAGTCAGCTCCTGTTGGTATTCATAGAGGGTGTGACCGGTGATCTCTCGGCGACCGCCTGTGAGCCAGGGCTCAAAGCCCTTCTGCTCCGCGATCATGCGCGCCATGGCGTCTTCGGCGGTGGCGGGTTTTATCAGCTTGTCGAGGATGTCGAGTGCTTCAGCAGTCCAGTCGGTCGAAACGTCCCAAATCTGCTCAGCTGCGTTGGTGCGTTCAAGCTGGAGTTCATGCGATCCAGCGTCGAGCCCATCTGCATACTCAATATTGCTGTAGAGCCCAGAGCGAGAGAAGTTCGCCGAGCCCGCCACCGCGCCTATTGGCGAACTCAATATCTTGGAATGCATCCGACGATCCCCGCTGATCCCCAATCGGGTCTGTGCTAACACAGGGTCAAAGACGCGAAGCTCAATCTTGCGAGTTTGGATCGCCCGCTTTGCAAGCACCGCGAGCAGGTCATCGTCGTCCTCAACCTGCAGGCCGGACTTCTCCAGCCAATAGAGCTTCATTTCTTCAGTCACAGGTCTCGGCTTTGCCAACCGTCGAGAGTTCCCCGTATCGATACCGAATGATATCCGAATGCGAATGTCTGGGTCTGTGTCAGGGTCTTTTAGCTCCTTAACCTCTTTCATCAGGACCGCGAGCGAAGAAAGGAAGTCTTGATAGCCAGTCACGATCAGGCAATCGCCAGACGTGATGTGCGGCCGGTAGAGGTCAATGACAGGCCGGTCGATATTGGTCCCGACCTTGGGCGTAGCCGCGAGGTTGGTCTCGGCCAATTGAGTGGCCTTAGGCTGGTCAATGTTCTGTGGCTTTGGACGGAGCCAATTCGGGAGCGAAAACAAAAGCTAATACCATGTAGAGCGAGTTGCTTAGACTATGGCTGGTCTTTTTAGCCTAGGGCAATGAATCTTTTGGGCCTGCCACGTGTCGAGCCTCTGCTTTCTGCATTCGTTTCCCTGGGGCTAAGTTAGCTCGCGAAAGGGGGTGGACCGGGAGCAGCCCAAAGCCTCCCAACAGCACGGCCCGTGCATGGGGTGGGGCGTGCCCGGGTTTGACCGGTTTACCGGGTTTGCTGGTCCAGGCCCCACTCGATGCGGCGCACGAAAGTCACACAGATCTGCAAGAAAACGGGCAACTCGCGCGCAAGCTAACTACTATTGGGCCATACTAAGATGGACAGCACAGTCCGCTATCTCGGCGTTGAGCTCGAAGATGCGCTTGCTGTCGCGGAAGCAATCGAAATTTGATGCATTGGGCCGTTCGTCGAGGACGGCCCTAAGCCGCCGTCCGTCTCATTTATCGGCGCCGCGGTGCAGCTTTCGCATTGCCGCCGTTCGCTGCGTCTGCAAAATCGCTTGTTTGGTGAACCCAGGCTTTGCCAGGCAATAACGCCAATGAGTTGAAACCTCAGGTCCATCGAACTACATTCCCGCAGCGGTTCAAAGTTGGAGACCAAAAGAGATGACCGAAGCCCTTGAGAAAGAAACGTTTTCGTTCCAGACTGAAGTGGGTCAGCTGTTAGAGATCGTTGCGGGCTCGCTTTACTCCAACCGCGAAGTCTTTCTGCGCGAGCTCGTCTCAAACGCATCAGATGCCTGCGATAAACTACGCTACGCAACCTTAACGGATGCGCACCTCGCGCCAACGCAGGATTTTGCGATTACGCTTGAGATCGCCGCCAAACCCAAAGCTCTCTCGATCTCGGACAATGGGATCGGTATGAACCACGCCGATCTTTTGGAAACCTTGGGCACAATTGCCAAATCCGGAACCGGAGCCTTTATCGATGCACTCAAAGCAGACGAAAAGGACAATGTTGGTTTGATCGGCCAATTTGGCGTGGGCTTCTATGCTGCGTTCATGGTGGCCTCAAAAGTGGACGTGCTCACGCGCAAAGCCGGAGAGTCTGAGGCATGGCTTTGGTCTTCAGACGGCAAAGGGGCCTTCACAATTGAGCCTGCAGAGCGCGATACATCCGGGACCACCGTGACCTTGCACCTGAAAAAAGACGCCAAGGAATTCGCTGAAGAAGCCCGTATCCGTCACATCATCAAAACCTATTCCGAGCATATCGGCTTCCCCGTCAAGCTTGGTGATGAAACCCTGAACGCGGCTGAGGCACTTTGGACACGCCCGGCCAAGGACATTACCAAGGAACAGTATACTGAGTTTTATCGCCACACCTCTCACGCCTTTGATGAACCGTGGCATGTGATGCACAACAAGGTTGAAGGGATACTCAACCATACAAGCTTGCTGTTTGTGCCTACGGTTCAACCCTTTGATCTGTTTGAGCCTGAGCGCAAAAGTCATGTGAAACTTTATGTCAATCGCGTCTATATTTCGGAGACCACGAAGGATCTGATCCCGGCGCATTTACGCTTCCTGCGCGGGGTGGTGGACAGCCAAGATCTGTCGCTGAATGTGTCGCGCGAGATGCTTCAAACCGATCCGCAGCTCGCCAGGATCAAAACGTCGATCACCAAGAAAGTTCTGAGTGAGCTGAAGAAAAAGGCCACAAAAGCGCCCGAGGAGTACGCTGCCTTCTGGGGTAACTTTGGTGCCGTGCTCAAGGAAGGCCTGGTTGAAGATACGGCGCTGCGTGATCGCATATTGGAAGTGTGTCGGTTCGCTTCGACCGGCGCGGGCGGGCTGACCAGCTTGACCGAGTATGTGTCGCGCATGAAGACAGGACAGGATGCCATCTATTACATTGCCGGAGAGGACGCCGCCAAACTGGCAAAATCGCCGCATCTTGAAGGTTTCAAGGCTAAAGGCGTCGAAGTGTTGCTTTTGTCTGACCATGTGGACGAATTCTGGCTCCAGCATATTACGGAACATGATGCCAAACCCTTCAAATCCATCACACGCGGCGCTGCGGATTTGGATCAGATTGATGACGACGAAAAGCAAGAAGACACGCCCAAGGCCGAGGAGGCTGACCTCTCTATGCTCATCGCAGCGATAAAAGCCGAGCTGGGTGAGGCGGTTAAGGACGTACGGTCTTCGAAGCGTCTGACGGACAGCCCCGTATGCCTGATTGCGGATGACGGCGATATGGACGTAAATCTGGAACGCCTGCTCAAACGCCACGGGCAGTTAGAACACGGCATGCCCCGTGTTTTGGAACTCAACCCAAGTCATGCACTGATCGCCAAGTTAGCAGACCGCACCAAATCCGATGCAGACAGCACAGACGCCCTTCTGAAAGACGCGGCCCATCTTTTGCTGGATCAAGCGCGCATCGTCGAAGGTGAAGTGCCGCCAGACCCGACAGAGTTCGCGCGCCGGTTGGGAATAGTCATGACACGGGCCTTCGCCGTGTAGCGGAAACGAACGGGTGAGGACGGCCCATTGCGGACTTTGGTGTTAGGTTCGACCGCTGCAGTGAAGCTTTCCTAAAGCCGCCATTCGCTCATCGTGCAGCAATCTCACGGTCCAGAGGTCGGCTATGCCGACAAAGCGCCGCCCGCGCCATAAGGCTGCTCTCTGGGTTTCGGATTTTCAAATTTTATCGGAGCAAAAAGCACCGCAATGGAAATAAGTTAATAATTGACACTATCAATGATTGATCATATCAATCATTGCATGAATGATGATCTTAAGTATCCGAAAGACCAGTCAATCCACCAAAGCCTCGGCTACTGGACGTCGCTCACCGCCCGGACAATGGAGGCGGAGTTCAACAAGCGTCTGGCGCATTTCGGGATAACCCGGGTGGCTTGGGTGGTGCTGGGCGCGATTCACTTTGACGAAAAATCATCGCCGTCCGAGTTGGCCGAGTTTCTGAGCATCGACCGGGCTGCGATCACAAGGTTGCTGGATAAGCTTGAACAACAGGGTCTGATAATCCGTTGCCGAACTGACGAAGACCGGCGCTCTGTATCCCTGTTGCTGACGCCTAAAGGCGAAGCGCTGTCGGTGGAAATTGCGCGAGAGTCCAAGGCCGTCAATGCACAGTTTTCCGACGGGCTGACCCCCGAGGAAGTTGAGCAGTACATCGGAACAGTAAAAAAAATACTGGCAAACGGCAATAAGGCCGTCACTGCTCTCTAAAACCCTCAATTTGGAGCCTGTTATGAAACGCTTTCTGCACATATATATGCTGCTTTTTTCGCTGGCCCTTTCGCAAGCAGCATTGGCCGCGGATGAATATCCGGTCGATACGCCGGTGGGAGGTGAGCCGTTCGGGCACAGCGTTACACCGATTGGCGATGGCATCTACGTTTTCCGTTGGTGGGTTTACCGCAATATATTCATCGTCACCGATGAAGGCGTCATTGTGACTGATCCGATGAATCCAAAGGCTGCCGAACTTCTGCAATCCGAAATTCGTAAGATTACAGATAAACCGGTCAAATATGTTGTCTATAGCCACAACCACCATGACCACATTTCCGGCGGAATAATCTTCAAGGAAGAAGGGGCCAAATTCGTTGGGCATGAGAACGTGCTAAAGGAACTTGCAGATCACCCAAGTGCGGTCACGCCGCTGCCTGATGTAACCTTTCAGGATCGCCATTCCATGACGCTGGGAGGCCGAACGTTAGAGCTTGAATATTTCGGTCCCAACCACGGCGAAAGCCTTGTGGTCATGCGCCTGCCAAAGGAAAAAATCCTGTTCATTGTTGACATCGTCACGCCCCGTCGGGTCGCTTTCCGCATGATGCCAGATTTCTGGCCTGATGAATGGATCAGAAGCCTTAAAGAGATAGAAGCAACAGACTTTGACTATGTGATTTCTGGCCACGGGCCTCATACGGAGCCCGCCATCGATGCCGCGAACGTGGTGATGGAACAGCGGGTTTATCTTGAAGACCTTATGGCAGCGGTCAAGCAGGCGATGGAGTCAGGAATGCACAATCCCGATGAGCTGCAGAAGTCTGTAAAACTTCCAAAGTACGAAGATTGGCGCAGCTAGCCCTGCCGAATGGCCGTCGGCCTGTCGTGCCCACCGGGGTCGAGCCGGAAGCGCTTGCGCGGATCCTGTCAGTGGTGGACGGGCAATGATCGCGTTTCCGGCAGGCGTGAAGGTCTGG
>NZ_JASMWN010000050.1:0-10081 GCF_032595355.1 Sedimentitalea todarodis | reverse complement strand
TTGGACAACAATATCTGCGAGCGATCAATCAGACCTGTGACCTTAGGGCGCAAAAATTACCTGTTCATGGGATCGAAAGGCGGCGGTGACGCCGCTGCCATCGCCTACACCCTCATTGAGACCTGCCGCATGAACAAGGTCGATCCCGAAGCTTGGCTGCGTTGGGTTCTGGCCCGTGTCGCAGATCACAAAATGAACCGCCTCGATGATCTCATGCCGTGGAATTGGCAGGCCGAATAAGTCAACACCAGTCAGACCGGACGGATACAGACGGAACGTGTCAGCGGATATCTTGGCGTAGGCTCTGCAGGTAGCTGGACAGATCGCGCGCAGGAAGTGTCGCTTCGCGGATCAGCGTGTCGAAGTGGCGTGCAAAGGTCTCGATCCGGTCCCGGTCGCGAAAGGCGACGTAATGTCCTCCGGCGTAAAAGACGCAGAGGAGTGGTCCGAAAATCGTCAGAGGCGCGCAGTAGAGCCGTCGTGCGTCAAAGAGATAGAGGCGCAGGCGCGGGTAGAGATGGTCGCAGATCTCAATGAAGCGGTCCAGTTGGGCGAGGCGCAGTTCCAGCGCTAGCCCGGCGTAATAGCCGGTGCCCCTCACGAAACTGTCGATCTCAAAGCGCGGTATCGCGATTTCGTAGTCCGACTGCGCGCTGCGCATCCATTTGAGCCGGTCCTCGGATGCCCCGATGGCCTGATCGGCGGTTCGTCCAAGATGTGGCGCGTATTCCCACTCGAGGAGTGCGCGGGTCTTGAGCATATCGGGCAAAGTAGCGGGTACGTGGCGGATCTTGTAGCCGGCAGCTTCCTTGTGCCAGTCAAAGATGCGCTGATCGATCAGCGCGCGGGGCGCTTCGCTCAGACTCAGGCTGTTGGAAAGCAGTTCTGCCGCGCTTTCGGGTCGGTCTGACAAGGAGAGCAACCAATCCGCCGACACACCGAGCGCCGCGGCGCAAGCACCGACGACATGGCCGTTGGGCAACCTGGCGCCATCATCGGTCAGAAGTTGCGAAATGGTCGAGCGATCGACGCCGATTTCACGGGCCAAGGCGCTTTGGCTGGTCTCTGTATCGCGCATCGCCCGGGAAAGGCGCGTTCGAAAGTGGTCAGCGCGCAGGCGTTTGTCCATTTTAGCTATCATACGGTGATATTTATCACAGTCGCTGACTAATGTTAATCAAATACAGAATTCTCACATGCCGACCGCTGACGTACCAACACCATGTCAACTGAAGGATAGGAAGGCATGGAAACACGGCAACGTTCGCTCGTGAAGGCATTGATCTGGAACCTGATCGGCCTGTCGGTGATGGTGTTCGTGGGCTATCTCGCGACCGGTTCCTTCGCCATGGGCGGAAGCATCGCCGTGGTGAACACATTGATCGGCGTGGCGATGTATGTGGTCTACGAGAGATTCTGGGCGCGGATCAGATGGGGACGTCATGTCTGAGCAAGACACGACAACAGGACGGGTGGAATGGATCACGATGTTGCTGATCCTGCTTTGCTATGGGTCCTGGGTGGGTGCGCTGTTCTGGCTGCCGCTCGGATTGGGGGTGCTGGCAACCGGTATCTTGATCGCCCTGCATGGGTCGCTGACCCACGAGGCCCTGCATGGTCATCCGTTTCCGTCACGGATTGCGAATGAACTCATGATGGCGTTGCCGCTCAACCTGAGCATACCGTATTATCGGTTCCGCGACCTGCATCTGGCGCATCATCGGGATTCGAACCTGACCGATCCCTATGACGATCCCGAAAGCAACTATCTGGATCCAATTGTCTGGAACCGCATGCCGTGCTGGAAGCAACTGGCCTGTCGCATCAACAACACGCTGCTGGGACGGATCGTGATAGGGCCGCTGATCGGTCAGGCGCGGTTCATGCGTGATGAATTCATGGGAGCGCGACGTGGTGACCGGGCGATCTGGCTGGCATGGGCGTTGCACCTGCCGGGCGCGGCAATCGTGCTGCTCATCGTTGCTGTTTCACCGATGCCGATGTGGGCCTATCTGATCGCGGCCTATCTCGGTCTTGGCCTGCTCAAGATCCGCACGTTTCTCGAACATCGCGCACATGCGCAGGTGCGCAGCCGGACGGTTGTCATCGAAGATCGCGGTCCACTGGCATTTCTATTTCTGAACAATAGCTTGCACGTCGTGCACCATATGAATCCCAAAGCTCCGTGGTATCGCCTCCCGGCGCTCTATTACCAGAACAGGGAACGATATCTGGCGATCAATAACGGGTATGTATATAAATCCTATGGCGAGGTCTTCCGCCGCTATTTGTGGCGCGCCAAGGACCCGGTGGCACATCCGCTCTGGCCCAACGACTGAAAACGCGTCAGTAGGGGGCATGAGCCTTTGGATCCCTGTCACCCTGGCCGCCGCCATTTTTCAGACGCTGCGCTTCATGCTGCAAAAGAGCCTGAGCACAACGCAACTGTCGGCGGCAGGCGCAACATTTGCCAGGTTTGCGTATTCCGCACCGCTGATCCTCGGGCTTCTCGCAACATATCTGGCAGTCACCGGTCGCAGCCTGCCACCATTGTCGCCAAGCTTCTGGGTGTTCGCGGTGATTGGCGGTCTGGCGCAAATCTTCGCGACGGTCTGCGTGGTTGCGTTGTTCAAGCAACGCAATTTTGCCGTTGGCATCACCTTCAAGAAAACCGAGGTGATCCAGACGGTTCTGGTCGGGTTCATCGTCCTGGGTGAGGGCGTCAGCATGGGTGGGTTCGCGGCGATCCTGATCGGGTTGCTGGCCGTGCTCCTGTTGTCCCGGGTTCCCGGCGTCGAAGGCTCCTGGTTGCAGCATCTGACAAATCGCGCCTCACTGCTCGGGCTGGGATCTGGCGTATTGTTCGCGTTTTCGGCCGTTGCCTATCGCGGCGCGTCTCTGCAGCTCGGCGACATCGAACCAGCGCTCAGGGCCGCAGTAACGCTGGCCTGCGTGGTTTCGATCCAGACTGTGGCCATGGCGGTCTGGCTGGGGCTGCGCGACCCGGATGAACTGCGGGCGGTATGGTCGACGCGACGCGTGGCCATCTGGGTCGGTGTATTCAGCATGGCCGGATCCTTCTGCTGGTTTCTCGCGTTCACGCTGCAAAACGCGGCCTATGTCAAAGCGCTCGGGCAGATCGAGCTGATCCTGAGTTTACTCGCGTCTGTTCTGTTTTTTCGTGAAAAGATCAGCGAACGCGAGATCGGTGGCATGGCACTTCTGGGCCTGTCGATCGTCATGCTTGTGTTGACGATCTGATCGCGGAACGACCGGCCAATCGGGCTCCAGCCGATTTCACATGGGATTCACGCAATCCCCGATAAGCAAACCCCAACCCCCTTCGTCTTTGCAGAAATACTCCGGGGGAGTCGCCCTTGGGCGGCGGGGGCAGCGCCCCCTTGCGATCCAATCACTCAGTCATGTTCCGGCATGGCGTGGCCACGCAATCGCAAGAACAGGCTGGCTTCGTCGTTGTTGCGGAAATAGGGCACGCTCACGGGGGGGGTCGGGTCGGTCACGCGGCCTTCGACTTCGGCGAGGACAACTTCCGTTATGAAAGGGAGATCAAAACTGCGCGCCTTGCTCAACTTGATCCACTGCAGATGTGAAAGCTCGTCGCAGGCGTGGGTAAAATCGTCGAGGTCGCCCTGTATCGCGGTTGCGTCAACCAGGAAAAAGCGGGCATCAAACCGGCGCGGTCTGCCCGGTGGGGTCAGGGCGCGAAAGACGAATTGAAGGGCGTCGGCGGCGGGACGGTGGCCCGTAGCCGCGAAGCTCTGCCAGTCATCGGGCACCGGTCCTGTCCAAACCCCGGGAGTGCCGAGGATCAATCCGGTCTCTTCCCAGAGTTCCCGGATGGCAGCGGCGGCGAGCGCCTGCTGAAGGCCATGTGCCGACTCTTCGCCAAGACGATCATGGCATAGGTCCGGCAGGGGCGCGGCCAATGGAACCAGGCTGTCCTGCGCATCCACGGCACCGCCCGGAAAGACGAACTTGTTGGGCATGAACGCCGCGTTGGCGCCGCGCTGTCCCATCAATATTGACGGATCGTCATGGCGGTCGCGCAATACGATCACCGTGGCGGCATTGCGGATCGCGGATTTGTCGATGGTCATGCTTACTCCTGCAGGTGCAGGGCGGGTCAACCCCTAGAACCCGTGCATATGCCGCGCCCATTGGAAGCCGACAATCGCCCCTTTCAGTCGAGGCAGAAGATAGAGCGACAACCCGACGCAGCCAACCGCAAATATGGTGAACAGCGTCAGCGGCTCTGGCCGCCACAAGGTAAATGTCAGCAGAAGCAGGGGTGCCATGATATGCCCGACGATCAGGATCGTAAGGTACGCCGGCCCATCGTCCGCCTGGTGATGGTAGAGTTCTTCCCGGCAGACCTTACAGATATCGTTAACCTTCAGGTAGCTGTACAGCAAAGGTCCGCTTCCGCATTTCGGGCATTTGCGGCGCCAGCCGCGCGCCACTGCCGGCCACAGGGCGCGGTCGGATTTGTGCCCGGCGTCTGAGGCCAGGCGTTTCGAATCGTCAGTCATGTGATCTTTGATCTCCCATGGCCAAGATGATCAGAATCAGGCGTGGCGAAAAGGGTACATGGCGCGATTGCGGCGGGATGTCGCGACAGGTGTGCACAAATGAATGTCCCTGCGCGAAACCGGAAAATCTGAAAAATCGACCCGAGCAGCGACGGAACGCACGAGATGCCGCGTTTTGACTATATGGTTGACGGCATCCGGCCGTCGCAATGCAGGAAGAAACAGATGGTACATAAGGGCTTTATTGCTGTGATCGTTGCGAGCAGCGTCGTATTGACGGCGGGTGCCGCAATGGCTCAGAAACCCGGCGGAATGCACCGCGCTCCGATTTCATTCGAAGACGCGGACCAGGACGGCAACGGCGAGATTTCCAAAGAGGAATTTGCGGCGCGCCACGAGGCACGCTTTGATGCCGCGGATGTCAACAGCGACGGTGCGCTGGATCGCGATGAAATGCTGCTCGAAGGTCAGAAACGGCTGGAAGAGCGCGTTGATGCCCTGATCGAGCGATTCGATGAAGACGAGGATGGTGTCCTGTCGCGGGACGAAATGCCAAAACCGCGCGATTCCAGGCGTGCCGACAAGTTCTTTGACAGGATGGACCAGGATGAGAACGGCAGCATTTCGAAAGCCGAATACGAAGAGGCACAGGAGCACATGGGCAAGCATGGCAAAGGCAAATGGCGCAAGAACTGAGTGAGTGCCTGAAGGCAGCTTCATATCCGGGGATCATCGCAGGGCATCTGCGGTGACCTCAACAGGCGCCGCGGTTTCGGATGACGCGTTGCTGATCCTGTTCGCCAATGGCGAACAGGCGGCGGCGCGTGATCTGACCCAACGGTTGGCGCCTCGTGCCTTTGGTGTGGCGTTGCGGGTTCTTGGGGATCGGGCCGAGGCCGAGGACGTCGCGCAGGAGGCGATGGTGCGGTTGTGGCGGATGGCCCCCGATTGGCAACCGGGCACTGCCAAGGTCAGCACATGGCTTTATCGCGTGACGCTCAACCTGTGCCTTGATATCAAACGCCGCCGCCGCGGAGGCATGGCGCGACTGGATGATGTGCCGGATCCGCCCGATCCGAAAGAAAGCGCGGCCGAGCATTTGCAACATGTTGCGCGGGCGGACGCATTGCAATCGGCACTGGGCGCGCTGCCCGACCGGCAACGCGAGGCCGTTGTGCTTCGGCATCTGGAAGGGCTGTCCAATCCGGAGATCGCCGAGATCATGGACATCAGCACTGAAGCGGTCGAGAGCCTGACCGCCAGGGGCAAACGGGCATTGAGCCGGGCCTTGGCAGGGCGACGAGACGAACTGGGGTATAGCGATGACTGACACTGACAAGGAAATGATTGAACTGGATGTGTTTTTTGAAGCCGCCCGGCGTGAGACGGCGGAGGTGCCCGATGGGTTGGCTGACAGGATCGTGGCCGATGCGGATCGGGTGCGGCAGAGTTGGTCAGTGTCTGCGCAAAAGCTACGACCCGGGATCTTGCGCCAGCTCTATGACATGCTGGGGGGCTGGCCGGCCATGGGCGGGCTCGCAACGGCCTGTGCGGCGGGTGTCTGGCTGGGATTCTCTCCGCCATCGATGCTGCCCGATCCGGCGCAGTTCGTCATGGTGGACGGCACATTTCTTGACGATGACAGCCTGGCCACTGCGATGGCCGAGGAAGGATAGATGAGCATGGAACAGAACAAGGCCGCGCCGCGCCGCAAGTTGTGGCTCCGCCTCTTGCTGGGCGCCTCGCTTGCGCTCAACCTGTTGGTCGTCGGGCTGGCGATCGGAGCGGCGCTGCGATTCGGCGGACCGGAGGGCGCGCGACGGCCGCCAACGGTGCTGGGTGCGACGCTGTACCGGGAACTGCCGCGCGAGGATCGCAGGGCCATACGCGAGGCCATGCGCGGCGCGGCGCTGGATCGCGGGCCGGATCGCAAGACCGCTGCCCGGCAGGTCGCTGATTTGGTGCGTGCGACCCCGTTTGACGCAACGGCCGTCGAAATGCTGTTCAGCCAGCAGGCCGCTCGGCGTGACGAATGGCAGACCTTGGCGAATGCGGTTCTGATCGAACACCTGGGCCGGATGAGCGAAGCGGAACGGGCCGCCTATGCGGACCGCATCGAGGAGGCATTGAGCAGGACGCGCCGTCACAACAGGAGACACAACGAGAAGCGTGATTGACCAGCTGCCTGGATGCGCCACTCCGGACGCGTGCGCATCACGGCACAGGGGTTTTGGGTGCACAGGGTGGCGGGAGGCAAGACAATCAACGCAGGCGATTGATTTTCGATGGTAGGCCCGGCAGGACTTGAACCCGCAACCAAAGCGTTATGAGCGCTCTGCTCTAACCAATTGAGCTACAGGCCCGCCTGCGCGTTGCGTATCATGATGAGCGGGGGCGTCAAGAGTGCGCGCGCCGCGATGTGTTGCAAGCGGCATCGCAATGTTCTACCCCGCGCGCAGGCAGCACAGGGACAGCATGCATGACACAGGGCAGGAATGGCATCACCTATGCCGAGGCAGGGGTGGATATCGACGCGGGCAACGCGCTGGTCGAGCGGATCAAGCCAGCGGCCAAGCGGACGGCACGGCCGGGTGTGGCCGGCGGGCTTGGCGGTTTTGGCGCGCTGTTCGATCTGAAAGCGGCGGGGTTTACCGATCCGGTGCTGGTGGCGGCCACCGATGGTGTCGGCACCAAGTTGCGGATCGCGATCGATACCGGCCATGTGGATGGCGTTGGCATCGATCTGGTGGCGATGTGTGTCAACGACCTTGTGTGCCAGGGCGCGGAACCGCTGTTTTTTCTGGACTACTTTGCCACCGGCAAGCTCGAAACCGAGATCGCGGCGCGGATCATCGAAGGGATCGCGGCGGGCTGTGAAGGCTCCGGTTGTGCGCTGATTGGCGGGGAAACGGCGGAAATGCCCGGGATGTATCCGCCCGGCGATTTTGACCTCGCCGGGTTTGCCGTGGGCGCGATGGAACGGGGCACGGCCTTGCCTGAGGGCGTCGCAGAAGGCGATGTCTTGCTGGGGCTGGCCAGCGACGGCGTTCATTCCAACGGCTATTCGCTGGTGCGCAAACTGGTGGAGATGTCGGGGCTGAACTGGGAGTCCGATTGCCCGTTTGACGATGGCGATCTGGGTGCGGCGTTGCTGATACCCACACGCCTCTATGTAAAACCGGCGCTGGAGGCCGTGCGGGCGGGCGGTGTTCATGCGCTGGCCCATATCACCGGCGGCGGGCTGACCGAGAATCTGCCACGGGTGCTGCCCGACGGGTTGGGCGCGGGCATCGATCTGTCGGCCTGGGAGCTGCCCGATGTCTTCAAGTGGATGGCAGACGTCGGCGGCATGGCCGAGTCGGAACTGCTCAAGACCTTCAACTGTGGTATCGGCATGATCCTCGTTTGTGATCCTGCCCAGGCCGACAGCCTGACCGCGCGGTTGGCCGGGTCGGGCGAAACGGTGCATCAGATCGGCACCGTGACCACGCAGCCCGGTGTGCAGTATCGGGGCGTGCTGTTGTGAGCCACAAGCGCGTCGCGATCCTGCTCTCCGGGGGCGGATCCAACATGGTTGCGCTGCTGGACAGCATGACCGGGGATCATCCGGCGCGGCCCTGTCTGGTCATGTCCAACGCTGCATCTGCGGGCGGTCTGTCAAAGGCGGCGGCGCGTGGTGTGCCAACGGCTGTGGTGGATCATCGACCCTTTGGCCAGGATCGTGCGGCATTTGAGGCGGAGCTGATCAAACCCCTGATCGCCGCGCAGGCCGATATCGTCTGTCTGGCCGGGTTCATGCGGGTCCTGACCGCCGGGTTTGTCGGGCTGTGGACGGGACGGATGTTGAATATACATCCGTCGTTGTTGCCGAAATACCGGGGGCTGCACACCCATGCGCGCGCGCTTGACGGTGGCGATAGCGAACATGGGTGTACCGTGCATGAGGTGACGCCGGAACTGGACGAGGGGCCAATCCTTGGGCAGGCACGGGTGCCAGTGCATGCCGACGATACCCCTGATACGCTGGCAGCCCGGGTGTTGACGCAGGAGCACCGGCTGTACCCGGCGGTGTTGCGCCGCTTTGCAGGCGGAAGCCGTGAACCGGTGCTATTGCCATAAGCACTGTCTGCATCTGCTTTGCAATCCGCGCGGATTGAACTAAGGGTTGCATATGAGAGCGTGGTTTGACCGCCTATCGCGCAAGAAAAACAACAACAAGCAGACGACATTCCACCGATGAGAACCCTCACAACGACCGCTGACCTTGCCGCCTTTTGCAAGCAAGCCCATGATCAGCCCTATGTCACCGTTGACACCGAATTCCTGCGTGAGCGGACCTATTATTCCAAGCTGTGCCTCGTTCAACTGGCGATGCCGGGGGAAGGGGACGAGAATGCGGTCCTGGTCGACCCTTTGGCCGAGGGGCTGTCGATGGAACCGCTCTACGACTTGTTTCGCGATACCGATGTCGTCAAGGTGTTTCATGCGGCGCGGCAGGATCTCGAGATCTTCTGGGTCGAGGCCGGGGTCTTCCCCGAGCCGCTCTTTGACACGCAGGTCGCGGCGATGGTCTGCGGCTTTGGCGAGCAGGCCGGCTATGAAACACTGGTGCGGCGGATCGCCAAGGCATCCGTCGACAAGAGCAGCCGGTTTACCGACTGGTCGCGTCGCCCGCTGAGCGAGGCGCAAAAGAAATATGCGTTGGCCGATGTCACCCATTTGCGCCAGATTTACGAATACCTTGCCGCCGAACTGGACAAGACCAACCGGACCCGCTGGGTGGCCGAAGAACTGCAGATCCTGACCAACCCCGCGACCTACGAAGCAGTGCCCGAAGAGTCCTGGAAACGGATCAAAACACGCACCAATTCCCCCAAGTTCCTCGCAATCGTGCAGGCTTTGGCGGCGTTTCGTGAACGCCATGCGCAGGCCAGCAACATCCCGCGCAACCGGGTGTTCAAGGATGATGCGCTGGTCGAACTGGCCTCGGCCAAGCCGCGCACGGTCTCTGATCTGGGTGGATTGCGCCTCTTGCTGCGAGAGGCGCGGCGCGGCCCGATTTCCGAGGGAATACTGGCGGCGGTCGAGCGCGGCATCAATTGCCCGCCTGACCAGATGCCCCAGCCTGATCGGCGGCGCGAAAAATTGCAGGTCAACCCGGCGCTGGCCGACCTGTTGCGGGTGCTTTTGAAATCCAAGACGGAGAGTTCGGGAGTCGCGGCCAAGCTGATCGCGCCAAGCGCCGATCTGGACCTGATCGCCGCAGGCGAGCGCGACGTACCCGCGCTGTCGGGATGGCGGCGCGAAGTGTTCGGTGCTGATGCCCTTAGGCTTTGCGACGGGCAAATCGGGCTGGCAGCCAAAGGACAGTCTGTGGTTGTCGTCGAACTTTAAGTTCGATCTTTAATATGTAAGCGGCGGCTGGAGGGCACCGGGCTTTCAGGTTGACGATCGAAAGTTCCAGGGGAGCAGGTCGTCGATGCGGTTTTTCGGATGGCCCGCGGCGATGGCTTCGAGTGTAGATTTCAGGT
>NZ_JASMWN010000049.1:0-12045 GCF_032595355.1 Sedimentitalea todarodis | reverse complement strand
CGTTCCCGGTATTCTGACCATGATCGTGAAAGATGTCGTCGCCAGCGCCCAAGTATATCTCGTCTTTGCCCCGGCCACCCCAGACCGTGTCATCGCCGTCATCGCCATGGATGGTGTCGTGTTGGTCTCCGCCATAGAGCCTGTCGTTACCGATGCCGCCCCGGATCATGTCATCGCCATCATCGCCGTGGAACTCGTCTGCGCCACCGCCACCGTTTATCGTGTCGTCGCCAGCGCCGCCGCGAACATAATCGTCACCGTTCCCGGTATTCTGACCATGATCGTGAAAGATGTCGTCGCCAGCGCCCAAGTATATCTCGTCTTTGCCCCGGCCACCCCAGACCGTGTCATCGCCGTCATCGCCATGGATGGTGTCGTGCTGATCACCCCCATAAAGCCGGTCGTTTCCAATGCCGCCGAACAGCTTGTCGTTGCCATCCTTGCCTGAGAGTTCGTCATCGCCGCCGAGACCATAAATTTCATCTCTGCCCCAAGCAC
This sequence comes from Sedimentitalea todarodis, assembly GCF_032595355.1. Taxonomy (NCBI): domain Bacteria; kingdom Pseudomonadati; phylum Pseudomonadota; class Alphaproteobacteria; order Rhodobacterales; family Paracoccaceae; genus Sedimentitalea; species Sedimentitalea todarodis. The sequence continues at coordinate 11,547 of NZ_JASMWN010000049.1, read as the reverse complement.
CAGTCAGAGAGTTTCCACCAGTTGTCCCTTCGATTTTCCGGGTCGTGTCAATGGTGATTTCTACGAACTCGAAAGGATCGAGCTCGACGGACAAACCGCTAGCGCTGTTTCCTAGGTCGCTCTTTGAAAGAAGTGTTTCCTGTCCAAGTACATCGGTTTCCGTAGCGAAATAGAAATCACCCAGTATCTGTGGGTTGGAAATCTTGGGAATGATGCCCTCCACGGCTGGAAGGTAGGTCTTGTATTTTCCATCAGAGGTGGGGCTAATATATTGATTTGCAATATCGTTTCCAAGAAGAGCCCGTAGATCGTCGCGATCTTCCGGAGAAATTTCGCGTTTGGCAAGTCTTGTGCCCGAAATTTCCTGCCCGTTTTCATCATAAGCCCAGTGCTCACTCAAGCCGTTAGAGCTGACCTGGTCAATCCCGACATGGCGTCCACTCCAATCCCACGGACTATCGGTGATGCCGCTAACGTCCAGCGTAACGTCTTGGCCAAATGTTTCTGACCGAGACGTTACGTAAACAACTGTGTTGTAGCTACTTTCGTAGACGTTGACCTCGATGTTCCCGCCGTTATAGCCCGAGACGTCCAGCGTCGACATGGCTCGATGTCCTGTTCCACTCAGGCTCTCGGCCATGTATTTGTACATCTGGCCGGCTGGGGATAGCGCAATCGGATTTTCGTCTCTGTGGTCGCCCGCAACCGATGTTGTGGTGTTGTGCCGTAACGCCCAGAAATCTGCGCCGTCCACACCCAACTCAAGCATGTTTTGGAATTGTTCCTGTACAACGCCAGCCGCTTTCAGGCCGGTTTCATAGACATTGCTCGTCTTAACATTCCACTCGGTAATCTGGATTTCCACGTCCTGCGGCAACATTGCTTCCCACACGGCAAATCGATGATCTAAATCGTTGTTTTGGCGGGACTCGTTACTCCCTCCGAACTCGTCGTGTGATTTGTTGTAATAATAGTGGGCGACGATACCATCCACACCCAATTCCGCTGTATTGCTCTGGAATCCATTGGTGATGTCTCGGTCACTGTCCAAGCGCTCTAGCAATTCCAGGTTCGCTTTGATGATTTTCTTTTCAAACGACATGAGAGAGTTGTAGTACTGGCTGGCGCTCTGGCCGCTTTGCCAGTCCGACGGCCTATCCGCTTCGCCCCAAGTGCCGAGTGCAAGGATCGCGTCCGAATTGCTAATCGAACCGGAACTGCTGCCCTTGTAGTTGGATGACCCGCCTACTGGATTTGCAGTTTGTATCCATATGCCGGGCTCATGAACCTCGCCATCGGTGGATAAGCTATCTTTCAACGAAGTGATAATGTTTCGAGCATTGTTACCATACTCGACTTCGTTCGCGGTTCCCCAATATTCGTTGCCAACCTCGTAGGCGACGATGAGTTCCGCGTCACTGCCCATATAGTCTAGTATGAGGGCTGACCACTCCCGGATGTCCGCGTTGCTGGCTTTTTCTTCGATAGCTGGAATTACAAGAGTTGTTTCAGTTCCATTTTCCTTTATCCAGTCAAGATACTCGCGCAAATCTGCGCGCAGCTTTCCTGTTCCGGATTTAGAGTGGTCCAACTCAGTGATATTCTCGGGTTCGGCTTTGCCGGCCGGGTATCTCAACCTTGTGACGCCGAGTTCTGCCATCGCATCTTGAAAAAGAGTATTAGGAGTTCCTGTGCTTTCATTCACCTCGCCGATTATATTTCCACCAAACATGTGCGGATTAACATTATAAGACGAGCCGCCTGTCGCGGTAAGTGTGTAAGAAGGCATAGTTTTAATCTCCGGTCACTCTTCGAATGTGCGAACACTCGTACGCTTTTCATCTGTACACAACTCAGAACTGGTCCTAGCTATGCCCCCAAAAGCCTGCTCTTTCCGAATAGCTCTGACAACGGACACCCCTTCCGGAAACAGCATCTCCCGCGCGAGATCGGTCAGGCCGTATCTGAGCGCATAGTCAGCTAGTGCGACTTCAAGTGTCGCGATCCTCTCCTCCGTGGAGATGTCGGAACTCTTCATCAACTGACCTCACTTCTTGCGTGTTTCTGGCTAGCTCTCAGGGCTTAATATCTGGTTAATGAGTCGGGCCATCGACCGGAAAGACGTGGAGGCTCCATGAGCGAAGTGAAATGGGCAGTGATCACAACCTGCGCGGAGCCGAAGAGGCTGGTTGAAGCGTTCATTGCCCACCATCTTGCGATTGGCGCGCATGAGATCGTTCTGTTCTTCGATGACCCTGCCGATGGTCTGGCCGAGACTTTCTCGCAGATTCCTAGGGTGACATGCATCAGTTGCGATGCGGCGTACTGGACGAAGCGTAGACCCCGCAAGGGCCGCCCTTCGGGGCACCGTCAGCGACAAACGCACAACGCAGAGTACGCGGCCCGAAACCTGTGCGAAAGCGAGTGGATCGCACACATAGACGTCGATGAGTTCCTGCTGGCCCGGTCTGTCAGATCAATTTCCGAGATGCTTGGCAGGGTACCCGAAACACTTGACGCTGTGCGTGTCCTTCCGGCGGAGCGGATGTTTGCCGGGAGCTGGCTCCCCGGAAAAATGGACCTATCTGGGATATTCAAGCTCAAGCCGGAATGGGCCAGCGACTGGGGGAAGGAACTCTACGGCGCAGATCTGGGGGAGCTTTTCCCCAACGGATTCCAGGGGCACGAGGTCGGAAAGAGCTTCAAACGCCGGAGGAATCGTGAGGCGCGGCTCAATATTCACTTCGTACGAAAGGATGGCGAGAACATCCCCGAACACAAGGTAGAACAGGACGAAGCGGTCCTGCTGCACATGTTCCCCGTTTCCTTTGAGGATTGGGTTGGCAAATATGAGCGCCGGATAGATGACCCGGTGTATTTCAACTCGATGCCCGATCACGCCCAGAAGAGATACTCGATCTATCGGAAAGCGCGTGAGAGAAGCAGTGAAGGGACTGTGCGAGAGCTTTTCGAGGCGCTGAGTGTTCTGCCCGCAGACAGCCCGGCCCGTGCCAGTCGTCCCGGTCTGTTCCTCAGGGCAAACTTGGACGTGGCGAACAATGTTCAACGATTGGTCCGACCCTACCTTTCTAGCGCCAAGTTCGAGCATACCTCATCTCCAGCACCCTCTCCGATCCCGGACAACCAACGGGTCTTTCAGATCGGGATGAACCGGTGCGGGAGCAAGGACATCAGCGCCATGTTCGGGCGCAGAGGTATGAGCTACGCCCATTGGGATCGGGGGCGGATTGCACGGAACCTTCGGGCCGCTCAGGCTGCGGAAGGTAAGCCGTTCGCTGGATATGAAAATTACCAACTCTTGAGCGACATCTCATACGGGAGCAACGGGACGGACATATATGATGGTTTCTATGATTTCGATTACATCGCCAAATTCTACAGGGATTCCATCTTCCTGTTGAATCACAGACCGGTTGACGAGTGGCTTTCAAGCAGACGGAAGTTTCGCGATGGGAAGTATATTGCAGAGCACATGGCGGCGGCTGGCATCTGCTCCGAAGAGGCGATGCTCGCGAAATGGGCGGAGGATTGGCAGGCCCACGCGGAAAACGTCAGGGACAGCGCAGCCCGTGGTGACATCCGACTCATCGAATACTCACTGAACACCGAAAAGCCGTTCTCCCTCTTTGCCCGGTTGGAGAAGATGCTTAGAGACCGGAGTTAGGAGGTCGGCCATGCCAATATACTCACGCAGCAGGGTCGTATTTATGCTAACAGAATGACCCATTCCGTTAACTGTTCACATATGGCAATACCTATAGCCTAACTCCAAGCAACCGCGGCCGGTGAACTTCCACATGCTTCCAGGCGCCCTGAGAGAGCAAGCAGCTTCCCATTGGTTGCAGCAATTTCTCCTTCCCAATCCCCACCCGACAAGCTCGAAACAGGAACACCGATCAAGAAGACCCCACCGCATCACCAGTAACCGCTTGTTTTTGCGACGCCACAAGGCTTGGAACTTTGGCCGCTTCTTGTTTGTAAAGAGTGGCAGCCCTAGAACAGGATACATGTGTTGTTTCTGTGTTGAGTTGCCAGAGCGATGGGGCCCCTGCTAGTGGCAGTGGTAGGGCTTTGACCCTGCGTGGCAGCACTGCCCTTTCGGGCTATCTTTGCGACAGCCTCCGCCATGCTCAACGATGTCAGTCTTTAAGGTGGCCTCGACTCTCAGCTTTGAGACAGCAAAAGCTGGCGTTGCACTGATGGTTGCAGAAGCAATCAAGCAAAGTACAATATTTTTCAATATTCTATCCTTCATTCATCTTAACATTATGTCCCAAAGATCTGGGAAGATATACTCCGTATGGTTGCATTTCAAATAGAGCATGAAAGGACTAATCGCGGGTCTGGTGTCAGGATTTTGGTGCGAATTCGGCTCTTTTGCGGCATACAGTCGAAGAGTTGAAGGTTTCGTGATCCCGAAGACCTGCCGGCTTTTCCTCACAACCCATAATCCATTCCGCGATCTCTTGAGCGCTCGGCTGTTCTCTCGCGTTCCAACTCCAGCTCCCGCTGTTCTTTAATCTCGTTAGCGCGGGCATTGGCCGGCCCGGCAATATCATCAAAGCCGCAACCAAACCGCGCGGCCGCCTGCTTCACCTGCCCAACAAGCGCCTGCTGACGCTGTTTAGCAACACCGAGATCCTCGATCTCACGACTATCCTGCCAAGCTTCGGCGATCTGCTCGATAAACTGCCCACGCGCGGCCTCCAGGGCGGCCAGCCGCTCCGCTTCGCGCGCCTGCGCCCTCTCGGCCTCCAACACCCGCTGCCGCTCGGCCTCACGATCCTCGTAGGCACGGGTAAAGCTGTCGGCGAAGTCCCTGGCCCCTGCCCCGGAGAACAGCGTTCGCGCCGCTTCCGTCGCCGCACTCAGGCGACTAGCATCCGCCTCCCGTGCTGCCGTGTAGGCGTCCCGGGCCTGCACCATGCGCTCCAACAAATCGGCCATGAGGCTGCGCTGCTGGCGCACCTCGTGTACCTGCGCGCCGCGCTCGGTGACGGGTTCATACTCCGTGCCATCGCGCTCCGCCTCCCGCTGAGCCTTGCGCTCCATACTACTGGCCGCTGGCCCCAGCTTGATCTCCGGATCGCGGTCCAGCGTCATGGCGACCAGCTCCTCGCCACGGTCCAGCGCTGCCTCGCGCTGATCCTCCAAGGAGCGATGATCAACCCGCGCTTTCTGCCCGGCCCTCTCAAGTGCTACGTTCTGCATCTGCGCCCAAAGACCGCGCATGTCCGCGATCTCGGCACCGCCAGTCTTGGCCGCATCGAGTATCCGCGTCTTGTCGGTCAGACCCTCCGCGCCAAGAACCCGCGTCGTCGTCAGGATGTGGGCATGGTGATTGCGCTGATCGCCATCGCGATGCGGGGCGTGCAGCGCGACATCGGCGGCAATGCCGTAGCGATCCACCAGCGCCTGAGCAAAGCCGCGCGCCAGATCCGCGCGTCCCTCGGATGACAGCTCCGACGGCAAGGCCAGCTCCCACTCCCGGGCCGTGACGGAATTGCGCCGGGTCTCGCGACCCTCGACCGCGTTCCAGAGGCCGGCGCGATCCGACGCCCAGGCCGGGGCATTGGCCGGCACCAGGATGAAGGTCTCCTCGATGCCCTGCTTGCGGGTATAGTCATGCACCCGGCCCTCCCGCTCACAGGGCAGCCGTTCGCCCGCACGATAGGCCGCTGCCGCTGTCGCCGTACGCCCGACGCTGCGTTTCACGGTCTTGACGCTGAGATGGTAGCTCGCCACGCGCCCTACCCTCCGCGCAGACCGGCAAAGATCGCAGACGCCGCGCGGGCACGTCCCTTTTGCTCCGCCTGCCGCGCCCCACACCGCTGGGCGGGCGGAGCAAAAGGCAGCAGCGGTACAGACGCCCACACGGGCCGCGATCCGCTGCTTGCCCTGTCAAACCACTCTCCCTGCCCAGCCACATTAGCGGCGGCAGGGAGCGAGCAAGACAGGGCCGTTTGCCGAACAAGCACCGCGCGGCAAACCCGCTCCGGAACTGGGTCAAAGGACCCACCGTTCCGGAGCGCCCCGGCTGACTCCGTCGTCAGCAGACCAGGCACCGCAGAGGTGCCCCGGTCGTCCTGGCGGCGCGTCAGCCCGGGCTGCAATCCAACGGCACACGTTGGTTCTGGAGAGTTTGAGAGGGCGAAGAGCACCTTTCTGTCCAATGCGCTCGCTCGCATTGGAAGGGGACGCCGTCGGCGGGGGCTTTGCCCCGGGGAGACCGCACGCAAAGCTCGGAGGGAACGAAGTGACTGCAGAGTTTGCATAAGTGCGCCATTCAATCTCAAGAGCTTTCATGGTAAGCCCACCCCAATGTAGCGCGATACCCCTTCCAAAGGAACCCTCTTCATGCCCGATCCCAACCTGGAAAAACTTCAGCGACAGTATGAGCAGGCCAAGGCAAGGCTGCAATCCGCCCGCGCCAGAAAGGCCGCAAAGGATCGCAAGCTCGATGCAAGACGCAAGATCATCCTCGGCGGTGCGCTGATCGAGAAGGCCAGCCGGGACCGGGAGGTGACCAGGGTGCTGATGTCTCTCGTCGCCGGTCTCAGCCGGGTGCAGGACCGCAAGGCGTTCGATGGGTGGTCTCCCCCTGCCCCATCCACACACCCGGACGCCGAGGCGAAGGTCAGCGGCTCAGGGGGAGGTGCGGACAGTGGTGGCTCTGGATCCAGCCCTGAGGAGGGCGCGGGCTTGGATCGCAACGCCTCGGTCACAGATACGGATGCTGCGTCTGAAACCGGCACGCAGGGCACTGAGGCCAAGGGTGACACTGATCCTGGAGCGAACGTCCAGATGGAGAGACGGCCATGAGTAGGGCCAAGGATGCCGAACAGGGCCCGGAAGGTTGGGACAGACTGAGCGATGTCTTCCACAGGGAGATCAGCGAGACTGGTGGCGACAGCGCCAAGGCGTTCATTGCGATCCTGGATGAGCTGGACGCCCGCATGAGAGTTTCCGATGAGCAGGTCGCACAGAACACGCTGGTGTTTGAGACGCTGGTACCCTGGCTGAAGGCAACCGATAACCAGCTCAAGGAGCTCCCTGGAGAGATCGAGGCTGGCACGCAGAGGAGCGTAGCCCGTCTAGGCGCCGCAGCGGAACAGGCGGCAGCTCAGGGTGCCAGAGAGGGCGCGATGGCCTCACAGACCGGCCTGGAGGCGCTCAGACGCACCGTGGAGGCCTATGACGCCCGAAGACAGCAGATTATCCGCACAGCGGCTCTGGGATTGCCTTTGGTCTTCTCAGCAGCATTGATCGCCGCCTTTCTCTTCGCCAGCTTTGTGATCCCCGCCCTGCCCCGGGAGTGGCAATGGCCGTGCACCCTCATCGGAGCTGAGTTCAGACAGAGCATCAATGAGAATAGTCCGACCACGTTCTGTGTCATCGTCAGGGAGTGATGCGGGAAGGCGGATGGAGCCTCTTGGGGGCAGCTTCCTTTCTTCCCTTTTTCGGAGTTCTTGAGGGAAAACAGAGTTAAATAATGTTAGAGTCTGAGTTACACAAACTGGCGCTAGGTGTAAGCGCTTAAAAGTATTGAAAAATTATCAGATTTTTTATGCTTCTGGTGTGTGAAGTGACGATAAATGGTGTGTGAAGTGACGATAAATGGTGTGTGAAGTGACGAAACTTGACGAACGGTGTGTGAAATGACGAAAGTAGCGAATGGTGTGTGAAGTGACGAATCTCTTCTCGGAGTGCAGTGTGTGAAATGACGAAAGAACTCCTATCCTCCCAGAGATCACCACTGCTGCCGGACCGCCATCCGCAGCGTGATCTGTTTGTGTGCGATATCGTCGATGCAGTCCCCAAAGGGGATATGTCCTCAATGGAAAACCCTGTCTTCACCCTCTCAACCAAGCCGGACATGCGTACACGCCGCTATGAGCGCGGGGAAAACTGGATTCAAGTTGCGCCATCCCGAACCGGGCTGGCGACGGTCCATGACCGCGATGTGCTGATCTACTGCATCAGCCAGTGCATGGCTGCACTCAATGATGGGCAACAGGTGCAGCGGCGCATGCGCTTCAAGGCCTATGACTTGCTCGTGGCAACCAACCGACAAACCTCCGGGCGCGGCTATGAGCTCCTGAAGGATGCCTTGCGACGCCTGCAAGGTACACAAATCGAAACCAATCTGCGCCAAGGCGGCAAGGAATACTTCAAGGTCTTTGGCCTGATCGACTCGGCCGAGATTGTGAAGGAAACCCGCGATGGCCGCATGCTGGATGTTGAAGTCACGTTATCGGACTGGGTGTTTGATGCGATTGAGAACAACCACGTTCTGACGCTGAACCGCCAATATTTTAAACTGCGCAAGCCCCTCGAACGGCGGCTTTATGAGATTGCACGTAAGCATTGCGGTGCACAGAGCGCATGGAAGGTCGGAATGAAGCTGCTCCGTGACAAATGCGGATCGAGCTCAACGCTCAAGGAATTTCGGCGCCTGCTCGGAAAAATCATCGAGGACGATGCGGAACACGACCATATGCCCGACTATGCCTTCGTCATCGAGGGCGACATTGTGGTCGTGCGGCCAAAGAAGGCAGCACGGCAAACTGTCCTGCCCTTCCCGCTGTCCTCGCTACGGCTTGATCCCGACACACATGAGGAAGCTCGCCACTTCGCGCCCGGCTGGGACATGCATCATCTCGAAGGCGAGTGGCGCTCTTGGGTGTTGGAAAGGGGCATAGCGGTGAAGAACCCCGACAAGCACTTCCTGAGTTTCTGCAAGAAACGGGGAGCACATCGGCGCTAACGCGCTTTGCATGCTTTCATGCCAAAATTGGAGGAGCAAAGTCTTACCCTGAACCCAACCTGCTTCGCTTAAGACGGTCCTATTTCGTGCTATGATCACAGATATTTCGAAAGGAGAAAGGATGAAATCCAGCGTTCAAGGTCGGTGCCTCTGGTGAATCGAGCTACAAATTCATCGGAGAGGTCAAGTTTGCGATTCAATGTTATTGTCGTGATTGCCAGCAAATATCCGGTGGGGGTCATCTTCCACAAATTGCAGTGCCAACCGACCAATTTGCGGCGGAAGGTAAGCTAAGAACCTATCAAACGAACTCTGAATCGGGCAACGTAGTTGAGGTTGCGTTCTGTGGCGAATGTGGTTCTCCGTTGTTCAAATCCACTTCAAAGATGCCAGATGTCAGGTTCCTTTGCGCGGGATCACTTGACGACGATTTGGTCAATGAACCATTCCAAAGGGTCTACGAAGAAAGTCGAAGAGTTTGGGACGAATGAGTGCGACGCCATTGATGCTCCGATGGCTGCTTCTCTAATCAGGCGTTTGGCGCTCCAAGACTATGGCTACATTTTTAGCGATTTCCTGCGCTATATATACAGCATGAATGCATGCAAAGCGCTTGTACGCTAAGCCGCTTTCCATGCTTGGCGCGAACGAGGCAAGCGTGCTAACATGATGCAAAATAACAAGCAGACAGACTGGAGCAGTATCAATGACCTATACCATCGGAATGGTCTCCCAGAAGGGAGGCGTCGGAAAGTCGACTCTGGCCCGCATGATGGCCCGAGAGTTCGTGGCCGGTGGCCTCACCACCAAGATCGCAGACATGGATACACAACAGCAAACCTGTGCCCATTGGGCAGGTCGCCGTGCCGAAAACGGCGTCACCCCGGAAGTGCAGGTGCAAAGCTTTGCCTCGGTAAAGACTGCTCTCGAAGACGCCCCGCGTTTCGACGCGCTGATCCTGGACGGCAAACCTAACGCCTCTGAGCAGACAATGGACATAGCCAAGGCCGCTGATCTCGTCGTGATCCCGACAGGTCAGACCATTGATGATCTGCACCCCGGCGTCGTACTGGCGCACAGTCTGCGTAAGAAAGGCATCTCGCCCGAGAAGATCGCCTTTGCTATGTTCAAGACCACGGGCAGCGAGCGCGAAAATGCCGCTGCAAGGCAATATCTCGCAGAAGCGGGGTATCTGGTGCTTGATGGGGAAGTTTCCGTTTCCACGGCCTATGGGTCGGCCTCCGACATGGGCAAGGCTATAACCGAAACCTCGTTCCGAACGCTCAATGACCGCGCGGCTAGATTGGCACAAAGCGTGATCGACAAGATGGCCGAGTTACAGGAAAGGCAAGTGGCGTAATGAGCACGAATATTACCAAGCTGAAAAGCGGGAAGGGCACTCCGCCGCATGCAGATGTTGCGCCCGATGTGATCGCAGACGACACGCGCCCTGAGAAGGCCGAACTGAGACCGCTACAAGTGCGTATCCCCAAAACGGTTTTTGAAGAGTTTTCAGAAAGGGCAGGACGTGAGTTCGGCTTCACCCACGGGTCAAAGAAGCAGCTCTTTCTCAAGATCTGGGAAGCATACAAAGCGCAAAACACCAAAGCATGATTGCATGCATCTTGCCATTGGCGCTTGAGTCTCAAATCAAGCCAGAACGAAAGGCATGCTTGCAAAAATAGCTAGCAATATTTATATAGCCTGATGAACAGCAAACACCGCAAAACTCTGGTCGTGGTCTTCACAGACCCGGTGTCAGGAACAATCGAATGGTCAGCGGTCGAGCGTCTGCTCGTTGCCGCTGGCGCTCAGGTAATCGAGGGGCGCGGCTCGCGAGTGCGGTTTGAGAAGAATGGCGAGGTCGAGACATTTCACCGCCCACACCCCGCCAAGGAAGCCAAGCGCTATCAGGTGCGCGCCGCTCGCGCGTTTCTGGAACGGATCGGAGTAACGCCATGACCAATTCCATGACCCACAAGGGCTACTCGGCCCGCATCGAGTATGACGATGACGATGGAATTTTCACAGGACGCATCGCCGGTATCCGCGATGGCGTTGGTTTTCATGCGGACACAGTTGAAGCCTTGCGAGCAGCATTTCATGAAGCGGTCGAAGACTACATCGAAACCTGCGCAAAAATCGGAAAGGAACCGCAGAAAGCTTTTTCGGGCCAGGTCATGTTCCGTGTCGATCCGGAAGTTCACCGCAAGGCCGCGCTCGCAGCCGAACTGTCAGGCAAGAGTCTGAACCAGTGGGCCGAAGAGGTCTTGGATCGGGCAGCGAGCTAACCGCACGCCCGGCCTCATTTCACCACAACCCATCGAACCGGCTGGCGGCGGTGCGCGTATAATGCGCCGTGTGCCGGGGGTCGCGGTGTCCGAGGTAATCCTGGATCAGCCGCAGATCGTAACCGCGATTGGCCAGCGCGAAGCCGCAGGAATGCCGCAGCATGTGCGGATGGACGGGACCGAGTCCGGCGCGTTTCGCGACTGTGCCGACAATGTAGTTCACCGCTTGCCGGGTCAGTGGCTGCCGGCGTTCGGAGACGAACAGCCAGGGCAGGACGTCGTCGCGCGCGGCGAGCCAACGGCGGAGCGCGCGCAGCTCGTCGCCTTCGATCGGATGCTCGACGCTCAGCCCGTTCTTCAGCCGCGTCACCCAGAGCCGCGATTGCGCCAGGTCGGCATCATCGCGACGCAAGGCAATAGCTTCGGACACGCGCAGCCCGTGCCGGAACATCATCAGGATCAAAAGAT
>NZ_JASMWN010000048.1:0-12803 GCF_032595355.1 Sedimentitalea todarodis | reverse complement strand
AAACCGAGTTGGTACATCGTCAGGGACCGTGGCGAAATATGCAGGATCTGGAAATGGCCACTCTCGGCTGGGTCGACTGGTTCAACAACAGACGTCTACTCGGCCCCATCGGAAACATCCCGCCAGCCGAGGCAGAAGAGAACTTCTATGCACAACGCGACGTGCTCGATATGGTCGCGTGAAATGAAGCTATAGGTCTCCGACAAACCCGGGGCGATTCAATCTTATGGAAGCCGCACGGATCATAGATGACAGTCCTGCCCTGCGCAAAGCAGAGCAACACCACTTTGCGCAATCGGCCGGACAGGATCGCGGACGAAATCACCTGTACGGGCCCGCCGGAAAACGCGATTTCCTCTACGCATCCGCTGGCCGTTTTCACCGACGGAGCCCACATTCGGTGCAGGTCGGAATATCAAGAACGCCACCTCGATGTTGTAGTGGGCAAGGTCGAAAACCACGACATGTGCCGACACTTCGGTCTCGCGCCACAAGCCACCACCTCACCGGCGAAACAGCTTCATCGCGATTTGACGGCACTCGGGTGGGATGGTCGGCGATCAATCGCCGTGATTTCAGACGGTGAAGCGGCATTGCCGAACCTGATCAGGGGCGCCGCCAAGGGGCATATGCGACACATTCTCGACTGGTGGCACGTCTCGATGCGGGTTCAGCATGTAGAAAGCGCGATCAAGGGGCTGTTACAAGCTGAGAATCTCCCGGGAATACCTGTAATCTTCAAGGAACCCGCAGAGACCCTCCGATGGCACATTTGGCACGGCAAAATTCAGACGGCCGGCACCAACCTTCAATGGCCAATGGTCGATTGTGCAAGGTTGTCCAAAGATGATCCTGCGGTTCGGGAAGCGGCCGGCAGAGCGCTGGCGCGGTGCCGGGACCTTTACAGCAATCTCGCCAACAACATGTGGTCCCTGGTCAATTATGGACGGCGGTATCGCAAAGGCTCGGCGATCTCGACGTCGTGCGCAGAAGGTTGTGTCGATGACTTCGGAAACGCTTGCATGGGGAAACGTCGTCGTGTGAGATGGTCACCGCAGGGTGCCCACAACGTGGCAGTCACCCGAGCCGCTGTGCTCGATGGGCGTCTATCGGTCTCCAATGCAAAATTCGCGGCATGAAACCACCAGCTTTTGCCCACTCCCGTGACCGCCTGGCCATGTGCGGGAAAGTCCTGCATCCACACACATACAACAAAGTCACCCACGACCAAAGCCCCAGCCTATGGCTCGGGCAATTTGCAACGCCCTGGTTCCCATTGACCTGAACCCCTATTTGGGTAGGTGATCAAACCGATGTGTTCCAGGGCGTCTGATCGCCAAATTCCGTGCGTGGAATTCCGCGACCAAACTTCACAATCAGACTGGAACCGAGGCGCAGGCCCAGTCGTCTTCTTCCGGCAGTGGCGGGCAGTAGAGATCGTTTTCTACATCCCAGGAGCCGATTGCTGTGTATCCGCCCGAGTCCAAGCCATTGGCTGTGGCGTTGATGCCCACACCACCGGATATGTTGGAGTCCTGACCCAGCGAGCTGAACTCGGTGAAACCGAATGGTGCGTCGGTCACATCCTGCCAATTGATGTCCTGCAGGATCAGTGTGTGGCCACCAATTTCGATCGTGGTGTCCAGCGCGCCTGTGCCGACACCCGCATCTTCCTCCTGAACCACCGCTTGCTCGTCGAGCAGTTCGAAGATCCTGGTCCGGATCTCGGCAACCGTATTGCCCAGAAGACCTTCGGCGGATTCATCCACAGTGACGCGGAAGCCGATGACGTCCTGATCTTCGTTGAAGTCGAAGTCCCGGATGATGTCGGTGCCGTCGCCGGAACTGAACGAGAAGCCGCCATCGCCGTCGGAAGAGAGCGTCAGATCGGAGAAGAACACGTCCTTGCCGTTGCCACCGGTCAGATCATCATCGCCGGCACCGCCGAGGATGAAATCGTCACCGTTGTCGCCGTTGATGGTGTCGTCGCCTTCACCACCACCAAGGAAGTCGTCACCTCTTCCGCCGACCATGGTGTCGTCACCGTCACCACCGAAGACAACATCGTCACCGTCGCCACCATCCATCTGGTCATCGTCGGCACCACCGAACATAACGTCGTCACCGGTTTCACCCAGCATCCGGTCGTCGCCAGCCTGACCGAACATGATGTCGTTACCGGTACCACCAAACATGGTGTCCGCAGCATCAACACCAGGCTCTTCGGAAACATCAGGACCGCCTTCGCAGTCATAGGGACGGGCGAGTTCCGGAAGCGGGCTGTAGTCTTCGCAGATGCCGTTCTGGTCCAGATCCGCCAGGCCGCCAGTGCCGCCGAACATGATGTCGTCGCCGGCTTCGCCGTACATGGTGTCGCTGTCCGCGTTACCCTGCAAGACGTCGTCACCGTCGCCGCCAAGAATGGTATCCAGGCCATTGTTGCCTTCGACCCAGTCGTTGTCGGAGCCACCGTTCAGCGTGTCATTTCCATCGTTGCCTTTGATGGTATCGTTTCCGCTGTTGGTGTAGACATTGTCGTCGCCAGTGCCGCCATATGCGACATCATCACCCTTGCCACCTCTGATCTTGTCGTTCCCCTGGTCACCGACAAGGAAGTCATCGCCATTGTTACCCCAGATCTTGTCTCTACCTGTGCCACCGGACACGAAGTCATCGCCGCTCTGACCATACAGGCGGTCTGATTTTCCTTCACCGAAGATCCAGTCGTCGTTGCCGCCACCATGAATGAGGTCTTTGCCCTCGTTCTCGGAATCGCCTTCCGCCTCCGGGGCGGCGGGGATTTCACCGTCGTGCTTGCTGGACTGCGGCGCAAAGGACATCGGAGGGCAGTCCCAATCCGCTTCGCAATCGTAGGTCGGATGGTTCGGGAGTCCCGGGAAACCGGTGATATTGCCGTTGTCGCCAAACAGGATGTCGATACCGGCCGCACCGTCGACGATGTCTGCGCCACCGCCACCGCGCATGACGTCATGACCTTGGTCACCATTCATGGTGTCCTTGCCTTCGCCACCACTCATGGTGTCGCGACCACGACCACCGAACATCAGGTCGTCGTCGTTGCCACCGAACATGGTGTCCCTGCCGCCCTGGCCGTCCATTTCGTCGTTGCCGTTGCCACCGTACATGCAGTCGTCACCATCTTTGGTGGTGTCTGTGCCGTAGTTCAGGTTGTCACCCAGGCCGACCCGCACGTCACCGTACATCTCGTCTGCGTCGTCACCACCCAGCATGAGGTCATGGCCCAATCCGCCGGCCATCTTGTCTTCGCCGGTTTCGCCATCCATGCGGTCGTTGCCCGACCCACCATACATGAGGTCATAGCCTTCGCCGCCCCACATGACATCATCGCCGCCTTCGCCGTCCATGCAGTCGTTGCCCGACTCGCCGTCCATCCAGTCGTTGCCGTCCCGGACGCTGTCGGTGTCGATGGTCGCGTCGTCGCCTGACATCACGTCGTCGCCGGAGCCGCCCCACATGACATCGGATTCAAATCCGCCAATCATGTTGTCGTTACCCCATTCGCCCCAAATGCAGTCGTCGCCAGCTTCACCGTTCAGGTAGTCATCGTCGGTGCCGCTGATTGGCAAAAAGTCATAGTTGCCATCAAAGCCATAAATGTAGTCGTCGCCGTTGCCGCCATAGATGCTGTCGTTGCCGCCCAGACCCCAAAGACTGTCGTGGCCTTGCTCGCCGTTGATGTAGTTGGAATTTTCGTTGCCAAAGATAGTATCATCGCCACGACCTGCTTCAACGTGGTTCGCGTCATAATCCGACGTTAGCGTTCCAATGTCGTCGTCATCCTTCAGCTGAAGTACAGGTTCATCCAGATCCGGAAAGGGCATGTTTGGATCGCACTGTTCCCAATTGTCATAGGCTGTTGAAATAATAATCGGCATCTTCATCTCCACTTAAAAACGGACCGGCTTCCGGCCCTCGTTACCTTTCTGAAACCGTCGTATCCCGACGGAGAAAGTGAGCATGCAATGAGCTCTGTTTGGAGTAGACGGCGAAACAGGGGTTCCAACTGCCCCCATTCGGGGACGGAATTCGGATTTCTCGAAGATCTTTACAAATTGTTAGGATTTTGGTGGGTTGTCGCATCGTGAGACTCACCAAAGGCGGCCCGTGGACCGCCCTTGTTCGCGAATAGGTAAAGCACCATTCAGTTGCTTTCGCGCAAAGCCGTTTCCGCCCCGGCCATGAGCGGCCCCAGGACGTAGTCAGCGACGGTCTGTTCCCCGGTCGTAATCATGATCTGTGCCGGCATCCCTGCCTGGAGTTCAACATCTGGCAGAGCTTCTAGCGCGTCTTCGGATACCTGAACCTTCACCAGGTAGTATTGCAGGCCACTGTTCGGATCGGTCATCGAATCTGCCGAGACATGGCTGACAAACCCCTCTACCGGTGGGGTCGTCCGAAAGTTGTACGCGGTGAGGCGCACACGCGCCTCCAGCCCTTCCTTGACTTCTTCGACGTCTGACGGGCGCACGCGGCCTTCGGCCAGATAAACCGCATCTTTTGGCACGATCCTGAGGATTTCCTGGCCTTGCAGAACGACTTCACCGGGTGCCGCCACCTTCAACCCGATGACACGCCCGGTGACCGGCGCCCGAACCAGACTGCGCTCTCGGACATCCTCATTTGCCACAAGCCTCTGGCGGATATCAAATATTTGCTGCTTCACAGCCTGCCGTTCTGACGAGATCCGCATGGCCCGCTCGCGTCGAATTTGCAGGATGCGTTCCTTTGTTTCCGAAATCCGCTGGCGAACACCTTCGATCTGCGAAGCAACCATGCCCAGGTCACCTTCCAGAGCGATCTGGTTTTCGCGACGAGCAGTATAACGCGTCTTGGTGACAAGACCCTTGTCGAAAAGGCCCTGGATATCCGCGAGGTCGGTTTCGACGATATCAAGGCGTTTCTCTATGGTTTCCTTGCGGGTGATCTGGCCATTCAACTGCTGTCGCAACTCGTCCACGCGTTCTTCGAGAATGGCCGCCTGGCCATGCCATAGATCGGAGTTGGATCTGAAAAGTTCGTGCTGGGTCTGGGCCAACTCGCGGAAAGGGGGGTAGTTTTCGACCATGAGCGCCAATTCATCGGAATATGTAATCGCGTCGGCTTCGGCGAATTCAGCGGCAAGCCTGCTGTCCTGCGCCAGTGCATTGACCAGTTGGTTCAACAAAATGCGGTCTTGCGCCGTGGACATGACGGTCTCCAGTTCCACCAGAACCTGTCCCTTTCTCACCTGCTCTCCTTCAGCCACGCGAACCTTGCGTATCAGACCGCCTTCCAGATGCTGTACCGAGGGCAAATTGCCATCGACCCTGAAGCTGCCAATAGCGATTACGGCGCTTTTCAGCGGCGCCGTCGCTGCCCACATTCCGAGCCCGCCCCAGAATCCGGCGCACATCAAAACAAGCGTCAAAACGAGAAAACCGATCCTGGTGGGCGGCGCTGCGACTTGTGGTGCCGCATCGAAAAGCCGGTCTGGCAAACTGGGGTCAGTCGTGCGGCGGGGGGTGATTGATGTACTCATTCGACTCGTTCCTTCGCCTGCTCTTCGGTATTGCCACGTTTGTTTTTCAGCACGAACACATTGGCGTTCGCATCAGACTCGCTGACCCGTGCCGCGGTCGGCTGCGCCTCCTTGTTCAAAACGACGCTCGATTTGCCAAAGCGCACCATTCGGCCCTGTTCCATCACACCTGCATGGTTCACCGCTTCCAGCAGGCTCATCCGGTGGGTGACGACTATGACCACTGCGCCGTGCGCGGTTGCGGCCCGAATACCGCCAGCCAGAGCTGCTTCACCTTCGGGGTCCAGGTTTGCGTTCGGTTCATCCAGAACGATCAGTTTCGGATCACCAAAGAACGCTCGCGCCAACCCGATCCGCTGGCGTTGACCCGCTGACAACATATTGCCCTGTGGCCCAACCTGGGCATTGTACCCTCCGGGCAGTCCCAGGATGAGTTCGTGCACATTGGCGCGTTTTGCCGCTTCGACGATCTTTGAAGGTTGCGCATCAGGATCCATCAGGGCGATGTTCTCTGCGATCGTGCCATCGAACAATTCAACCCGCTGCGGCAAGAAGCCGATGTTGCGGCCCAACTGCTCTGCCGGCCAATCAGTCAGGGCCGCGTCATCGAGACGCACATATCCGCGCGTCAATGGCTGCAGCCCGACCAGCGCGCGCGCCAGTGTCGTCTTGCCAGCCCCGGAGGGCCCGATCAATCCCAGGGAATCGCCTGGGTTCAGCCGAAAACTCACATCCATCACCAGCGGATCCTGCCGGTTCGGCGACACCACCGTGACGTTTTCCACCGACAAGTAGCCCTCGGGTTCCGGCAGTTCCATCAGGTTCGCTTCGATTTCGGTTTCGGCCAGCAGCGCGTTGAGCCGCTCACGTGCCAGCCGTGCGGACAAGAGGGCGCGCCAGCCTGCAATGGATTGTTCAACGGGCGCGACAGCGCGTGCGAGAAGGATCGACGCGGCGATCATCATTCCGGGCCCCATCTGCCCGCCCAGGACCAGGATGACACCAACCGCCATGATGCCGATCTGAAGCAACATGCGGACCATCTTGGCGAGCGAGGTCAGCGACGCGATCCGGTCATTTGCCCGTGTGCCGAACAGGATCGATGCAAAGGACCTGCGTTGCCAACGGTTCACCAGCGTCGGCGTCTTGCCCATCGCGCGTACGATCTCGGCGTTGCGCAGTATTTCATCCGCCGAGGTATTTGCCTCGCGCACAGAATTGGAAGCGGCCTTGGCAGGGTCGCGGCCGGTCAGTTCGCTGATGATACCAAGACCAAGAAGAACCAGCAGACCAAGCGTCGCCACCAGCCCCATCACCGGGTGAAACAGGTAGATCAGCCCAACGAACAGGATTGACCATGGGGCATCCAGCAATGCGGTGAAAGATGGCGAAATCACAAACCCGCGCACCTCGTGCAGATCGCGCACGGGCTGTGTGTCTGATACCCCTCCGGTGCCGCGCACCACTGCCCCAAGGATGATTGGACCAAGACCCGCCTCGAGTCGATTGCCGAGGCGAGACACCAGACGCTGGCGCAATCCGTCAAAGAGCGCAAAAAACAGCAGGGCAAACACCGCCCCGATGGTCAACATCAACAGGGTTGCCATGCTGCCCGAAGACAGCACCCGGGTGAATATCTGAAGCATGTAAAGCGGGGCGGTCAGAACCAGCAGGTTCAGACAGAAACTGGCAACAAATACTGCAATGATTAGCCCGCGTTGGCCGTCGAAGACACGTCTTCTCTGCATGGTAATATCCTTGAAACAAGGGGCAGCGGATCAATTCGGCCCATTGGGCCGATCTGCTGCGCCGCAATAGTCAATATCGCAAATACGTCAAAAAACGCTCTCCGAGATCAAGCAAGGGCTGATGAAACCAGGCGCCCAGTCCCAACCCGGCAGAGACAAGAACTACCATCCAAAAAATCCGCGCCAGATTTGAACGGGACTTTGGCATGGTATCGCGAACAGCGTCGCCGATCGTCTGTGTCAGTAGTGGAGGCAATTCAATGCGCAACGCCGCTTCAAGGCTATTCAAGGAAGTTTCCATAGCATTAATGCGAGTGATCATATCTTCTCTTTGGGAAACGCTGAGTTCCGATATCTCTCCTGGCAGCTTCTCGAATTTTTCACCGATACGCTTGTGCAATTCGACAATGTCTCCCTTGCGCGCGTAACCGGACAATCCCGATCCCAGGGTGTTCTGCAACAGAACGACATCTTCCTGACTCAGAGTGGCAGACGGGGACGGCTGTTTCGCCGTTTCCTTCTGCACGGGATCAACGCCCTTTGGTGTTTGGTCGCTTTTAGGTAAATTCATATTCATTACGAACGCTCCAGTGCGGCCTGCCACGTCAACATCTGCGCCATTTCGGCGCGACATTTGACGTTCATTTTGGACAAGGCTCTTTTGGCATATGTGTTGAATGTCTCGATCTTGAGACCAGCAATTTCAGCCGCCTCGCGGTTGGAATGGCCTTCGCGGATCAAGGCGGCGACGCGCGCTTCGGACGGGGTCAGGCCCATGCTTCGGGCGAGTTCTTCGATCCTTTCATGGGCAGGCGGCCTTGGAAGCATCACGAGAATGAGACGCTCTCCAGTTTCAACCTGAACATAAGTAGACAAGGACATCGGAACATGAGCGGTCCCCGACTTTCCGCGCAGGATCAGAATAAACTCGATGCCACCCTTTCCCGCACGAGCATAGCTTTCGTCGATTGCAGCCTGCAGCGCGATGGTTTCTTTGTGCGTTGCACACACAAGGCGGTCCCCAGAGTCGCGCAGAAGCTGTCGCTCGGCCAGCAATTCATCTGCTGCCGCGTTCGTTCGCAAGACTCTGTACTTCTCGTCCAAAACAAGAATGGCCGCATTCACCTTTTGGCTGATCATCCAGAGCATGGCATCACTCGAAATATCAGGGCTGGTCTGGCCGCTGGCGTTCACACAGGCATGCCTCAAGCCCGGCCATACGCGACCAAGAAACGCTTCGGCCTCGTCCGGATCGTCAAGATCTCTGAAGGCCAAGATGTCTGTTGCACCACTTCCAAAGCGGCACTGGAAGGCGTGCCAATTCGGCGGCTTCGGAAGTTGAGGTGGATCAGGAATCCGAGATCGCAAGGAGGCCAGTTCTGATGCGCTCAGGTCTACTGGCGTCACAGTGAGCGGGCCCGCCGCCCGTCGAGCCGACACTGTCGCAGAGTCGTTCCGCGACGGCCCCACATTGGCCGAAGTAACGATCTGGCGCCCATGATCACAGTCAAGACTGACCGTCATGGTCTCGGCGAAACTGTCAAAGAAATCCTGCAGCAACTTGCTGCCAAACATACCGCTCGCGTTATTAAATCTGTCCTCAATCGTACCCATGAAAATCTCCCAAAAGAATTCATCACAAACAGTTAACAAAATAAGTTTATTTGTGGTTCATTATGTAATGATCACTCCCAAATATTGCCAATTAATTCTTATTTCGAAAAGATTACATCAATGACGACTCAATTTAAATCGCACCGAATGGGCAGGAGATTTTTGGAGAAACCTATCCAAAGGGATAGTAGGAAAAGAAAATATCCATGCTGATACATTCGGGCAAAGGGAATTGTTGCGAGAACGAGAACGCTTACCACTTACGACGCAAGTGTCGTCAAAGTTCTACTCCTTTAGTAGTGCTACTCTCTCTATTTGACCACTATTTCAGGGTTTTAACTCTATGTGATCAGGTATTCACCAGAAAACGAATCATTCCTCGCTCACCAACAGCCGACATAAGCCGTATTTCAACCCTAAGTTTATCTATTGAATTGATCACCTTTTGAAAGGTTGTGTGATTCTTGCGATTCGCATAATCTAACTGCTTGATAAAACATACATGCAAAATTCATGATCCGCTTCCGCACAAGCCATGCTAAACTCCAGGTCGGGAATTGAAGGATCTTTTCGTATCGGTACGTCCAATTCGGAAGGGTATGCAAATTTGGTATTTTGGTGTTGATTTATGGCATTTTCGTTAGTGTCCGAACGCGTCTTGTTTCGGGAAATGGCAGCGTGTTATTGCTATGGTGAGGGGTTTGACGTCCAAGGCCAGTATTCTAGATTGACCGATATTCCCGATGATTGGACTGGAACTGATGTTGTACTGTTTTTCTCGGATTCATGCGATATAGACGAAATCGGAATTTCTGATTTTCAATTGCGCTTTCAAACCGCGAGGATCGTCTTATTGATGTCTTCAAGCGTTCCGGAAGAGGTGATCAATGCGCTGACACCTCGTATCGATGCCCTCATCATGGATGACCGATCTCTTCAGACCCTGACGGGCTTCCTGACGGTCGTTCAGGAAGGTTTCAGCATTTCGCCGACCAATGTGCCCTTGACGTCTGCGCAACCTTGCGTGCTGCCTTTCCAATCCTCCGAGCCGCTCAGTCCCGCAGTGGGTCTAGACAACGACCCAGGATCGCAGGCTGTCAGCACAAATAGCGACGCCTCGATCATTCTTGGCCGATTGTCACCCCGCGAACGCGAGGTGTTGCGACGGCTGCGCAATGGCCAATCCAACAAGGATATTGCAAAACAGCTCGATATCGTGGAAAGCACGGTCAAAGTTCACCTGCGCGGCTGTTTTCGCAAGATCAGAGTGCAGAACCGAACGCAAGCCGCCGTATGGGCCGCTCAACACTTGCCAGAATGATCAGCCTGACACCACCGGCCCTGTGATTTGACCGTTATCCGATCTCTATCGCTTATTGATGTTATCCGCCCGGGA
The DNA here is from genome assembly GCF_032595355.1 of Sedimentitalea todarodis. Lineage (NCBI taxonomy): Bacteria > Pseudomonadati > Pseudomonadota > Alphaproteobacteria > Rhodobacterales > Paracoccaceae > Sedimentitalea > Sedimentitalea todarodis. Next base: position 2,485 of record NZ_JASMWN010000048.1, on the reverse strand, counting down.
TCATTCGCGAATGTAGTTCCAGGCATCTGCGCATTTGTCGAGGATAATCTCGTAGCTATCGAGGACTTTGATGGCGGGTTTGTCTGCGCGCAGGTATTATCAGACATTTTCCATTGGGTTGAGTTCGGGCGCGTAGGGCAGCAGCTTCAGGAGGGCTTATCCGCATCTCACCCTAAATGCGAATGCACCTGGGGCCGACCGAGTAACACACCTGCGGGAAACAGCACCATTGGGCGCAGCGTTCAACCAAGCTAATCGTCCCGCCACGGACGCAAGCCCGATCCGCGCCCTAGTCAGACGGGGTGGCCGCGGCAGCCTGTTGAGGCCTGGCGGTGAGCTTCCGAATGGATGGTGTGCTCCACGTCAATGCCATAATAACAAGGCCGATCATTGCGGCAATTGCGGAGACATAGAACGGCAAGTGTATTGAGATGCTCATCAATCCCCCTCCGGCCAGCGACATGATTCCGCCCGCAAGACAGAAGATTGAGGTTGTGACACCCATGATCCAGCCTTGATCAGCGCCCCCTACGCTGCCTGAAAACAGGCCCAGCAGTGTCGGATAGGATACGCCGAAAATGAAATAGAACAGAAAAATCGGAATGAATGTCAAAACCGCGACAGGGATGAGCGCAAAAGCGAGAGCGCAAACCATCATCGTGCCAAGGCTCGCACCAACAATCGTGCGTTTCCCAAACCGCTTCTGGACAGGGTTCACAAGGAACGTACTGCTCGTCGCCAGCGCCACGCCGATTACCAGCATTGCAACACTACCGCCGACGACTCCATAGCCGAATGCGCTGGTCAGGTAGTTGTCGACAAATATGTAAAGGGTGACATTCGCAATCATGAACAAACTGTAGACAGGCAGTAGAAGCAACACGACCGGATACTCGGAGACCCGCCAGAGGCTTTCGAAGATCTCGCGCGGCCGAAAGACGTAGGGAACACGGTCTGCACGAATATCGTTAAAACAGAACAACACCAGCGCCATCGCGATCAGCACCATAACGAATGCAGCGTAAAACGGCAGCGTAAAGCTTGCGACACTTCCGATGATGTCAGGATCGGACAATAGCCCTCCGATGATCGGCCCACCGACCAGACCAAAGCTGACCCCGGTGACGATGTAGCCCATATTGCGATCCCGGTCGGCCTCGTCGGTGCTGCCGTCAATCATTGCAGCCTGAGCAATCGGTTGGTTGCCAGCGGTAAACCCGGTGATGGCACGTCCGAGCACCAGGAGCCAAAGACTGTTGAACATGATCGCGGCGATGGTGATTGCATATCCCGCCAACGCCCCGGTAAGGCAAATCAACAAGGCATTCTTGCGGCCAATCGAGTCCGAGAGCTTCGAGACGTACACAACACCAAAGAACCATGACAGAAAGAAAATCCCGACAACCAGACCAAAATTGAAATGGCGCATACCCAGTCCGGTTGCCTCTGGCAGAAAGCCGGATTTGGGACTCATGATCAACGAATTGATTATCGGAAACACAAGACCCTGACCAATGAGGTCGACGAAGACCACGAACATCAGGGTGATCCGGATCAGCGGCGTCATCATATGCCTCCCAACAACGGATGTTCCCGAAATGGAATGCCGTCCCCGTGATGGTGCAGCTTCAACCCTCTTCGATCAAGAGTAATCAGGGTGCAGGTGCGCTGACACGGCACCGCATTTCTTCACTTCCGGCGGCATCGCGTGCCGAGCGGAAGGGTCAGACGGTATTATGATCCCCCCTGCCCCATGCAGCGTCAACCGGCGTGCACAACAGGGCCCAGCCAGATCGCGAATTGCTCTGGCCTGTTCGGTTGATCTTCGGGGCGCAGAAAATGCACTGCATCACGCAGCACCCCTGCCCTTTTCCGGCCGTCCCGAGACCACCACCTAGGCCTCAGCCGCCCGCAGCGCAAGCCGCTGCCGCAGCAAGGCCTGGGTGATGTCATCCCACGTCACCGCAAGATGCGGATACGCCAGCGCTGCGCTTGACAAAAACGCCACATCTTCAGCAGCTTGTGCAGGTCCGGAGGTGACCCGGGACAGTATCCGGGGTAAGGTATAAGTATGACTTGGGAGTGGGCAAAACTTGGGGGTCAGGCGGCCATTCTTGAGACATTCAATCGCACATCTAGGACAGCGGCTCTTGCGACAGCGACCGCATGTGCACCCTTGGGTGACCATCTCATTCGCTGCCGTTTACCCATACGCGCATTTCCAACGTCGTCGACGCACCCTTCCGCTCGGGAAGATGAAACAGCAAAACCATTTCTGTGTCGCCAACCATAATCGGTGGCCCACGGCGAATTCATCATGATGGGGGCCTACACCGGTTATGTGGTGCAGCAGATCATCCCGGAGGCATCGTCAAGTTATCGGAGTTTCTGTCGGCGAAAGCCGTGGCACTGGATCTCAGGCAGCCTTCAGCTCACGCGTGGTGTCGTCCCAAATCCAGTGGGCATCGGCTCTGGTTTGGCGATA
>NZ_JASMWN010000047.1:0-13824 GCF_032595355.1 Sedimentitalea todarodis | reverse complement strand
GTCAACCGAGGCAAAATCACCTCGATCAACAGCAAACTCTCAACTTCACAATCCGCGAAACAAATCCCGACTACGCGCAACCCACGTCACAAGCGCCCATATCGCGAAGCGATTTAGTGCAAGAGCCCTCTATACCAAATGCCGTCCTGCAGCATTTCGCAGGTGCAGAAAATCCAGATCGTTGCGACCGCCCCTAGCCGACATTACCGCCCCTCGGCAATGCGGCGGTGCGGCTCGCGGAAGGAGACGTTCGTGCACGGCGCAGCATTTCATTGGTGTAATCGTCGGTCAGTGAACTTTTCGAGCTTTCGGCTCAAGTTTGCAGTGTCTTGAGTAGACAATAGAAGTTGGCCAGTCGCGCAATAGGACGCCCTAAGTTGGCGGGTTATTGGTCTGAGGCAGAGAGACTTAGCGGTAGGGAATGCTGAAAAGTGTGAAGCTGTTTGTCTGTGTGACCATCTTTGCGCCCGTCTCCGCCATGAGACTTGCCATCGCGTCGCTGCCGGTGGGGCACGCCACGAGATCGGCCGCATCATCTAGGAAGTCCGCTGTGAATGCACTTTCGCCGACAAGCTTGCAGTCATCTGCTGCCCCACGATAGCCGCGGACGAAGACAAGGTCGGGATCAGGTTCGCTGATCGCGATTTCCGGTGCCGTTTCTATACACCCTGCCAAGCTGAGTGCAGCGGGCAGTATCCATAACCCGTAAATGATCTGCTTGCATCCGTTGAACATTTCTACTCCCACTCTGCGTTAGCGCTGCGCCAGGTTTTTTCCTCGGGGTCCCATACGCTTGCGACAAAACACTGGGTGGGGCCGATCCCATCGCATTGAGACCCGTGTACTTCGGCAACAAGCACCCGACTTGGGCCGATAGTAGCCATTTCCCATCCCTGATTGAGAAGCGTTGCAACATGATCTTCGATGAGAAAGTGGGACATGCATCCACCTGTTCCACAATAGAGCGACGCAGCGCTTGAACATGCAAACCCAAAATCATTTAGGACCCAGTCGCGACGCAGATCACCGTTTAGATCGGTTCTCTGGACACTTCCCCATTCCAGTGCAAATTCGCCGTTGTTTACTTCGGCGCATGCGTTCTTCGCTTCGTCGACTATGCGTTGAAGGGCAGGGGGTAACCTAGTGAGGTCTTGTGACCAAGCCGGCGTGGAAACAGTCAGCGCGCTAATGACCAGAGCTTTTGCCCAAGAAAATGTCCAGTTGCCCCGCTTGCAGCCAGAGACAAAGAACCATGAGAGCATTGCACTTCCCTTACCTTTGCCCTCAGTCGCATCGGGGTATTCGCCCAAAGGTCTTGGCTGTTTCAATCTGATTGGTGGGAGTGAATTCGGAAACAAACTCTGAGCCCCAAATGGGCTTCGGGCCACGCCCACCGACGTGACCCTCTTCTTTACAGGCTGCCCTCGTTTGTCAGGGACATGATACCGTCGGTGGCTCCGTCACTATAGGCTATGCACTGCCAAGGTGCTGAATCTGGGCCAACACCAACTTTAACCAAAGTCCCCGCTTCAGAAAACTCAGATGACAAAAGCCGGACTTCGCTATTGCCAGTCGACTGTGCAACCGCATTTAGACAAGCTTGGTCTGCCAGAGTAGGCGATAACGTCGCAGAGCCACTGTCTTCCACGCACGCTGACAATAAAGTGCCAAAGATCACACAAGACGCCAGTTTAAGTGTTGTGTTCATGTTTATTCCTTTTCCGTGTTTTACGAAGTCGTTTTGCTAGAACGGGTTGGATCGGCGATGAATGCGATGAGATTTTCCGAATTTGAGACAGCAGGCCGCCGAGACACTGTAGTCAATTGCATTGGTTGTATTGGTAGTCTCCGTATTCGATCCAGTTGTTATTGCCATCTTTGAAGACGAGGAATTCGGACCGGTCTTCTCCCAACAACGCGACCACAAAACCTTGTGGCGGCTGTGCATTACCAAAGTAGCTGTAGGCCGTCATTGCACGCGTGGTGTCGCCGTTGACTGTCACGATAGCGTCCCATTCGCCCTGTGCTTTTTCAAGGATCAGGTACTCTATCTGGCGTTTTACTTGGCCACCGCCGCAGTACACCACCCCTTCTGGGGCCTCCATGGTGTTGTTGTCTGCTTGGGATGCAGAACCGCAAGAGGACCGCAGTGATCGAATAGCTTTGCCCGACCCTTTAAGGTCAAAAAGCCCATAGCTCACATCTTGATCCGACATGGATAGATTGAGGATGGCGTTGGCTGCAATCTGATCCAGAATGAACTGGTAGTCAGCTGGGTCTTGGAACACAACTTCGACAGGGTAGTTATCGACAATCCGCAGAGTGGCGTTCCCTTGACCCGCTTGAAAAGATCCAACTTCAGTCGAACCATTTTTCATAAACCGAATTGAAAGGCTTTGCTTTCCGACGATATCTTCGCTGTCGGCATACCCAACAGGTGCAAAGCGCAATCGGTCACATTGCAATTCCAGCGTCATGTCGCCTGTCTGAATAAACGCATTTGGGGTCTGGCCACCGCTAAATCCCCATTCAGCAAATGCAGGTGCAGCGGACAGGCAAAATAGTAGACACCCAGAAAGGAAAGTATTCTTCATTCTTAACTCCTAAAAACCCCTATTTCTGGGGTGATAACCGTCATGCGGTGTAGAGGTAAAGGTGATTGATCACCCGTTTACGACTGTGCTCCATAAGCATTCGTGCCCTCTTGTGAGGGTCGCGTCAGCCACCAGATCATCACGATTGAAAGGCCAAGTTGGATAGCGTACATTGCCATCAAACCTGCTCCGCCAATAAGGGCTGCCGGCCCTCGCAGAGCCTCAGAATTCTCGCTGCCGGACTCGACGACTGAGAAAACAGCGACGCCGGTCAATAGCATTATCATCGTTGCGAGACTGAAGGCCAAAGGCAGAAGAAGATACCATCCAGGACGGCCAGTATCATGTAAACGACGCCACCCCGCGGCAAGCATGGGTAGCATGATCGCCAGTTGAAAAACCGAGGTCAGCAAGTTCGATCCCTGTCCCGTTTCCGGATCAGTGCCAAAAAGGACCGCACCGATTACAACCAGCCCGACGTTGACCAGGAACACGAACAGCACGAACCACCAATACTCTGATCTACGCGCGCGGCCCGAAAACACCACGTACTTGGACAGGCAGGTCTTGACCGATTGCGTAAAACCCATTGTAAAACCCCTCGTTTTGCTCTCGCCGTCATATTTTATGTCCAGAAAGGTTTACGAAAAACAGAGGCGTTGCAAGAATTTTATGCAAATGGGAAAATTCAGCCTAGGAAACCGCGTGGAAAGTGATTTACTGCAAGCAGCGTGTCCCCTGACAACGGAAATCGTGTTTTTAAGCCAAAGGTAACCAATGTCACAGCCCGCATACCTACATCTGGTTTTGGGAGGAAGTTCCGGAGGTTGTCTACGCGCGGCAGTTGCAACTTACGGCCTGACAGGGCACGTGCATGTGTTTGATGATGATCTGAGCCACGGCCCGTTGAACAACAAGCAAGCGCGAGCAGCATATTTCAGAGCGCTTTACCCAAACTATGGTCAGTTGCCTGAAGATCCGGTTCCTTCTTCGGCCGATTTTGATAGCCTATCAGTCCATTTGGCGCAGGATCCCACGCCAGAAATTTGCATTTGGGCCGGTGAGAATGCATCGGAACGGACGTTTCTAGAGATGGCTTGTCATCAACTGGGCCATTTCAAGGGAACAGTGACGCGTGTTGGCGCAAGCGGTTTAAAGGCACCGCCCTATATTGCGGTACAGACCCCGGCTTTTCTGACGAGTCTTTTCGATCAACGAGAAGAGATAGATCCAGTCGCACGATCGGCATTTTCCGAGAGTTTTTTGCACCTTCGAGATGATGGCGCTACACTGAGAAAATGGGAGGCAGGCAAAATTTTTGATGTTCCCGCTGATTATTATGACAGCCTGCTGTTGACATGCTGTTCAAAAGACTGGGTTTCTGCTGCACGAGCTGTCGGTACGGCGATGGGCCGTGGCGATGAACACAACTTGTTGGGTGATGTGTTTCTGTCCGGCAGGCTTCAGCACCTGATTGCTGAGGGTTTGGTTGAAGCATCTGGCCCTCAAGCAAGTTTGCGTGCCTATGACGTGCGCCTTAGATAATGTTACTGAACCTTTCAGTAATACGTACCTCCAAAGTGGCGAACACTAATTGACTTTGGGGCAACTGAAAAATTGTTTGAATGACTGCGAATGACCAAGAATTATTTATTGATCGTCGCGGCAGTCATAGTGATTGCAGCTATTTCGTTCTGGGCTGGACTCAATTTTCAGAAGGCACAATATAATGATGTGTGTCTTGACCTTGGCGGGGGGCAAAATCCCGGGCAGCACCCTATTTGCGTCGTTGAACAGCAAAACGCAGCGCTTTGGCTGGGACCGATCAAGGTCACTCAAAATGATGTGGTCGAACTAGAGATTCAACGCGGGGAGGATGGGCAGTCGCAGGTTCGACTTGATTTGACACCCGAGATCGCAAGCCGTCTGGTTGCCTTCACAGAGCAATCTATTGGTAAAAATATGAATATTCGTATTGGAGGCCAATTGATCAACTCTGCGCAAATCGCCGGTGCGATCCAGGGCACGAACTTCATCTTGGCGTTTTCTGACGAACAGGCCGAAAAACTAAAATCACTACTCGATCGAAACATCAACTGATCCTAAGGTATCCCAATAGCGTAGCTGACTCGTATCCAAATTGAATACAGATTGGAAAGTTCATCATGGATTCTAAACTTCGTATTTCAGGATTTATAGCTCTGGTTCTCGCCGGATTGTCATGGTTGTCTGAGACAGCTTTTTATGACGATGTAGATGCAAACGGTGTCCTGCAGGAGAGCTTTTTCCTTCCCCTGACTTTCATACTGGCCGCACTGGGATTGGTTTTGATATTTGTTTCGCTTTGGGTGAAGCGGCGTAAATAGAATCTTCGTTGGTGTTCGACCGCCTACTTCGGGCCATCGTGAATTGGATGCCGACAAACCAATCGTTCGCGCACGTGATTGTTGGATCTAAGGAGGCAAAAGCCGTATTTTGTAACTGTCCTGCGAAAGCCGACTGTGCGAGCATCAGATTTGGTAGTTATGCGCCCGGATAGGTCTGGGGCTTGATCTTGTTGCGAATGAAGGCCGCAAAGAATGTACATTCTAAAGAATTCAAGTGTAATTCAGAGTCTTTTTAGACGAGTTTGCCGATTTTTGGTTAGGCCATTTGGGGCGATCGCGCTGGCGACGACTGCATTGGCTGGATTGCCGGCTGCCGCTGCGGATTTCGGCACATGCGCGATAGAAACGAATGCGCCCGAAGCCGTCACAGAGGCCCTCGACGCCCTGCTGTCTTCAGCGGTCGAGTTGACTTCTCCCAATGGGCTGGCCTTTGGTACTGCACCCGGTGCCGTTCTCTCTGTGAGATCTGCCGGTTGGCGTTATGCCAAGTCAGTGGGCCTAGCCGACCCGGATGCTTCGATTTCTATTGACTGTCAGATGCCATTTCAGATTGGCAGCAACACGAAAATGATGACGGCAGCCGTGCTCCTCCAGTTGCAAGAAGAGGAGAAGCTATCGCTTGATGATCTCCTCTCAGGTCATCTGCCCGAAATTGCGCGGCAATTGCCGGAGGGCAACAGGATCACCTTGCGCCAACTCGCCCAGCACACTTCCGGTATCTTCAGCTACACAGACAACGCGCCCGACGGCACACCGGGCATCATGGAGGCCGGGTTGACTGATCCTGTCGCGCTTACAGCCGGTTTCAGTCCGCTAGAGCTTGTGCAGTTTGCGGTCGATCATGGCTCGCCGACCTTTGCACCCGGAACAGAAGATGCCTGGGCTTATAGCAATACGGGTTACATCCTTATTGGACTCATTATTGAAAAAATCGAAGCCAAACCGCTCGCCGACGTATTCGAAACTCGTATCTTTGCTCCGTTGGGCATGCGGGATACTTTCTTCTGGAACGACATCCCGCTTCCCGAGTTTGGTTTGCCCAGAGCGTATCTCGAAGCTCCCTTTGACTATGAAACCTCGAAATGGAACATGTCCCAAGGCTGGGCTGCTGGCGCTGTAATTTCTACTATCGAGGACATGCACATCTTTATTGAGGCGCTCGTTGGTGGTGAACTTTTCAACTCACCTCAAACACTGACAGTGATGCAAGATACCTTGTGGGTTGGGAGTTTGACTGTGCCGCTTTACGGAATTGGACTTGTGGAAAAGACCACCGGTCTCTGGGGCCACGGCGGGCAAACACTGGGTTTCGAATCCGACATTGCGGCATTTCAGGACAGTGATGTATCCATCGTGGGATGGGCGTCGTCTTCTAGCAACATTATGGTTCTCGGCGCTGCGTCCGTAGCAGACGCTCTAAGTAAGGCAGATATTCAACCAAATTGAGAGCATGACACGTTCTAATCTGGACTGGCTTTAGGATTGAAATAGCCAGACATTCACTTGTAGGCCATTCGTGATAGTTGTCTCAACATCTTGCGCCCAAAGCGGCAGTAGGGCTAAGCAAAACTCCGACGACAAGGCATCATCAGACTTGGAATGGAGTGACTAATCTGCCGGCGCTATTTAGCATAATGTCCGCGGTTTGGATAAAGATATGGACGGATTCACATGAAGTCTCTTCGACTACGACTGGCCGTCGGCATCGCGTTCTTTTTGGCGGCGGTTTGCGCAAACGCGTCAGGTCACCTCACTCTGGGGGAGATGCGAGAAGGGCCCGGAGGCGAAATCGAGGCGCTGACCGAAGGCCAGTTCTACATAGACGGCACTGCCTCCAGCGCCAGAGTGTTCACGTTCTCCAACGGAACTCGGTCTCTTCATTTTATTCCTATGATTCACCAAGCCGAGCCCGCGTTTTATGAGGCAGTGGCTGGCGAAGTGAAGCGTCTTAAAGCGCAGGGTAGCGACCTTTTCTATGAGTTCATCGACTTCGAAGCCGCGACCCTCGCAGACAAGCGTAGGATCAGGGCTATGTATGGTCTCATTCCCACACCAGCTTTTTATGCGCAGAATGCATCTGACGGCTTGATAGGGCAGGATAACGCGATGTTCTTGGGTTTTCCGGGTGGCAGAGACGTCAACGTCGATCTGGCTCCGGCCGAGCTGGCAGACGCCTACGAGAATTTGGTTGGTCCGCTTGATATCAGTGACGAGAACCTCACCACACCAATTGAGGAGTTCGTCATGCCAACTGCGGATGTCACGAAACTTACGAGTGTCACAATCGATCAGAGAAACGGGCACTTAGCGAGGGCGATCAATGAAGCACAGAGTAGTGTCATAGTGCTTTACGGTGCGGCCCATGGCGCGGGAACAATGAAAAATCTGATCGCTCTCGATCCAAGCTGGCGTCGCCAGAACTGAAAAAAGTGACGGAACAACGGATGGGACGGCGTCATTTTTCAAATGACGGAGTCTAATAGCCGAAAAAGCTGTGTAAAGGCGCAACAGTTAATCCAAAAATGAGTCGGTTTCGCAATCGTATTGACTGGAATTGGCAGCGATGTGATTTTGTAGATGATCAAATTAAGTTGGGCGCAAAGGAACTTCAAATGTCTAGTAACCTCAGAACAGGTCTTTTGGCCTCTTGCGCGCTTGCAACCATTCAACTCATGGGCGCTTCAACGGCGTCGGCGCAGGGCTACTGCTCTGTCGCGTCCGAAGCGGGCTTGAGTTTGGGGTGTGTCCAACCACTTGTTGATGCAAGTATTTTAAATGGCGTACTTAACCCCGCGAACGCCTTAATCAACCCAATAATTGGATCGCATGATGGGTTAGTTTTTGATTCCGACTGGATTGCAAATTCTGCGAGCGATGGTCAACTGAGGTTTGAGGGCAGCGTAAAGTTTGCGAGGGGGTTGAACAGCAGTTGGGCGAATACCTATTTCGGCTCTGCGCGAACTGACGGTGGGAAAACAACCTATGACGTCACCGCGTTTGACGTCCGTGATATCAACACGGGCAACATAATAGTTGAGTTGCAGTTCGACCGGCTTACCCTTGAAAATTCCGCTCTGACGCTGAGAGATGGCGCAAGCTCTACCGGCAGACAAACGGGTGAAATTAGTTTCCTGGAGATAGGGGATGGCGCAATTGGCCGCGGCGGTGTTTTGGCCCTGCGCAATGCGTCACTGACGTTTGCGAACGACACAGATTTGTTCATGGCAGCACCACCGGGTGGTACGCCTGTCATTCGCGCCGAAACTGGCGACAACCTCCTCCAACTTGGCAATCAGTCAACGAACTTGAACCGTTTGTCAGTGGTGGTCGACGATGGTGCCGCGTTGACCTTTGATGGAACAGCAATTTCCACGCGCACCGAAGGAAATCTGACTGTTGGCTCCGGGGCAGACCTGACAATCGAAAACAACTCCGTCTTAGGGCTGCTCAGTAATGTAGGCTCCGGCTTGCCACAATCCACGGTGAATGGCGGCACTGTTACGGTGGATGGCTTATCTTCCGAACTTCGCCTAACGGCACCCGTTTTCAACAACAGTACGGTTTCACTTGAAAATGGCGGTACACTGCGCATCGAGCAACGCAATGGCGTACGCAGCACCCTATCGTTTAGCGGCGACAGCACTTTGAACTTTGGAAGTGAACAAGACGCCGTATTGGGTGCCGTTGCCAACCCGCAAGCCATGATATTGGCGGTTGGCGCAGGCACGACGAAAATTACCAATACCGGTGGGGTGAACAACGTGGGGCGCGGCCTGCAAGTTGATCAGGTGAGAATTGACGGCGGCACTTTGGACACATCCGGCTATTCGGTAAGAGACGATGTAACGAATGCTTGGCTGTACCTCAGCGTTGAGAACGGTGGTACGTTTTACGACCAGTTTGCCTTTTACCGCAACATTGACAGACTGATCGTCGATGGCGGTACGCTGCAAACGAATTCCAGTTTTGGAGACTTTGTTGGAGCCGCTGATGGCATCGAAAATGCACTGTTTACGAATAGCACAATCGATCTGGTCTCGGCATCGTCGGCGGGCACAGACAGTGGCAACGTGTCTGTTGGATTGCGATCGGTGGTTCTGAATGCACAGAACCTTGAGTTTGCAGGAACCAACCAAGTTACGGTTGGTATCAGCCCCGCCGGAGAATGCGTTGCCGGCATATGCACCCCGGCGTTAACCCGTTACGCAGGGAACCTTGTTGCCAACGTGGGTGGCTCGCCGACCTCAACGCTAACTGGATTCGATACGGTTATGTTCGTGCCTTTCGCCATTGATGCGAATGCTGTTGCGGCGGACTATATAGCGGGCGGCAACAATGGTATCTATACTGTCGCAATTGCAAACAATAACCCTCGCCTGACATTTAATGTGCAAAGCTTTGACGCCGCGCCAATGACACCTACGGCCACGCAGCTTAGTGCCGCTCGCTCTGATCTACCCGCAAATCTCGTCTATACCATTGTGAACAATCCGGTGGCTGATGACCGCGTGGATATTTCTTTTGTGGATATTGGGTTGCTGAACCATCCATTGATTGCCACTGGCACGGGAAACACCATGAGTTATGGTAGCCTAGTTGTGAATAGCAAAGGTACCTTGACGCATGCCGACCTACTGCAAGTTCAAACCCTGCACCCCGAGGCCTATGCTTCGTATATGACCGTCGCATTGGAACATAGTGATCATCTACGCAACATGGTCCTCGCAAATGCACGCGGTAATGCTGCTGGAGGTGATCGGGTCGAAGGTGTGACGGACAGCGGGAGCGGAATTTGGCTGGACTCCTCGTTGATGCGCGGCAATGTCGACAGTAATGGAGGTTTGGCAGGGTTCTCATATGACCTTGGAGAAGTCGTCTTGGGTGGTGATCTTTGGTCAAATGAAACGGCCAATATTGGTGCCTATGTCGGCTATGGGCAATACTCGATGGGCGAACACACATCATCCACATCGTCGTTAAGCTTCGCATCAAAAGCATATCATGTCGGCGCTTATGGAACTCATGATAGTGCAAATTGGTCCATGACGGGCATGGCGGGGTTTTCTTGGGCGAATACTGAATCGACACGCGAGGCGGTAACGGGCAGCACGTCAAATATCCATAACGCGGATTACGCCAGCAGAACGTTTGAAGCCGCCGTGCGCGCGGAATACTTGGGCTTTAAGTCAGGAGGCGCATGGCAGTTTGTTCCTGAGATTGGCCTTGGCTATGCACGTTATACGCAGGATGCGATTACAGAAACAGGCGCGTCTGACACCGCACTCACAATCAAAGACGCAACAGCCGAAAGTCTCATCGGGAGTATTGGCATAAACGTGACTGGACCAGAGTTCGGTGGTGGACTCAAACCACTTGCTTTCTTGCGCTATGAACACGATTTTCTCGCTTCACGTGATAATGTGCATGAAATCGATGCTGCCTTTGCGTCTTCACCTGGCACATCACAGACATTCATCGGCACCCATAGAGGGCCAGACGCAATCTCAATTGGATTCGGGTTAAGCAGCGCCGCAGGAAGTTCCGCGGATGTCTCCGCTGGGCTCGTGTATACAAAGAATACCTACGGTGATGAATTCGGTGGAGGGTTAAGCATAACATGGGCGTTCTGACAGCGTTTCCTTATTGGAATTGCCCGGATTTTTACCGGAGACTGTTGAGTTTGCCTGACGTTAGTACCGGTGTTTCTTGGCGTATTTTGTTTCATGGAGAACAGTTTTCTGGTTTTCAGAATTTGCAGATGCGGCAAAGAGTTTTTCAACATGGCGTAATCAGGACCAGCGCTCTACCGCGCCTGCTATTCTGGATGCACATGTCAAAAAAGGGAGACTGACGAATGGAGTATTTTGCTGGTTTGGATGTGTCTATGGAAGAGACGCATATCTGCATTCTCGACCGTGAAGGCCTATTGATCCGCGAAGGAAAGGCGTCCTCGACGCCGAAGGCGATTGCCGTGTTTCTCGCCGACGGCCCAATTTGCACCAAGGTTGTTATTGAGACAGGACGCATGGCCCCAATGCTTTTCCACGGCCTGACGGAACTTGGTGTCCCGGCGTTGCATCGAAAGCCGCCAAGCCTATCAGGCTCTGAAGTCCCTGGCGGGGCACAAAACAGATCGAAACGACGCGCGTGGCCTGGCGCATTTGGCGCGGACAGGGTTCTATAAACCGACCCATGTTAAATCGCTGTCCGCTCATGCGATCCGGTCGCTGATCGCGGCGCGCAAGAAGCTGGTCGGACAACGCGTGACCATCGATAATCAGATCCGCGGACTTGTCGTCGTGTTTGGTGTCCGCCTGCCACGCGCTCTGTCGCCCGCTTTCAAAGACGCGGCTTTGAAATTCAGCGACGGCGTTCCTGGTCTGCATGCTGCGTTGCGAGGTCTGTTTGCGGCGCGCGAGGCAATATTGACTGCGGTGGCTGCCATCGACAGCGATATCAAAGTAATGACCCGCAAATCAAAGGTCTGCACCCGCCTGATGACAGTGCCGGACGTCGGTCCAATCACGGCATTCGACCATTGCCCTCGGACCAATGGCGGACAAGGTCTCATCGTTTGCAGCGGCCATCGATGATCCGACGCGCTTTAAACGTTCGCGAGATGTGGGCCCCTATCTCGGGTTGGTTCCCAAACGCCACCAGTCCGGAGAGGTGGATTACATTGGCAGCATCTCTAAACGTGGCGACGTGCGGGTCCGAACGCTGCTTTACGAAGCCGCAAATGTGATGCTCACGCGATATGCAGCACCGCTGAAACTCAAATCATGGGCACTCGCCATTGGGCAACGCTCGACAATGCGAAAGGCGCGGGTGGCGCTGGCAAGACGGCTCGCGATCATCCTGCATGCCAAGATGCGCGATCAGACTGACTTCCAGATCGCGTAAGAATTACTAGAACGACAACAACGAGGATTCCTACATCACAGTCCCCTCACGGGAAGACGCCCGAGGGAGGGCGTGGGACACGGTGCCGGTTTTGTAGCGACAGAGCAGACTATCAATCTGATCGCGGTTTCAACCTTGCCGATCCACACCCAGCCAACCCCATCATGAGCCAGTGAGCTCGAAGAGATGGGATGGTTGCCGCCCTCCACAGACGGCATCGCAATGTGCCAAGTTGGTGGTGTCGAAACCCACTAAACTGAGAGGACGGCAAAATGAAGGATACAATGATTGGCGTGGATTTGGCAAAATCAGTTTTCCAACTTCATGCAACATCGCTGACGGGTGAACTAAAGTTTCGCAAGAAACTTTCGCGGCAGGGGTTTGTTCGGTTTATGGAAGAACACGATCCGGCTGTGGTCGTGATGGAGGCCTGCGGTGGTGCCAACTTCTGGTCAAGAGAAATGGTGCGACTGGGTCATGATGTTAAACTTATTGCACCTCAGTATGTTCAACCATTTGTTAAGCGGCAGAAAAACGATGCGGCGGATGCGGAAGCGATCGTCATTGCTGCACAACGACCAGAAATGCGCTTTGTGGAGCCGAAAACCGAAGAACAGCAGGCAAGAGCCGTTGTTTTTCGTACACGTGAGCGTCTCCTCTACCAAAGGACTGAATTGATCAATGTTGTGCGCTCCATCCTGTATGAGCATGGCCTGACATTCCCGACCGGTTTCGAGCAGATTGGACGGATCGAAACGGCGCTGCGTGATCCCGCCATCGTGTTATTGGATATTGTCCGCGCCGAATGTCTCGATCTGATCCAACAGATCGCAGAAAAGACAAATCGTATAAACGCGAAGACACAGATGGCCAAGGAACTCGCAAAGGACGCGGAAACGGCGCGGCGGCTCCAGACGATGCCTGGTCTCGGACCGATTACGGCATTGGCCATTGAAACCTTCGCGCCGCCAATGGAGACGTTCAAGTGCGGTCGCAGCTTTGCATCCTGGTTGGGCCTTGTGCCGAGGCAACATTCGTCGGGAGGGAAAGCCCGATTGGGACGCATCTCTAAGGCGGGACAGGCAGATATCCGAAGGCTTCTGATCACTGGCGCGATGTCGCGATTGAACTGGCTGGGCCGCAAAAGAATCCAACCAGGTTCATGGCTGGCAAAGATGCTGGACAGAAAGCCGAGGCTTCTGGTCGCAATTGCTCTAGCCAACAAGATGGCGCGGGCGATCTGGGCAATGCTCACCAAAGGAGAAGACTACCGGGATCCCGCACATGCCGCAGCGGCCTAACGCAACGTCACAAGGAAACTGAAAACAAAAAAGGAATAGTCCAAGAAGTCGACCCCTCGAATGGGCAAAATGATCGAATAGATCTGGATCGGGAAAACCAGTTTGGTTCTGTGAGCGCTTCAGCTCTGCGGAGAGATTTGGACCCGACCCGCTGATCACCATACCGGCCAGCAGCGTCTCTAGGGCCGCACATCAAGGCCTTATAGAAGACCGCACTCGATCACGCGCCAATCAAGGCAAAGAGTTCTTGCACTACGGGCGGCAACCATAGAAGAACCAAGGCAACCTCAGACGTAAAACCGCCCACACAGTGAGAAAGAATATTGACAGATTAGAGAACAGAATCGGTTCGAGGTAGCCGCTAGCTGCTTTTGCAAAGTGTAGCAATTCCGAATGTCCACATCTTCTGTCTATTAAACGACAGTTCGCACATGCAGCGAATGTACGGTTTCCGCCGATTCTGTTGCTGCCAATCTGATCGTGTACTGTTTTTCGCGCTTGCAGCGAACGGCAACAAAGTTTTAGGTTTTTCGATGCGGGCCATGGTGCGAGATTTCAGCTTGTGCTGAGCGTGGCCCGCGTTGGGAAACCTGACTAGGAGGAGGCCGCGGGAGGTGTGTGATTTCCTATGGGGAAAGC
>NZ_JASMWN010000046.1:0-14479 GCF_032595355.1 Sedimentitalea todarodis | reverse complement strand
ACAAGCGGAAGGCCAGATCAACCGCCTGAAGACACTCAAGCGGGCAATGTACGGTCGAGCCGGTGCAGAGCTGCTGAAAGCCAGAATGCTGCCACTGCGCCACACTAAGTGAGGAAGAGCCATTTAAGATGGGGTGGTTGCCGTCCTCCCCCTAACGGCATCGCGATGTGGCAAGATGACATGGTGTAAGCCACAGAAAAGAGAGGACGGCAAATGAACGATATGATGATCGGGGTGGATTTGGCAAAGTACGTTTTCCAACTTCACGGGGCGTCGATGGCAGGTGATGTGATATATCGCCGGAAGCTGTCTCGCAGGCAGTTTTTCCGTTTCATGTCAGAGCAGTCGCCCGCACTTGTTGTTATGGAGGCGTGCGGAAGCGCCCATTTCTGGGCGCGCGAACTGGTGAAACTGGGTCATGCGGTCAAGCTTATTGCGCCGCAATATGTGCGCCCGTTCGTAAAATAATGACCACCTCTCCATTATTTAACTTATCATCAGGTGGCCATAATGCGGAGGTGCGTGGGACAGGCGCTTGATAGCCTCTCATTTTTGCCGTTAAGCGACGGCTTTGCTCCGCATTATTTTCGGACGAACCTCTGCGGTTGTTTGACCGGCGGAGGAACCAGCGATGACAAAAACCGATCGCGAAGTAATCACCAATCTCCAAGCCTGCCCGACCAACCAAGAATACAGCACGGTGGTGGTCAGGAGCGATTGCGCCTATGCGCACGGCTTGCTTGACCATCTTGCACAGCGGAACATCCCGATCGCGGATGTAACCGAAGCCCAGGTGGAGCAATACCTGTGCGATGCGGTCGCGCTGTTCCAGCGCCGTCATAGCCGCCTTCCCAGTCTGCACTGGCACCAGATCACGTGCGCGGGCATTCACGCGCTGTTCGGGCTTGTGCAGCTTTCGCCACGCCACCACCAACCACCACTATACGAAGGCGAATCTGAAAACGAAGCGACAGGCACTGGAACAGGTCAGTCTTCCGGTAACGGTGGTTCAACCACCGTCATGGAAACGGGATACGAGCCTGCTCGCCTGGATCGATACGCTCTGAAATAATGCTGAGGAACATGGGGCAAAATGCTGACAAACAGCAGGTTTGCACAGAGTCCTTCGCATTATGGCCACCTGACGATAAGTTAAGCGCCAAAAGAACGATGCTGCCGATGCCGAGGCGATTGTCATTGCGGCCCGTCAGCCTGAAATGCGCTTTGTCGAGCCGAAGACCGCTGACCAGCAAGCTCGGGCGGTTCTGTTCCGGGCCCGTGAACGTATTGTTCATCAGCGAACGGAATTGGTGAACGCTCTGCGCGCCGTTCTCTATGAATATGGGCAGGTCATTCCGCAAGGGATCGGTCACGTCAAGCGCATCGAAGTGATTATCGACGACGTCGAGAGCGAACTGCCCGACCTTGTGCGGGAGGAGTGCTGCGATCTGCTGGCTCAGATCAGCGAGAAGACGGCTCGGATCGAGGAGAAAACGAAGAAGCTAGCGGAGTTGTCCCGGCAGAGCGAAGCAGCGCGCCGGCTTCAGACCGTGCCGGGCGTGGGGCCGCTGACCGCTATGGCCGTCGAGGCTTTCGCGCCAGCGATGGAGAGCTTTCGATGCGGCCGGGATTTTGCCGCTTGGCTCGGACTCGTTCCACGACAGTTTTCTTCTGGCGGGAAAGAAAGGCTTGGACGGGTGTCGAAGGCTGGTCAGGCCGACATCCGCAGGCTTCTTATCATCGGGGCAATGGCGCGGCTGAGTGGCGCGAAGCGTAAACCGCCGGCAGAAGGATCTTGGCTTTCGCGGATGCTCGCGAAGAAGCCGCGAATGCTGGTGGCGATCGCACTGGCGAACAAGATGGCGCGGACAATATGGGCCATGCTGGCGAAGCAGGAAGATTATCGAGACCCAGCCCTGGCAACGGCAAGATGAACGGAGTGCCGCAGAAGGCCTGGACTGGCAATGAGGTGTGAGAAGTCGACGACCTGAATGGGCGCAAGATCGAACCGATCGGGAATGGGAAAACCAGTTTAGCACTTTGAGCCCGCAAGCTCGGAATTAAGATTTGGACCCGCTCCGCAGATCACCGTCCCGGCCCGCGGCACCTAGAAGCGCCGCAACCAGAGGCCTGACAGAAGACCGCACTCGATCACTCGTCAACGAAAGTCAGAAACTTCTTGCCAAACGGGCGGCAACCACAGAAGTGCTAAGTGACACCAGTCTTTCAGACCCTGATTCTCTCACTGGAGGGCCAGCCCAATCAAGGGGACGCAGAGGGGCGAAAACAGACCTGCCATTGGGCCAAGCAATTCGACCGTAAGTTTGCAATCTGTTCCATCCGACTGCGAAGCAACGCTGTGGGTAGCGCGCATTCCAAAGAGCCTTGTATCCGTTTCCCATGCAAAGCAGGCACCGTCTTCAATGGCTGTGACGCGCCAGATCGTGCTGAGTTGCCTCGGTTGCTAAATACGGGCGGCGCTGCCGATGCCAAATGCGCCCTTGTCCAGCCGCTGTGCTGATTGAACAGTCGGCGCCCATAGTGGCCATGTGTCGATATCAATGGTCTCTGCCCAGACCTGTTGGGACGGGCAGGCAATGAAGGCGCAGTGTTCGATCAGTATGGGGCGGGTGCTCGTGTTCGGTAGCATCAGGGCAAGCGGTAGGCTTGCCCTGATGCTTTTGGCTCAAAGGCCTGTGCGACTGGGCAAGGCCACATACATCTGAACGTGGGTGACGGTCGAAAACTCACCGGGCAGCGGCCCGTATGTGTTGCCGTCAGAATGCCACGCCAGCGCTAGATCGGCTGCAAGATGTTCACCGCTCAACTGCAGGCAGGGCGAGATCGTGTGCCCAAAATCCGCCGATCCGTCCGCCTTTGCGATGAAGGTATTCTCAGACCCGTCGCGGGCACCAAAGGGCAGGTCGTAGGTGCCAATGAATGGTTCGGTTGGTGGCCAGACCATGAAATCATGCCAGATCGTGTAGACGCCGTCCGGGACGAGATTTTCAAAGCTCAAATCCACGGTGCCGACGCCATTTTCACAGATATAGGTGCCGCTGCCTTTCGCCGCGAACCACTCGCCCAAGGTCAGGCCAAGCGGGCGGCCTATGGGATAGGGGCCGGTGTCTGTCGTATCAAGGAAGTTGTGCTTCACCTCGACACCCGGCGCATAGAGCGGTGCGTCCATGTCGCGGGTAGCCGCTGTTGGGCGGAAGACCTCGCCGGAGCCGGAAATCTTCTCGTAAAACACATCCTGTTCGGCCATGCCGTCGTCGATGTGGAAGATGAACGTCAATGACATGCTTTCGGGCGCATCATAGGCCGCTTTGATCACTTGCGCATTTGCTGCGCCACTCACGGATAGGGCAGAGCCAAACTGGGCATTGGTGTTTTCTGCGGCAGCGGCGGCGGCGCTCAGCACGAGTACGGAGACGCTGTTGATAAGAAGTTTTTGCATTTTTCGATCCTTATTAGAGTTGTGGCGAAGTTGCGGTTTGTTGGTTCCCCGGAGTGCAGGTCGACGAAGCCAGGGTGTTTTCGGGTGGTCGAGACCGTCTTGGGATGAACCCGATGCGAGAAGAGTGGATTCCATCCTGTGATCACCCCTTTGGCGGCGGACCAACCGGGCGGGTTGGTTGCGGCGCCAGACCTGACGGCACAGAGGTCGGAATGAGGTGGCTGCGGTCATGGGCCGTTGGATCGGTCAGGCTGGCGAGAAAGGCCATCAGATTGCTGACTTCCTGATCCTGCAGATTCACCGGGGCAAGCTCATTTGCCCTGGCGATGCGCCCTCGCAAATCCGCCGAGTTCTGGACCCAGCCATCGCGCAGATCAAAAGCGGCGCGGCGTCCGGGATTGAGAGGGCGAAAGATCAATTCAGAGGCGTCTCCGGTCTGCTCGATTATCTTGTCCAGCGGCGGCAGGGAAACAGTATTCCCGTCATAACGCTCAAGCGAGGCGATGCTGTCCAGATGGTGGCGCACCATCACCTCCAGATCATCGAACGCGCCGTCATGTCCCCAGGGACCCGTAAGCGCCACGTTGCGCAGGCTGGGTGTTCGGTATGCGAACAGATCGTCCGTGTCGAAGGTGACGCGGTAGCGGCCCTCGTCTTCCGTGTGCGCGCCAAAACCCGTCGCACGCCAATAGCTTGTGTCAGCTCCATGCCCCTTGCCCGGTCCGATTTGCGGCACGGCAATGGCGTGGAAATCGTGATCCGTCAGCAAGGCACCGGAGTGGCAGCCGGCGCAGCCAGCCTTGCCATAGAACAGATCAGCGCCTGCGCGGGCTGTGTCGGACAAGGCCATCGGGCTGCCTGCGATGAAATGATCAAAGGGGCTGTCATCTGTTCGGAAGGCCTGGGTCTGAAAGGCCGCCAGTGCGTTGGCGGCCTTCGCAAAAGTGATGTCGCTCCTGCCCGGAAACGCCGCACCGAACTGTGCCTGATATTGTGGTGTGGCCGCCAGTCGCGCCGCAAGCAGGTCCCACGCGTCTGTTACGCGGTCCTCGGCGACGGCCGTCGCAACCGGGTTCTCACCCTTCTGTCCGGCCATTTCCGCGGCCGAGAGGACCGGGAACATGGCCTGGGCTGCCAACACATTGTCCAGACCGGCAGGCAAGTGCTCGCGTGCGGGGCTCCAGTAACCACTTTGGAATGATGACAGCGGATCGGGCTCAACCCGTCCATCATGGAACATTGAACGATATTCGCTCGAACCGATATTCCACAGCGCCTGCGCATTGCGCGGGATGCGTTCGGTCACCCCATCGGCGGTGCGGCGGTTGCGGCCCAACCCTGTGCCACCCTCGCCGATCGACAAGGCCACGCCGTCGCTGGTGCCATTTGCCGGATCGTGGCATGTACCGCAGGAAATGTTGCGGTTTCCCGACAAGATCGGATCAAAGAACAGATTTCGACCGAGTTCAAAACGTGCCTCGTTTGGCGCGCCGTCATACAGGAAGTCACGATCCTGCAGAGGGGCAGGCAACAGGAAATCCAACGAGCTTTCGGCACGGGCCGGCACGGACGCAAACACCAGAACAAGCAAGAGCGCAATTCCAGTTGCCGCGGCCAGAGCCAGCACTGAGTGGAGCATCAGTGAGCCCACTGTTCCTGCTGCAATGGAGAATTTCCAGGTCCGAGAATCAGACATGTGCTTTCCTTCGCTCATAAATTTCCAAAAGGCGCCCGCGCCTAAAGCAGGCGGTGACGGTATGGGGTGTCGGGTTTCAGTTCGATCAGATGCTCAAGGCCAACATCGCGCAAAAGATGGTCCGGCATTTGGGGCAGTTTCCGATAGTCACGCTTGAGACGCTGTCGTTCGCGCCACCAGTTGATCAGGCTTGCTGTATGTCTCCGCGTTGCTGGGCGTCCCTGCGTCGCGTGTGATTGATCCATGAACGTCATTGTTCTGCTCCTGAAACTGAAAGCGTCCGCGGGTTTGCGGCGCGTGGAATTGCTTGTTGCGAATGTGTCTTGGACGGTTGGTATGAGCGCGCGGCAATGCTGGTCGCTATGCGGCGGGCGCCGATCCCGGCGGCGTAGAAGAAGCCCTCAAAGGTTACACTGTACCCCGTGAACCAAAGACCCGGATTTCGGCTGTCCGCTTGGCCCGAGGGGCGCAGAGGATATCCGTCGTCATCTAGCACGCCAAGATGGCCAAGGAGATCTTCCAAACCGGTCCGGTAACCGGTTGCGCAGATCACCACATCCGGGTCGACCCTGCGACCGTCAGCCAGTTCAGCGGCATAGGCTGAAAATCCAACGGTCTGGCCCACGGCTTCGAAGCGGCCCGCCTTCAGCGCTTTGACAAAGCCATCATCCAGTGCCGGCGTCACTGCATCCCGCAGCAGACGCGATCCGCCGCCCTTGGGATGATGGCGCAAGCCATAGCGGCGCAGGTTGCCAAAACTCAGCCATTGCATGATCGCCATAACCGGATCGAGCGCCCAAGCGGGGGTGCGGCTGAACAGTCTGGCCATGCGGTGCATCGGAAAGCCGAATATCCGCGTTGGCAGGATCGACGGGCCGTGCCGGACAGAGATCCAAACCTGTGCCGGGTTGCTGCGCGACAAGTGGTTCAGCACATCGGATCCGGAATTCCCGGCCCCGACGACAAGCACGTTCTTGCCGTCATAACGGCTGGGATCAGCAAAGTCGGCAGCATGAATGACCTTACCGCCAAACTCTTCGATGCCCGGCCAAATGGGCATGTCAGGCACACTTTCCCGACCGGTGGCGACGATCAGATGGGTGCTGGAATAGACGCCCTTCGTGGTCTCGATCTGCCAGAGGTCACCTTTACGGTGGACGGACAGCACACGGGTTTCGAAATGGATCGGCGCGTCCAACCCACTGGCGTATTCGCTCAAATAGTCGATAACGGCATCTCTGGGCAAATAGGTGTCGCTCTGGCGCGGTTCATGATGGCCCGGCAACCGGGCAAAATGGCGGTGAATGTTCAGCCGCAGTTTCGGATGACGTGCGCGCCAGGGGTCGGCCACCCGGTCGGAGGCCTCCAGAACGGTGACGGGGATATCATTGGCGCGCAGTTCGCTTGCCGCGGCCAGGCCTGACAGACCTGCGCCGATCACGATGGCAGAGATTGAGTGTGTCGGTGTCATTGAAAAACTCCTAGATGGGCGCGATTAATGGTGCGCAAGGAAATACGCGTTGATCTGAACGTGTGGTTGGCGGTGCGTTTCGATCTGTCCAAAGCCTGCGCTGGAGAGGAATTCTGTGCCGTCTCGACACCCCACTTGGCCCCAGGGCGGGCCCCGTGCTGACCGATGGATGCTGGCGAGCAGTGCATCAGTGACTGCGTGTAAAGCAGTGGCGCAAACACGTCTTCGCGAAGATCGATCCCTGCGATGTGGCTGGCCGGGAAAACCATGGCCAGTTCCTTCATCGCGACGTGCCCTTTAGCGGCCCGTTGCAACGGAAAGAATGATAAATAGGGCACATCAACTCCCTTGTAGAACAACATCGAGGTTTCAAATCCGACGGCCGTCAGGAACATCTGCTTGGTTTGATGGGGCCGTTTGTTGCGAATTGGGTCGGTCATTCTAGTCTCCGGTTTGTATGCCCTGAGACACTTGTGACGAGCGACCGTGTGTACCAGCGTTGTAGCGACCGTGAGAATTGAGTAGAATTTCCGTGGTTTTTTTGATTTTCAACCTGTGAAAGGCTCTGTTGCACAAATCAGTGAGGGATTCATGTCGTGAATCCAATTTGATAGCTGGGCGCCATGAGCAGACCCACACCCCCAACGTACAAGACCAGAAACTGGCAGGCCTATAACGAAGCGCTCAAGCGCCGTGGCTCGCTGACAATCTGGTTTAACTTAGAAATGATCTGGGATGCCGTGCCGACGGGCAAGCGCGGTCGGCAGCAGACCTACAGCGACACCGCTATCCAGGCATGCCTTACGATGAAAGTTTTGTTCGGTATGGCGCGGGACTTTGACCGACGGGTTGCAGAGGTTCAGGTCCGTATTGCAGTCATGAACGGCTACACAGCGCTCGGCATACCCGCCACGGAAACCGTGGGATAACTGTGTCCGGGGAAAGGGGGAGTTCGTTTAGAAACGGCTTTATGCAACAGAGTCTCTATGGTCGGTCATCTCGACGCCTGCAGGTGTAATCTTCAGGACGCGAAGCCAAAGGCCACTAGGCCTTTTCCAGCTTCTTTGCGCGATTGGCGAATTCGGATTTGATCATGTTTTCGATCTTTTTGCGCAGGTCCTTGTCCTTGCGCAGGGCATCATTTGCCAGCTTTTGCATTTGCTTGGCGTTCTGCGATCCATCCGAACCGTTGACCGCCTCGACAGCGGCGGCTGATAGCCAATTGCCGCTGAGCTGTTTGGCAACCGATTCAAACATCTCGCCCGAGTGCTTTTTTGCTAGCATCTCGAATGATTCCGCGCCGTAGAGCGCCACCAGATCGTTGCGCATCGCCTGCATTGACTTGGGCGCAAGGATTGTTTTCAGGAAATCGGCGCTGGCTGTCGGAAACCGTTTGGTGAATTCAGAAAGTGCCTTCCCGGCTGCATGATCAAGGATACTCGCTGTCAGGATCTTTGCCACAGATTCCTTGACTTCTTTCAAATTGGGCGCCCGCCCTTTCTCGATTAGTGGTTTGAACAGACCAATTGTTTCCTTCAGAGCCCCGGTAACCATCGTCTGCCCGAATTTGGAACCCAGAAACCTCTGAAAGAAGGCCTCGATGACCGATTTCGACATATTGCCCGACAGTCTCGGCAAAATTTGCGCCGCAATCTTGGCACCCAACCCCTTGGTAAGCGCCGAGCCCAGTTTACCGCCCGCCGCACCCGAGAGGCCGGCAATGAAACTGTCAATCATGACTTTTTTGGCCGCGCCATCCCAGGAAACCTTGTTCCCGGCAACATATTCGCCAAATTGCCCGGCACCGGATTTGAGGGCTTCGGTGCCTGCCGCCGCAATCGCATTTGCCTTGGCCACAGACATGCCTTTGGTTGCGACAAGGCGTGCGGTCATATAGGTCTCGACCACAGTGAAAGATGTGTCGCGCACGATCTCAAGATTGCCGACAATTGATCCGGCGGTGCCAATACGCTCGCTGATGAACTTCTTGAACGCCTTGACTGCCTTGTTGTAGGCTTTGGTTGCCTTCTGGTCCTGTGCGTAGATCTTTTTCCAGTCCAAATTGGACGCACCGACAAATGACTTTAGCAAAGAGGCCTCTGAACGTGCCGCGAGAATTTCACTCCAAGGTGGATTGGTCTTGTCGTTGACGACGCTGACAGAGAATTCAACAAATGCATTGAAGTAGCCGTCTGTAGCCTGACGGGTCTGCTCGAAGCCATTGCAAATGCTGATCCAGGACTCCACCTGACCGTTCATCATTATGGATTTTGACCGGACTTCTCTTTGAAGAGCCCTTTGACCAGCCTCAAACTCCGCCTTTGTGACGCGTTTGGTTTTCCCGCCCTCGACCACTTCGTACCATTCGATCTTCTGTTCAGAAGCTGACTGGGCGGCCAGTTTGGCCAGCCCTGCTTTCCAGGTACGGCCACCGGGATCGACGATGCCGTCCGGCTTGTTGTACCCCAGCTTCTTTTTCTGGAATTCGCGGATCGCCTTAATCAGTTCGCCATCGGACTTGCCATGGACCTTGAGTGAATAGCCATTGGCGTTGAGCATCAGCCGAACCACTTCCACATCGGCCGGAACGTTTCTGACGGGTGGAAACTTGGTGTTTTTGGCTTTTGGGTCTGGCTTGGTAATGCGTCGTTTGTCGCCAACTGGCGCTGTCAATTTAAGTGGCATAGCAATAATACTCCTTCAGTTTGCGCCTCTCAGATGCGCTGAATTGTAGGCTCTGTCGCAGGGGTCCAGGCCGAGCGAAGGAATACCTTGTTGGAATCCAGGACACTGGCGATGCGGGCAAAATGGATGCTGTCTGAATCGACTGATCTGAGTAGCTTGGTAGCGGCCCCATCAAGCGCGGCAGCAAAAGCCGCCTTGGAACGAGGAATCGCGCGCTCTGAGATGGCTGAATAGCTCTTGCCCCGGCGGCGAATTGGCCTTGTTGTCGGGTCGGCATTGGCGTCCAATACAGCTACGAGTGTGGTTTCCACATCGCGCAGGGCTTGCTGAGCCGGAGCGTAGGCGGGGTTGCCGGCCAGTTGCCGTCCTGCGGCGCGGTAGTTTTGACGGTAGCAATCGTAGCGATACACCGAATTCAATGTCTGGCACTGACGCAACCCCTGTTTCAGCAGCCGCACGACGCGATTGGTGGTCCCGTCGTTGAGACCAGAGCTATTGTTCCCGTAGTCAGTCCTACAGCTTTGAGCAGTACATTCCGTTGCGCCGAGAACCAGAATCAGGATGACGCCGAGAAGGCGCGGCAAAGCCCGCTGAGTCCGGCCAAGCAGCCGCGTGTCCTGTAGGTTGCGCAGCCCCGCACATTGTCGCCGATTGCGGCCCAGATACGCCACCTTGGGTACAGAGCGTAGTGCCTGGGTCATCCAGTGCGCGAATTGTCCGCGCTTTTTCTTAGCCGCGAAGGCAACCTGAATTTGAACCGGCGCGTTGCGGCGATCGGCTGCACCGACCATGCCCGCGGCAATGGTTTTGTCGTTTGACATTCTGGTTTCGACCCAACTCTGCGGATGTTGCCAACGGTGAAGGCGGTTCATGCAGCGCGCATGAAGAGGCAGAGCGCGGCATCGCAAATGCGTGTTCATATTCTAGCCCTTAGATTCGGCGCCCCTTCGGGACGCTCAGTTTCTCTACGCGCCGGGCGCGCCAAAAATTCTCTCGTTTAGAAAATAGCGTCGGTCGTTGCCGATTTCCGAAGCGCATGAACCGGTGTAGTTTCGCGCAACAGACTGACGTTTCCGAAAATTCGGAAGGATAGATGATTCCGATTGAAAGCTATTGTTCCGGCTGGGGCTGTGGTCGACGCCAATCCCAACCAAAGCAAAGATAAGCAAATGATATCAAGACCACCAACTTGTGATCAGTCAGAGGTAGCCGCCGGCATCGCTTCACATTCGGTCAGTTGACCTGCGTAGTGTCGATCATTGGAGCGACCGCCAGCGGGGGTCAGCATCTGATCCGAAGTCCCTGTAGTAGCCGATATCCTTCAGCAGACGATCGTCCAGTCCGCTTTGCAGAATCCGCAAGTTGTGTTGGTCGCGCCGTCGCTGGCGTCGTTGATGCATTTTTCTTTTGATGGTGTCGAACATATTGATTTCCTTTAGTGAGTATCATTCGGCCAAAATTGAGACCGCTGGGTGCACCGCTTCGCAGATCTGTGCGACATGCCGGTGGTCCGTGCCACAGCACCCGCCGAAGACGTTCAGCTTTGGCAAGAGGCGCGTGAGTTCCGCATATTGCTGACCCAGTTCGTGCGGGTTGCCGTCATCCAGCTCTTCGCATTCGTCGAGTTCGGCGTGGGACATGCGCGATGCATTTGCGCGCAGACCATGGATGCGGTTCGCCCACTCGCCACCTTGCTCAAGCATGGCACTGAAGTGGTCCGGATGGGCACAGTTGATCATGTAGTAAGCAGGCTTTTGAGTGCATGCCGCGTCAACTGCGACAATTGCATTTGCGAGGGTCTGACCCGTTGGCAATCTTCCATCCGTTTCAAGCGTAAAGCTGATCACGCAAGGCAGTCCCCGATCACCAGCCGCGCGCGCAATGCCAACCGCTTCGGGTATGTTGGTCATCGTTATGGCGGACACCAGATCAACCGTGTTGTCTGCAAAAATGCCAATCTGTACGCCGTGATACTCTTCTGCTTCATGTGCAGTCATGATGGTCGACGGATCATACCCATCGCCCCTCGGACCGATCACGCCATTGATCAACACATTCATGTCCCCCCCGAATTCGCTGCGCAGTTCCTTGGCAAACTCGACGGCCTCGCGGTTGATCGCAGCAAGATCGTCACGGTCATGACCCAGCAGTGTCGCCCAGTCGGGGTTGGACCGCCACGTGTTGGTGTCGAGGATGTAGCCCGCATCGTGTTGGCGCGCGGTTTCCATGAACGGTGCGAAGTACTCCTTCATCGCAGCGCGCCCTTCAGCCGTCCGCAGCATCGGAAAGAATGCGAAATAGGGCATATCAAAACCCTTGTGGAACAACATCGAGGTTTCAAACCCGGCGTCCGTCAGGAACATCTGATTGGTTTGGTGGGGCAGTTTGTTGCGAATTGGGTCGGTCATTCTTGTCTCCAGTCTTTATGACGTGAGACACTTGTGACGAGCGGCCGTTTGTACCAGCGTTGTAGTGACCGTGGAAATTGAGTAGAAATTCCGTGGTATTATTTGATTTTGTCGGGCAGGATGAAGAGCTTTTCACTCCACATCACCCTCTTGGGAGAACTGTCGGTGTCGGCCGATGGCAAACCCGTCAATCTGCCCGCCTCTCGAAAGGCGCGTGCAGTTTTGGGCTATCTCGCTGCGACAGGGCGGCCCATTCGCCGCGAGCGCTTGTGCGAATTGTTCTGGGACATGCCTGATGATCCACGCGGTTCGCTACGCTGGGCGCTGAGCAAACTGCGTCAGGTGGTTGATCAGGGCGGTGTCCGACGTATCGTAGCGGATCGGGAGCGGGTCACGCTTGCACTGGATGACACCCATGTCGAACTTCGCCATATCTGGGTACGGCTCAACGACGACCCGCCCCTAATTCCACCGCCAGAGTTGCGTGAAATGGCCGAACTGTTAGAGCGATCGTTTCTGGAGGGGCTGGAATACGCAGGCACCGAGAGTTTCCAGCAATGGCTCGCATCTGAGCGCGAAAATGTGCGTCTGATGCATCTCAACGTGTTGCGCCGACTGGCCTTGCACCCAGAACTCACGCAGGCCGAGACCGTAAAATGGGCGCGGTTGTGGCAGGAAGCTACGCCGGTGGAGGAAGAGTCCGCGCGTGGTCTGGTTATTGCGCTCGCGCAATCCGGTCGACTGGAAGAAGCGCGCCAATCCGAGGCGGAATTTCATGCCGCCGCAAAAGAAGCCGGATTGCCAGCTGCTGGTTCCCTGTTGCCTGACCTTTTGGAGACTCCAGAGATTGACCCATCCGTCGAACGCCCTGGCGAAAGCGCCCAACATCGGCAGTTGCGTAAACAGAAAATTGGGTTCTGTCGGGCAAGCGATGGGGCGCGGATCGCCTATGCAACAGTCGGCGAAGGCCCACCATTGGTCAAGGCGGCCAACTGGCTGAATCACCTGGAGCTGGATTGGAACAGCCCTATCTGGGGGTCGACATTTTCGGCTTGCTCGGAGTTTCGAAAGTTCATCCGCTATGATGAACGGGGCAATGGCCTGTCAGATTGGGATGTGAACGACATCAGTATGGAAGCATTTGTACGCGATCTGGAAACGGTCGTTGATGCACTTGAACTGAAACGGTTTCCGTTGCTGGGCATATCGCAGGGCTGTGCAGTTTCGGTGGAATACGCGGTGCGCCATCCCGAACGGGTTACTGGTCTGGTCCTCATTGCCGGATATGCGACTGGCTGGCGTATTGGTGCCAGTGCGGAAGAGCAAGCGCACCGGGAGGCCGTTCTTACTCTTACACGGCATGGGTGGGGAACCTCCAACCCTGCCTACAGGCACATATTCTCGCAAACTTTCAT
Organism: Sedimentitalea todarodis; assembly: GCF_032595355.1. Taxonomy (NCBI): domain Bacteria; kingdom Pseudomonadati; phylum Pseudomonadota; class Alphaproteobacteria; order Rhodobacterales; family Paracoccaceae; genus Sedimentitalea; species Sedimentitalea todarodis. Next base: position 1,344 of record NZ_JASMWN010000046.1, on the reverse strand, counting down.
GCCGGATTCAAAGCCCGAAGACCTGGATTGGTTTGATGAATTCCAGCGCCAAACGACGTCACCCGAAAACGCTGTGCGATTTCAGGAGGCTTTCGGCGATATCGATGTGCGCGATAGCCTGGCCAAAGTGAATGTTCCGACAATCGTTTTTCATGCGCGCGGCGACCGCCGTATCTCCGTAGATCAGGGACGTGAGTTGGCAATGGGTATCCCGGGTGCAGAGTTTGTCCCGTTGGACAGCGAGAACCACATCATGTTGGGGCATGAACCCGCCTGGCGTGAGTGTATCCTTCGAACACGGGAATTCATGAAGGAACACTGGATCTGACCGTTGGCAGGGACGCGCCTTGGTGGTGTTGGCAAAGTTGGGGTTGTTTCGTTTTGACGCAATCGCTGCGTCGATGCTCAATCGCTTTCACAGTACGCGCTGCACCTTCCGCTTGTTCAGCGGTGATGTCGCTCAAGTTCGTTGTCATAAGGCTGGTTTGCGATGGGAAGCTCCGGTACAAGGTACTGTGGGTTAGGCGCCCAGAACCCTTTTTGGCCCGCAAATGAATAAATCTCGGCTCTGGTGCGTAGAGTATCTAAGTACGAAAAAGTGCCTGACGAACGGGAGAAGATTCTTGTGACCAACGGCATCCCGCCTAGCAACTCAGGGCCTTGCCGCGCAGCCACAGTTGGTTGTCATATCATAAGGGATCGAGATGTCTGAAATTGAACTAATGCTATCCGCCTACATCGACGGAGAGCTTTCCAATACCGACAGTCTTGAGTTGGAAATCCAACTGGCGACTGATGCGGAGCTACGCGAGCAACTGGAAAGGTTGGTTGCTGCTGATGCGGCGGCCATGTCCGACTTTGATGCGATGCTGAATGATCCGGTTCCGGCAGCCCTGGTTGATCATATCACCGCGTTCCAACCTCGGGCATCAGCGAATGAAGACTGACCAGTTTACCTAAATGTGGTGACGCGCCTTGCAGCCAGCGTCGCTCTTGCCGGTCAGGTGGCTATTCATTTGTCCAATTCCCTGAGCGAAAAGCGTTTCGCTGTGCAGGGCGGCTGGCTGAGAGGCGTCGCAGAACACCAAGCGATCTATGAAGAGAAGAAACCTCTGGTCTAGGTGGACGCCAACGTGGCGGGCCACATCGAAAAGTGGTTGGGCAAAACGACAGGCGTTCCGTTCTCTAATCCCGATCTCAGCGCCATTGGTCTGACATGTCAAGGTGCGTATTTCGCGAAAGTTGGGCGGTGATTTCACGCGATCTCGGGCACGCGTTTCACGGCATCGCGGGCAGCCATTTCACGATCGTGGGCAGGCTGGCCGACAAGGTTCATTGAGTCAG
>NZ_JASMWN010000045.1:0-15336 GCF_032595355.1 Sedimentitalea todarodis | reverse complement strand
ACAAGCGGAAGGCCAGATCAACCGCCTGAAGACACTCAAGCGGGCAATGTACGGTCGAGCCGGTGCAGAGCTGCTGAAAGCCAGAATGCTGCCACTGCGCCACACTAAGTGAGGAAGAGCCTCATTAAGTGCCAATATTTTGCAAAACGGCCGCAGTCTTACAGTTAACTGCTACGTCACATGTCTGGAGAGCCCGAAGCGGAAGACTCGGGTTCTCGCTGCGCGCGCTCGCAGCACGAAATTTGCCGCAGATGCAAAGATTTCAGCATGCCATGCAGCGGCCAGACCGGCCGTTTATGCTGGCCACAGCAAGGATTAACACTCGAACTCACAGGTCGCGGACAAAGCACCATTGTGCGGCGCTGCAAAAATGACCCTCTATATCAAAAACGGGTAACCCCAAAAAACGGGAGTGCCGACCGAAATCCGCCGTGCAAAAGACCGGACCTCCGGCGCGCGCGTGCAGTAAACAATCAAGCGGCTGATGTAGCTTATTTACCCTGTTGGATGTTGCCAGCGTACCTAGGGACGCGAAAGATCTCGTGACATATCTCAGCCAGCTTGGCGACGCCGACCCGGATGGTTTCCTCATCGGGGTGACCGAAACAAAGCCGCAGGCGGTTGCGGTTTTTTGCACCATCCACGGTCCATTCCGCCCCCGGATTGATGGCAATACCATGCCCAGCAGCGGCGGCGGCCAACTGGGTCGTATCGACCTCTTCTGGCAGGGTGATCCAGATGAAAATCCCGCCACTGGGCGCGACGAATTCGGCGGCCGCACCAAAAGACCTGTTCAGGGCCTCTACCATCACATCGCATTTGCGCTTCAACATTTTCTGCATCCCGGCGATGTGGTCGTCAAAATGTTCACGGCAGAACTCTGCCAGCACCATCTGTTCAAGTGCGCCGGTTCCCGCATCTGTTTTCAGAGGCAGGATCTGCGCCAGCACGGTCCAATCAGCAATCAGGTATCCCACCCTCAGAGCGGGGGCGATGGATTTTGAAAAGGACCCACAATAGATGACGCGATTTGCCCGACCCTGTGCCTGGGCCGCGGCGGCATCCAATGACCGAATTGTGCGCGGGCGCGGTGCCCCCCAAAGCAGATCGGCATAGCAATCGTCTTCGAAAATGACACAGTCAAATTCCGCTGCGAGCTGGAGCAGCGTCTTGCGGCGTTCCAATGACATGACACCGCCTGTCGGGTTTTGAACCGTCGGTATGGTGTAAATGTACTTTACCGGTGCCTGACGCGCCTTTTGATCTTCCAGGATCGACCGCAGCTCCTGCATATCAATCCCGTCCTGATCCACTCGCACCCCGCGGCAGTTCACGCCGAGCCTTTTCAACCGGCCAAGCGCGCCGCCATAACTGGCCTCTTCGGCGATCACGGTATCACCTTCATTCAGCAACAACCGATTGACCAGGTCCAGCGCCTGTAACGAGCCGGAGGTGGTCAGGATGTTTTCCGCCCCGTCGCCCATTTGTGCGTTTCGGGCAAGGGCTTTGGCGATGAACTGGCGCAAGGGCAGGTGGCCCTGCGGTCCGCTTGTCAGATAATAGGTGGCAAGCGACGCGCCCTCGGCATCAAGCACGCGCAGCGCGGCGGCTTTCAGGGCTTGGACCGGGATGCTGGTCGCGTCGTTGTGTCCGCCGACGAAGTTGTAGCGCGGAAACCCGGAGAACGGCTGGGGGGCCGGGTCGGGCAACTTGCTGGCGAACAGGGACTGGATTTCAAAACTCATTGTCTGGATTCCTCGAGAGTGGCGTGATGTTTTCAGAGTGGTCGCGCGGCGGCAGGATCCGGCCACGGCCAAGCAATGCCTTGGGGTCGAGCATGTCTTTGAGGTTGCGCATCACGGCAAGTTCGGCTGGTGTTCTGCTTTGCGGCAGATGATCGCGCTTCAGCGTCCCGATGCCGTGTTCGGCTGAAACCGAGCCACCGATTTCACCGATCAGGCCGTAGACGATGCTTTCGATCAATTCGCGTGGCTGCGGGTCGGCGCCAACATGCTTTGCCACAAGATGCAAATTACCGTCCGCCAGGTGGCCCCCGATAAACAGGCGAACCTTGCCCAGGGCATCCGCCAGCCGTTGGCGCAATGTGCTTTCCAGGTTGGCCATGTCCGGAATATCCAGACTGACGTCAAAGCCGACAGCGGGTTGCTGCTGACCCATGGCCTCGGCCATGCCATCCCGCACGGCCCAAAGGTTGTCCACTTCTCTGTCCGACTGCGAAACAACCGCGTCGCTGATCAGCCCCTTTTGCATTGCGTCCTGCAATGCGGTCTCGAACTTGTCGCGGTCATGGCGTTTGTCACTGCCCATCAATTCGGTCAGGACATAAAAGGCAGAGCCTGTCGGCAGGGGCGGTGTGATACCGGCAACATCCGAGATTGTTGCCGTGTAAGTGTCGCACCAGATCACTTCGAATGCGCTTAGATCGGCGCCCAGCGACTGCTGCAGATGGGTCATCGTCTCGACCACCGCAGCAAAACTGTCGATCGCGCAGAACCCCACGATCTGAGTGCGCGGCTTGGGGAAAATACGCAATGTCGCGCGGGTGATCAGACCAAGGGTGCCTTCGCTGCCGATGAAGAGGTGCTTGAGGTCATATCCGGTGTTGTTTTTCAGATAGCCAGTCAGATTGGACAGCACGGTGCCGTCTGCCAGCACCACCTCGAGCCCAAGTGCCAGATTGCGGGTCATGCCATATCGAAGCACACGGTTGCCGCCGGCATTGGTGGCCAGATTGCCGCCAATGGTGCAGGATCCGCGCGCACCCAGATCGAGCGGATAAAAGCGATCATGCGCGTTGGCACAATCCTGAACCACCTGTAGCGGCGTTCCGGCCTGAACCACCATCGTGCCTGCCTCGGGGTCGACTTTTTCGACCCGGTTCATTCGTTCTAACGACAGCACCACTTCGCCTGCCTGCGGGCGCGCGCCGATAACAAGCCCGGTCATCCCGCCCTGCACCACAACAGGTTGGTTTTCGGCATGGCAGATCGCCATGACGCGGGACACCTCATCGGTGTTTGCCGGGCGCAAGACCAGCGCGGGGAGAACCTCACCGATGCCGCGTGGGTCCGTGCGGTATCTCGGACCGGCCGCATTACCGGTCAGAACGCCCTTGTTCCCAAGAACCCCGCAAAGTTCGCCGATGGATTCTTCAGTCAGCGCCATGGACCGGGCTCTAGCCATCAAGCAGTACCAATGACAACCCCGGCACCCATACAACCAGTATCAGCACGAATATCATCAATGCGATGAACGGGAGAACCGAACGGCAAATCAGCAGGAATTTTTCCTTGAAGGCCGTCATTGCCACGATCAGGTTCAGCCCGATAGGCGGCGTTATGTACCCGATCTCCAGGTTTACAACCATGATGATGCCGAAATGGATCGGGTTGATGCCGTAGGCAGCGGCAACAGGCAGCAGGATTGGGGCCAGCATCAGGATCGCCGAAACGATGTCGATCAAGCATCCGACAAGCAGCAGGAACAAGTTCAGAACGATCAGGAAGGCAAGTTTGCTGCTGACGACGGTCGACATCCAGGCCGCAAAGTTCTGCGGCACCTGCTCGACGGTCAACAGGATGTTGATGCTGCTGGCCACCGCCAGAATGGGCAGGATCGTCCCAAGCAGACGGGCGGTTTCAACGCAAAGGTCAAAGAGGTCGGCAGGTTTCAGGGCACGGTAAATTAGCAGTTCGATTATCAGGGCATAGCCGACCGCTACGCCGGCCGCTTCGGTGGCCGAAAAATAGCCCGAATAGATGCCGCCCAGAAGGATGATGGGGGCCAGCATGGCAAAGATGCCATTCCTTAGCGCGGCGGCCAGTGTGGTCACATCAAACGGGATTGGCGCAATGTGGCGGTTGACGATAAGTGAATAGAGCGACAGCACGAAGGTCAGTATCAGCCCCGGAATGATCCCTGCCAGAAACAGGTCACTGATCGAGTTTTCCGTAACGATGGCATAAAAGATCAGCGGGATGCTGGGCGGAATGACGATCCCCAGCGTGCCCGCCGATGCCAGCGCACCGAGGGCGAATTTCTTGTCGTATCCGTGTTCCAGCAGCGCCGGATAGAGAATGCTTCCCACCGCCAGCAGGGTGACAGGCGACGACCCGGAAATCGCGGCGAAGACAGCACAGGACAGGATCGTGGCAACGGCAAGCCCGCCGGGCAGCCATTGCGTCAACTCACGAACAATGTCGATCAGTCGCCGGGAGATCGACCCGCGGGTCATGATGCTGCCCGCCAGAATGAACATCGGAACAGCCAGCAGCACGTCGCGGTTCACAGCTGTCCAGATGTCATCAATGAGATAGGTCAGTTCTGCGTCGCCATAGAAGAAGTGCACGTAGGCTGCGGCAACGATCAAGATCAGGATAACGCTCTGGCGGAGAACCAACAGCGCGAAGACCAACAGAAAGAGAAAAACAGCTGTCATCGCTCAGCCCTGTATGTCAGGCGCGGGTTTCAGCGCCGGTTCGAGGGCAAAGGCCAGATGGCGCAAAGCGGAGGAAAAGCACGCATAGGGAATGACGATCTGTATTGCCCAAAGCGGCCAATAGATGACCATCGAACGCGCATCATTGGCATGGGTGTCGATCACGTAGCGCGCCGCAAGAACGCCAAGCCACAGGAACAAGAGCGCCGACAAAAGATCCCCCAAACGGGCGACGGCGGGACGCCAGCGCTCTGGCCACCACCCATCGGTAAACTGTGGCCGCAAGTGCGAATTCGACGCACTGGCAAGTGCCAGGCCCAGGAACGCGGCGTAGATGGCAGCGAACACTGCCATCTTTTCAACGCCCCATATCGAGAATGAGAAAAGCTCGCGGGCCAGGATGCCGGCCAAAAGAAGCATCGTGACGATCATATAGGCAACCGCCGCGACCAGGGCTTCAACCCGGGTCAAGAAATGGATCATCCTGCCCATGTCCGGCCCCCTGTTCGGCCTCGCATCCGCGCGCCGAGTTTACCCGCCACAAGCCTTTACGGCATCCTGAATCCTGGCCCAGATTGGCACCGCCGACTCTCCAATCGACGCGACAAGTTCCTGCTGCGCCTGCTCGGCAAAGACGCGAAACCCTTCGAGGTCTTCTCCTTGCGGGCGGAAAACCGTCGCGCCATCCTCGTTTTCGGCCTTTGCCAGCAGGGCCACCTGCGTGTCGCGGATGCTTTTGCGCAGGGCGTTGACCTCTTCTCCCATGACGCTCACGGCCTCGCGTTGTTCAGGCGTCAGCTTGTCCCAGGTCTTCTTGCTCATGACGACTGTTCCGATGTCATGATGCGATGGCAGATAGGTCACGTTGGAGCCCAGTTTGTGATAGCCGACAGCAAGGCCGAAGACGGTCGAGGTGTGCAGCGCATTGACACGCCCGGTCTTGATGGCGGGCACGGAATCCGACCCTGCAAGTGGCAAAGCCGCAGCCCCTGCCGCGTTGAAATAAAGCGGATAAGGTTTGCTGGGGGCGACCCTGATTTTCAGGTCCTTCAGGTCCTCCGCCGTCGCGACCGGCGTTTTTGAATAGATCGAAGGATATCCGACCTCCATGTATGACAACAGGATCAACCCTTTGGCTTCCAGAAGCGGGCCAAAGATATCCTTGACGTGATTGTCAAAGACGCAATCGGATTGGGCGGCATCGCGAAACAGGAACGGTGCAGCCAAAAGCGAAAACTCCGGCACGACCAGGGCGGTCGCTGTATTGGACTGCCCTGCGATGTCGATACGTCCCCGCACCACCTGATTGACGACCGTAGGTTCGTCGCCAAGCTGTGAGCTGAAGAACATGTTGACCTTCAACGACCCATCCGCTGCCGTCTCGGCTGCTGCGACGCGATCGAGGAAATGCGCGCCCCAGGGGGTCTTTTCCGGGGCGACGGTTGCATATTTCAGCTCTATCGGGTCCGCCGCGAATGCGACCGCTGGCGACATTAAACTGGCGACTAACAGTGAGAACAGTGTGTTGAATTTCATGGCATAACCTCCCGTGCCGATGCAGCGGTCACCGCCCGACGGGCCGGTTGCTCCGCTTATGAGGCCTGCAAGAAAGCCTGAAACTGCCTGCGCTCTTCCCCTGTCGGGCCGCAGGACTCTCTCGGGCATGTGGCCTGACAAAAAAGTCTAGAGGCTCATGTCCATTTGTGTCAATGAAATTGATATATTAATTATTATTGTTATAAATTAGCTCTCTGGCTGCTGCTCCTTGAGCAGCCAATCGCGGTCATGCTGATCGAGAATGCACCACAGCACTTTCCAGAACTCTTTGAGCGATTCTGGTCCGACGGTGTCATAGACGCCGCGAAACCGGTCATATTGCCGTTGCACGAGAAACTCGAACATCTCGACACCCTTCGGGGTGGCATGCAGCTCGCGCTTGCGGCGGTCGGTGACCGATGTCCGTTGTTCGACATAGCCCAGCTTGACCAGGTCCCCCAGCGGCCGATGAATGTTCTGATTGGTAACACGCAGAAACGTCAGGATATCACCGACCGACTTGCCCGGCTTCTTGACCGCGACATAGAGCAGCCGGTGATGAATGCGCCCAAGCCCGACCTCTTTCAATTGCAGTGCCGTGTCTTCCAATGTGCCGAGATAGGCCAGGAACATTAGCTCGGTCGTGGCAAAAAGGTCGTCCGAGGTGATGTCCTCTGCGGTGCCTTCGCCCGACACCCATTTGGACGACGTCTTGAGATACCTTTCGGCGTCTTTCAGGATACTTGCAGTCACGTCATGTCTCTCGTCTGCTGGTGGCGACGGCTGGAAAAGTACCGTTCCTGACGGTCTTAGCACAAGCCCAGAAGCAACAATACTCGATAGTATATCAAGTTTATTGACATTAATTGACTCTATCGCCAGATTGGAATAGTCCGCCGGTCCTTCGGGCGTTCGCAGTGTAATGTCGGCCCGCTTTGCCGCGCGGGTTGTCCGAAATGGAACCGTGTATCCCGATGTCCGACGATCCCATTGATGTTCTGATTATCGGTGCAGGCGCCTCGGGCGCCGCCGTTGCCTGGAGCCTGATGGACACCCGGATGCACATCGTGTGCATGGAACAGGGCGGCGTTCCGGATTCAGGGCGTTTCCCCTCGACCGGACTGGATTGGGAGGCGCGCCGCGCTGGCGATCATCATATAAGTCCCAATCGCCGCGGCTGGCCCGAAGACTATCCCGTCAACGACGACCATTCGCCGATCAAGGTGGCGAACTACAATGGCGTGGGCGGCGGCACGGTGCTTTATGCCGCCCATTTCCCGCGCTTTCATCCGTCGGATTTTCGTGTGCGCACGCTTGATGGCGTCGCCGATGACTGGCCTGTTGACTACGAAACGCTGGAGCCGTTTTTTGCGGAAAACGACCGTATGATGGGAGTGGCGGGTCTGGCTGGTGATCCGGCCTATCCGCCGGGCAAGACGCCCCCCATGCCGCCGATTCCCATGGGCCGGTCCGGCCGCCGTCTGGCAGAGGCCTTCAACACGCTCGGATGGCACTGGTGGCCTTGCGATCTTGCCATCGCGACCGAAGCCTATGACGGCCGGGCCCCGTGCATCAATCTGGGTGCCTGTCTTTCGGGGTGTGCGCAGGGGGCAAAGGGTTCCGTCGATGTCACCTATTGGCCCCATGCGCAACGCGGCGGGGTCGAGATGCGCACGAGTTGCCGTGTTCGCGAGATCGCCGTCGATGAAAACGACATGGCCACAGGCGTCGTCTATTTCGATGAAAAAGGTGTAGAGCGCTTTCAGGCTGCGCATGTGTTGATACTCGCCGCCAATGGCGTCGGAACCCCCCGCGTCCTGCTGAACTCGGTTTCCAAAGCCTTCCCCGAAGGCTTGGCCAATCGCAGCGGGCTGGTGGGAAAAAACCTGATGTTCCACCCATATGCGGCTATTCAGGGGGTCTTTGACGATCCGCTTGACGGCTACAAGGGCGCGCATAAATCCATTCTGTCCCAGGAGTTTTACGAAACCGACCCACAGCGCGGGTTCGTGCGCGGCTATACCTTCGAGACATCACGCGGTATGGGGCCGGCCGCCACCGTCCTGGCCGGGCTGGAATGGGGAGAGGTTCCCCTGGGTGATGGCCACCACGCGGCTGCCAGAAAGCTGATGAACCGGGTCACCAGCCTGGCTGCGATCTGCGAGGATTTGCCGGAAGAGCATAACCGAGTGTCGCTTGATCCTGATCTGGTTGACAGCAATGGCATCCCCGCACCCAGGATCAGCTATACCCTGAGCGAGAACAGTCGAGCGATGCTCGACCACGCCTGCGAGAAGGGCCGTGAGATCATGACTGCCGCTGGCGCGCGCAAGGTTTTTACGACCTCTCCAATTCCAATGGCCGGTTGGCATCTGCTGGGGACTGCCCGCATGGGAACCGACCCCGAGCGTTCTGTGGTCAATGAATGGGGGCGCTCTCATGACGTTCGCAACCTGTTTATCGTCGACGGCAGCATTTTTGTAACCAGCGGTGGCGTCAATCCGACCAGTACGTTGCAGGCAATGTCGCTCTATATTGCCGACCAGATCAAACGCCGCCTAACCAACTTGTTCGATTGAGGAATTGCGATGTCACTTCCCGCGTCCGGCTCCCCCTTCTCCTCCGACGAATGCGATACGCTCAGGCGGTTGGCTGACCGGATGATCCCGGCCAGCGAAAACGATGGCCTTCCCGGCGCGGGTGATCCGGTGATCTTTGCCGACATCTTGCAGGATGCGGCCCGCGTCCACGTCGCATTAAAGGGGCTTCTGACCGCGTCGGGCGATGAAACGGATCCTATGGATCTGAACATGGCCGACAGCGCAGCGGCGCGGGAACTGCATCAGATCGTCGTGTTTTGCTACTATCGCGACCCGCGTGTCATGCGCGCGCTTGGCATGGAAGTGCGGCCGCCCTTTCCCCAAGGGTTCGACGTGGAACCCAGCGATCTGTCCCTGCTGGAACCGGTGCGCAAACGAGCCTCCATTTATCGCAAAGTGCCCTAAGATCGCCACGCGGCATTTACACGCCCTGCAGAAAGAAAAACGACGATGCGCATTTCCTCCCAAGACCTGACTTTGGTTGCAACCGACATCCTAACCAAGGCCTGCGGCAACCAAGAGGCGGCGACCAAAGTTGCAGACAGACTGGTTTTTGCCAACCTCACCGGACACGACAGCCACGGCGTTGGCGTTCTGCCCGGCTATGTGGGCGCCATTCTGGCCGGCGAACTGCATGCAAAGGCGTCTGCAAGCGTCGTTCAGGATGACGGGGTGCTTCTGCAAATCGACGGGCAACAGGGCTTTGGACAGATCGTGTCGGAACAGGCGATGAACCTTGCGATTGAAAGAGCGCGGGTGCACAAGCTGACTGTTTTGGCGCTGCGCAACAGTTTTCACATCGGGCGCGTAGGTGACTGGGCGACGATGGCCGCCGAAGCAGGTTTTATCTCGGTGCATTTCGTAAACGTACTTTCACCAAATTCTCTTGTGGCGCCGTTCGGGGGCCGCAGTGCGCGTTTTACCACCAACCCTTTTTGTGCAGCCATTCCCAAATCGCCGGATCATCCAATGATACTGCTGGATATGGCCACCAGCGCGATTGCGCAGGGGAAGGTACGCGTCGCCCATTTGGCAGGGGCCGAGGTGCCCGAGAACTGTCTTGTTGATGCCCAGGGTGTCCCGACGCGTGATCCATCGGTCATGTTCGAAGAGCCAAAAGGTGCGTTGACAACCATGGGGCTGCACAAGGGTTTTGGTCTGTCGCTGCTGTGTGACATCCTGGGTGGCGCGCTTAGTGGCGGCGGTGCTTACCTGCCGTCGCGTGTTGTCGAAAATCGCGTCGTGAACAACATGTTCGCCATCCTGATTGATCCCGACGTTTTCGGCGGTGCAGAAGCCTTCTTTTCAGACATCGACCAGTACACGGATTGGGTGAAATCCTCGCCGCCGGCACCGGGTTCGGATGGTGTTTTCTTTCCCGGCGATCCCGAGCGCTTGGCCTATCAAGAGAGATCGGAAATAGGCATTCCCTTGGATGCGGGAACGCTGGCCGCACTAGAGGGCGTTGCGAAGTCTTTGGGTCTGCAATCGGTGTTTTCTGAAAACGGCACCTCGAACTGATCAGAGCATTGAAGTTATGTCGTGCCAGACGTTCTAGACGAGTCCATTGAGCATTCCCGGCGCAACGAACGGTTGGTCAAGAGAGTGCCTTGTACCGATCTGGAGCTAGGTTTCTTGGCAGCCAAAGCGAACAGCGAATTCGCTGAGTTTTTGGACGCTCCATTAGGGGATCCGGTCTTTACCGCTGAACGCATAACCTGGCTGCGAGGCGCTCCGGTCACACATGCCAAACTCTATTTTTGCACCAGGATATCGGATGACTACGCATCTCAGATTGAATTGCCTGTCGGCGCCAAGTCCGGCGATGCGCTGACCGGAAGGGTCAATTTAGATCTTGGTGAAGCCAGTATTATTGAATAACCGAAAACGGAAAATCCGTTGTTGTACCAAAAACCTGATACTGCGTTTGCGAGGAGTTTCTGCGAAAGCAAAGGCTGCACCGGCAAAAGGCGGCAAAGTCCGCGTCTTACTAGTTCGCGCACGATGCAGCGAACGGCGCTGGTTCCCGAACCCGCCGCTCGTGACCGACGCGGCGAAGGTATCGGGAGAGCCCACACCGGACGTACTGGTTTTGTGCTGCGCGCGCGCAGCGAGGATGTTGCTGCAACGGCGTAAATTCCTATGCTGGTGTGCCGCGAGAAACCGGCCGTTCATGCCAACCGCTTCTTACCGGCTTCCATGAAGTCCTTCGACCACTTGTAGTAAATGCCTTGAGAGATGCCTTCGCGACGGCAAAGCTCAGCGATACTGTCTTCGCCACGCAGGCCATTGCATGTTTACAAAACCAAGAGAAGACATGACCTGAAAATGCAACCCAAACGTCATATGATTGGTGCGGCTTTCTCATCTAACATGGTGACGGCAGGCCATGAGGATGTCTTTCCAGTTGTCGAAATTCAGATGACCCGCACCCTCAACCCAATGAAAATCGACGTTCGGAATTGTAGAGGCCATGTGGTGTCCCATTGCGTTGGTTACAAAGATGTCGTCGGCACCTAGCCAAATGTGCGTAGGCACGCGGACAGAGGAAATGTCGAAACCCCATTTGGAATAGGCCAGATAGGCCTCATGCGTCGCACCACGACTGCCTTGTCGGAATGCCTCAGCTTGCATCGCGCGAAACCGGGCGGCTACGTCAGGGTCTTCAAGAACAATTTGGTCAGGCCGCGGAACCGAACGTTTCAAAAGCCAGAAGAACAAACCTGGCCAGTATCGGGCGGCCCATCCCATGGGCGCAAAACCGATCCTCATAACCCATGGAACGCGACGGGCTAGATTGGCGAAGACACGGTCAAGACGGTTCAGGTCGGCCATGATTTCAGGGGAAGAGACAGGACCCCACGGCCCAAGCGCACCGACAAACTTGAGCCGGCTGGGGTCGATGAAAGCCCCACAGGCAAAGAGATGCGGACCAGCGCCAGAATGACCGATGACCCCGAATTGATTGATTTCAAGATATTCTGCCAAGTCCAGAATGACTTGCGGCCAGTCCTTGAACGTCCGGTTTTCTTGAAAATCCGAGCGACCAAAGCCGGGTCGATCTGTTGCGATCAAACGAAAGCCAAGGTCTCGGGCCGCCTTGTCTGCGTATCCAGCTTCAAGACGACAGCTCGGTGTTCCATGAAAATAGAACACAGGAAAACCATCGGGCACGCCCCACTCCGAAAACGAGAGATTACGGCCGTTCTTGAGTTGCATGAGCCTGAAGTCTGTTTTGATATCCGGTGCTTGCATCTTTGCTCCTTCGGCCGACGTCTTGGGCTGTTCCAGCCGCTTGATGTGCCGAGCGTGTCTTGTCACTCCGCTTTGATGACGTTCAGCGATCTGCGGTCAAAATGCGGGCCGACATGGTTCGGAGAGTCCTCATCGTAACGTCCAGATCTTCTTGGCTGATTGTTTCAGTGATCTCAGCGACAAAAGTCAGGGCAATTGGAACGAGCGTGTCTTTGATTGAATGGCCGCGATCTGTAAGCGATACGACAACCCGCCTCCCGTCATTCTGGCCGGTGTTGCGTGCAATCAGCCCCTTCTTCTCCATACGCTCCAATAGGCGTGTCGTCGTCGCCCTGTCACGTGTCGTTGCATCGGCAATTTCGCTAGGAGAAAGCCCATCCTTGCGCCAAAGCATGAGGAGCGCGGCCCACTCTTCAGCAGCGATCGGCTCACCTGCTGCTGCAAAGCGCGATTGTATTTCTCTGCGGGACAGGAAGCTCAATCGGTTCACCCAGAATAGCATTATTTCTTCATAGTTCATTAGAAGTCCTTCATTTCACCGCCATATAATTGCACTGTGCAACTAGCTTGACAAGACCAATCCACCAATATAGTTGCATACTACAATTAATAGCAGGAACGCCCGTATGCTGATATCCATTTTTGACTCTTACCTCGATGACGACGCCGTCGCGTTCAACCCGCCGCCTTGGGTCTCCATCGTGGCGGTTGTCGCTCTGACGCTGACGCTCTTGCTGGCAGTTTTCATCTATCTCGGTATCTGGCTGGCAAGCATTGTCATGCTTTCCGTCGTGCTTGCCTTCGTTTTGTGGTTAACGGTTGGCTACACCACACCCATCAGTCGCCGGGCTCTGCCTAGCCATATCGTTCTAATCATTGCGCTTCTTGTTCATGGTGCTGAGCAGTTTCGGGGTGGCTACGCAGATGTCGTCGTGACTGCCTTCCCCAACCTTATTCAACCGCCAAACATCATCACAGATGCAAGCCTCGCACTATCGTTATCACTGAGTGCTACCGTTATCTGGTTGCTTGGCGGCGCGATGGCATTTTACCACGCCCGTGTGGGTGGCTTTGCCATTTTGTTGCTAGCTGTCTGGAGCTTGGTGTTCCCGCTCAGCCACGTCGCCTTGCCGCTTCTGTCTTCGACCGCGCCAGTTTGGGTGCCGGGCATGGCAAGCGGTTTCGTCGTAATTGCCCTCGCATTTTCATCATTACGTTTCACGCTGAACCTGACACGTCGGAGACCATTGTCATGACTTCAAAAAACATCATTTACTTCATCATAGCCGCGACAATCTCTGTTGGCTTCACTACGCATCTTTTTCACACTGCTGATTTGCTGCCCACACTGATCATTGGTTTCTGCGCATTAGGCTGTGGGATCGTGTTTTGGCTGTTTACCAGTTTTAACCATCCGACCGATCCGGCTTTGCTGCTTCCGCCATATCTCGTGACCGCAGCTTTGTTAATGCTGCATATTGTGGAGGAGCAGGTGTTTGAGTTCGGGCCCATGATTGCCGGGATCACGACCGGCATCTGGACAGCGGAACAATTCCTGTGGACCATTGGCTTTCTCTTCCCTCTTGTTTGGATTTTTGGCGCATACGCCATTGCGCGACGAAATCCCTTAGGCGGTTTCGTGTCATGTTTCATTTTTACAGGCATGCTCCTTGGAGAGCCGACGCATTTGCTGATTTTTCCGGTACGTGAAGCCATCTTGCACGGCGGTGGATATGACTACTTCCCAGGCATGTGGACGGCACTTGCACCTTTGATCACCGGACTTTGGGGCATTGCGATTGTTGTCACTGAAGCCCGCAAAGACAAACGCGCCGCAAACGCAAAGGGGACCAAGATATGGACATAGCAAAGCTAACCGAGCGCTTTATGGGCATGGACGATGCCACATGGGCCAAACATGCCAACCCTTGGAGTGGCTGGTCGCGCATGCCAATCCCGCCACTTCTTAGCCTCGCAGTTTGGAGCCGCGTTTGGCTGGGCTGGGGCGCCTTATGGCTTGTGTTGGCGGTTCTGGTCTGGACATGGATCAACCCGCGCCTGTTTGGTGCGCCGTCAAATCACAATGCTTGGATGACCAAGGCGGTCTTGGGCGAACGTGTTTGGCTGGCCAGCCGGTCAAATCCTATTCCGTGTCATCATGCGCGGGTCAGTCGGATCCTTAATATCGCAGCCGTGATGGGGGTCATCGTCCTCGCATATGGACTTTGGCAACTGGACCTGGGATGGGCGATGGTCGGGCTTGTCACAACGATGGGCGCAAAGCTCTGGTTTCTGGATCGCATGGTCTGGTTGCTGGCAGACATGGCAGAAGATGCACGCCGTGAGGGGACACCGATGTGATGACCCCAACTGATCTCAATAAGGTCGGTGACCGCCACCATGTCGTGGTCGTCGGTGGCGGATTTGGCGGGATTCAATGCATCAAATCTCTCAAGCGTGCGAATGTACGGATCACGCTGATCGATCAGCGCAACCACCATTTGTTCCAGCCCTTGCTGTATCAGGTTGCCACGACAATCCTTGCACCATCAGAAATTGCATGGCCCCTGCGGCAGGTGTTTCGCGACCGGAAGGACGTGACGACGCTTTTGGCGACGGTCGCAGGTGTCCATCATCAGAACAAACGTGTGCTTCTGAGCGATGACACCAGTATTCACTATGATACTCTCGTCCTGGCAACGGGGGCGCGCCACTCTTATTTCGGTCACCCTGAATGGGAGCAGAACGCACCTGGGCTAAAAACACTGGAAGATGCTACGACGATCAGGCGTTGTATTCTATCGGCGTTTGAGGCCGCTGAAAGAACGGACGATCCCGAGCTGCAGCGCGCTCATCTTACATTTGCGGTCATTGGCGCAGGACCGACAGGCGTTGAGTTGGCTGGGATCATCGCTGAACTTTCCCACCGTATCCTGCCACGTGAATTCCGACGGATCGACACCAACACCGCCCGCATCCTTTTGATTGAGGCGGGGCCCAAGGTTCTGCCGACATTTCCACAAACGCTTTCTGATTATGCAGCGCGCGCGCTGTCCAAGCTTGGCGTCGAGATTCTGCTCGGCGACCCGGTCACTGCGTGTCATGCGACCGCAGTCGAAGTTGGGGAAACAATCATCCCCTGTGAGACGATTATCTGGGCCGCCGGGGTTCAGGCTTCACCCGCCGCGAACTGGCTTCAAGCTGATCATGACCGCGCCGGTCGCGTGCTGGTTCGGCCTGATCTGACGGTACCGCGACACGACGAAATCTTCGTCATCGGTGATACGGCATCCGTCAATGATGCCCACGACAATCATGTCCCCGGGATCGCGCCGGCAGCCAAGCAAATGGGGGCCCATGTCGGGGGGCTTTGTTGCAGGGATCGCCCCACCGCTGATATCGTTGCGGTTTGTACCCTTCAGGATGTTGTGAATGCCGCACAAGTTCAACGCCGATCGTCGTGACAAGATCCCAAAGCAAAGGCAT
>NZ_JASMWN010000044.1:0-15451 GCF_032595355.1 Sedimentitalea todarodis | reverse complement strand
ACAAGCGGAAGGCCAGATCAACCGCCTGAAGACACTCAAGCGGGCAATGTACGGTCGAGCCGGTGCAGAGCTGCTGAAAGCCAGAATGCTGCCACTGCGCCACACTAAGTGAGGAAGAGCCCATTTAACTGCCAAGTGACAGTCTTCACCAAAAGAACTGAAGAGATTGATCGGTGGTAAAATCAGAGAAAACACGATCATTGAGAACTGGCCGGATATCCTAAGAAGTGCGGCCACAATGGTCGCAGGCATCATGCCGCCCAGCCAGCTCTTGCGAAAGCTTGCGTCTTATCCTCGCCACCACGAATTGGCCGTGGCCCTTCGGGAAATAGGCCGCATCGAGCGGACGCTCTTCATCATTGACTGGTTACTTGATGCCGACATGCAGCGGCGCGCCCAGATTGGCCTGAACAAAGGCGAGGCGCATCATGCTCTGAAAAACGCTCTGCGCATTGGACGTCAGGGCGAAATCCGTGACCGAACCGCCGAAGGACAGCACTACCGGATGGCAGGTCTCAATCTGCTCGCCGCAATCATTATCTACTGGAACACTGACCACCTTGGACGCGCCGTGGCGGCCCGAAAACGCGCAGGTCTCGATAGTCCGCATGAGCTTCTGTCGCATATCTCACCCCTCGGATGGGCGCATATTCTGCTTACAGGCGAATATAGGTGGCCAAAATCGTGATCAAAAAAGCTTATGATACGATTCCGCCCCCAGCCGGAGTCGACCCCAAATTGATCAACTCTTCAATCCTGATGATTGCTTCGGGAAAGTACGCGACATGACTTGCCACCCCCGTTTACGCAACTGAAATCCAAATCTTTGCGACACTACCTGTCAAAGTCCATTCTCCTTCACGGAAAGTCATTGCGCGCCCGGATGATGCAGTCGACCATATGAGCGCCGCCGCTTGCCGAATTTTCGCTGCTGGTTTGACCGCTTTGGTCGGCGACTACGCGTGGCCAGGATTCACCGGCCCACCACGCAAAGAATGGCCCACCGGACTGACCGGGCCAGACATCACCGCGGTGGAATATGCGGGTGTGCACCTCGCGGTCCCAAAATGAACCATCGAGCGATATGCCGCTCTGGAACGAAGGTCGTTGGGCGCCTGCAAGATCGCCGGGATAGCCTATGTGGCTCCAATAGGGCTCATTGTCCCAGTCGTCAGACCAACTCCGCGAGCCCATCCAGCCGGTCAGGTCGCCAATGCGCGTATTGAGAACGACACATACATAGTCGTGCTGGCCCTCGTTGCGATTGATACTGGGGCCGACGACCTTTACCCCTTCCCAATAGACCATTGTCCCCCAAGCCACGCCGAACGGGGCGCTGCCGTCGAAATAGGACGGTGTGAATTTCACCCAGCCTGCGGTGCCGTCGGCGTTCCACTGGATGGCGTGACTGCAGGTCAGGACGTGCCGCGGACCCACCATAGCCCCCGAAGCCGAGCCACCAGGCGTATCTATTCTTCCGACGGTGGACCAGGGGAAAGCAGTGTCATTGAACGTATAACGTTGATCGGGCGCAAAGATGGTCGTAGCATTGTGCGGCCGCTCGCTAAGGTCCGATGACGCCTTTTCTGCATCAAAGCGGCGCGGGACCTTCAGTTTCGCGGCAAGCCGCCGTGGCAGGACACGCATCGGTAAATGGTCGGGCAATTTACCTTCGAATTCCGGGAAATCTTGCTGCGCTTCGTGAATGTCGCGATCATTCTCGAACTCACGTGCCTCGATGGGTGGCGGCAGAACATGAGCCCCGAGCGCTACATTGGACAGGGATAGCTTCAGCTCGTAACCTTGTCCCCGCCGACCCGATTTGCCTTTGCCAGATTGCAGATGATCACCCTTCAGCCGTGCCAATTCCACCTCGACATCAGGCTCCTGGAATGATCCGACAAGCAAGTTGAAATCCAGCCTGGCGTCCTTCAATTCACCCAAGGGCTCGCGCGAACCGATCTTTTCGACGGCTTCGTCAAGGTAAAGTGGGGCGGTTGGTTTTCTTGTGGTTTTGACGGTTTTCTTAATGGGCATTTTTCAGTTCCTCTTCTGTAAAAATTGGCTATTGGATAGCCCCCAGATTCCCCGCAACCTCAAATGTCTCCCCGCCCACAGCTTTCTACGACCGGGCCCAAGTTGGTGCCGAATCGATCGAATATTTTGAATCGCACAATGACGTCGATGGCGCCCGAACCGTGTATTTGCCAAGCTGGAGGCCAAATTTGGCGGGACTGCTTAGGAATGCAGTGGTGCTGGAATTGGATTTCTTCGGCAGTCGCTTCTTCAGCCCGTTAAACACTTCGATGCGATACTGACCCGCTCGCACCTCCGAGCTAGTGGAATGTGGGATGCCAACGAAACTCCCAGCCGGTCTTTTCATGGGCCACCTCCGTTTCACTGGGCAAATGACCGTCTGTTTGATCTATTCTAATGATTGGTCTAGTTTGCCGTTCAATCCCTGCTTGAAATTGCCTAGGATATCACACGCTAGTGTAGCACACATGGCGTGAATCACCAATGGTGGAGATTGCTCGCGTGCTGCGAGCGGATTAGTCATATCCTTCGATTTCCATACCTCTGACGGGCGGCGGCGGGTTCAGTCGCCAAATCCGATTAAAGCGTCGTCGCGCCGGATTTTTTAGCGCCTAGCTGTTCCATCCCGGACAATTATGTTTCTCCTCGGAAAACTGCGCTCTTCATGGCAGAGTCGGTTCTGAAGGACATTCGAGACGGGATGCAGGGCAATCGCATTTGGGTCACGTCTGAGCTAACCCATTGAGAACGCTTCGGAGAAATTCGTCATCCCATCCCGCGCGCTTGAGCTTTATGGAGAGCGAGTCTTTGGATTTGTCGCGTCGTACGAGGTCGAGGGCGCGACGGCGTAGCACCGCGATGCGACCAATAAGCTTAATCGATGCGCAAGACGGCGCCAAGATCAACCGGTCGACGCTCTACTTGGGGAATGTCGGCCAAAATAATCGCTCCCTTTAAAGCCAAAGTTGCGAATGTCCGTCTAATCTTTCTCGCCGAATAGTTTGTGCCACCGGGCAAGAGACGCGTCTGGCCAGACGTCTTCGAATTTGTAGAATTCCTCATAAACCGGAATGTCCGGGTTCAGCGGAACCCACGATTGTTTGCTGGACGTAAATATCTGTACATCAGGGGGGCATTCCGAAGGGTTGTCCAATGTACCAACCCGAACATAACGGAGTTTTCCGAGGCGCGATAAATAGCTGCTAAAAACCACCACACCGCATTCAACGCACCTGGTTATAACCTGACCTTTTCCGCTGGGTGTCGGAAGCGTATTTTCGACAACATCGCCATTAACCTCGACCCGGTCAAATTCTATGATTGCATTCAGAACAAACGCCGACCCGGTTTGCCTTTGACATTCGCTGCAGTGGCAACAGTGGACGCAGATAGGGCTGGATGTCATTCGATACGCAACCGCACCGCAGCCACATTTTCCCGTCTGCATCTTCACTCCCCTTTGTTTCTCATTCCCAGCTCACTTGCCAACGATCCGATCAGCTTTCTACGAGGTCGTAGTGTTTTATCGTTCGTGACTCGACCAATTCCGCCTCCGCCGGATCGATGTGTGGACTTTGATAGTCATCGCCGACGAATTGCTTTAGCGCGGCGAGGTCTTTCCAGACCATAACGAAGCTGAATTCTCTGGGGCTGTCGGGTCTGGGGGCACCAGGCAGAACGGACACAATGCCATCAGTGCCTCTCATAAGGGGAATTGCGGTTTCGTGGAAGAATTTCCCGAATTCTTCTTCTTTACCTGGCCGCGTGACCACTTGGAAAATGCGAATAATCATACATTCACCTCATTTGGATCGACTTTCTGCATTCTCAACTCCCGATAATCAGGCTTTAAGGTTCGAACGCTATCACACTACCACATTTCGACATTAATGTCCTCAAGGGCTCAAACCGCCCCGCATACCAGACAGTCGCAGCGGGAAAGAAACCTGCTAGTGTTCCCCGCCTGACATAGGATTCCCATCATCGATTTTTTGTGCCAGTGTTGGGCGATGAGACGTGATGACCTTTGCCTGTATCTGGGCCCCGATGACCGTGCCGAGCTTCAAGCTCTGGTCGCCGACCGCAACACCCCCCGCAAGCTGGTCTGGCGGGCCGAGATCGTGCTGGCGACGTCGGATGGCCACGGCACCTTCGAGATCATGCGGCGCGCGAAGACGTCTAAGCCGACGGTCTGGCGTTGGCAGGAACGGTATCTCGATGCGGGCGTGGCCGGACTTAAGCGCGACAAGACGCGGCCATCGCGGGTGCCACCGTTGCCTCGGGAAACGCGCCTGAAGGTGATCGCAAAGACGGTGCAGGAGAGCCCGTCTAACGCCACCCACTGGAGCCGGTCTCTGATGGCCGAGGCGGTGGGCATCTCGCCGTCGAGTGTCGGCCGCATCTGGGCCGAGGCCGGTCTGAAGCCGCACCAGACGAAGGGCTTCAAGGTCTCGAACGACCCGCTGTTCGAGGAGAAAGTCACCGATATCGTGGGGCTCTACCTTGATCCGCCGGAGCGGGCGGTGGTGCTCTGCGTCGACGAGAAGTCCCAGATACAGGCGCTTGACCGGACCCAGCCTGGACTGCCGCTCAAGAAGGGCCGGGCAGCCACCATGACCCACGATTACAAACGCCACGGCACGACCACGCTCTTCGCCGCGCTCGATGTCAAATCCGGTGTCGTCATCGGCGAGTGCCTACCCCGCCATCGCGCCAGGGAATTCCTGAAATTCCTGCGCCGGATCGACCGCGCGGTCCTGGGGCCGCGCGACGTGCACCTGGTGCTCGACAACTACGCCACCCACAAGACCCCCGAGGTGCAAGCCTGGCTGGCAAAACACCCGCGCTTCAAGCTGCATTTCACGCCCACCAGCGCCTCGTGGCTGAACCTGGTCGAACGGTTCTTCGCCGAGATCACCACAAGGCGCATCCGCCGCGGCAGCTATTCCAGCGTCGACGACCTGGAGACCGCCATCTACGATTATCTGCTGCAGCACAACGCCAAGCCGAAGCCCTTCGTCTGGGCCAAATCCGCCGACGATATTCTCAAACGCGAGCGCCGCGCGCTGAACGCCCTCGATGAAATCCGCGGAAACAGGTAACAAACGTCAGACTCAGAACACTAGGATTACTCAGTTTCTGACGCGGCTAAGCCCTTAATCTACCGTTGGCTGTGCAGAGGCGCGATATTCGCCGCTATCGTCGCAAGGGTCAACTAATGCGTGAAGCAATGAGGCAGGCAAAGTAACTATTTTTCGTGCAGATTTCTGCCTGAAATTTCCGCAGCTACCAGTTCTTGAACACGCCACAAGTAAGGGTCACGGATTCCCAGATTTTCTAGAGCTTCGACGGTTCTGAACAGATATTCCGCGCCGGACCCTATGTGGCCACACGCACGGGAAAGAATCTGCGCCACCTTCATTTTAGAACGCTCAGGTTTCGCGGCAACTTCCGGTGGGTTGGTATAGAAACTAAGCGCCTTCGCAGGGCCATCATCAGACACCAAATCAATAGAACGCAACGATTTCAACCCTTCTTGTCCACCGATTTCGCGGCGCAATAATTTGACCAAGTGATTGTGCCGATCTATGTCCGGAAGTTTCACGGCAATTCCAGTACACGACCCGCCAGTCTTGAGGGCCAGCATCAAACCAGGCTGGTCCGGAGACCCACGCCAACAGCGCATTTCGAGGCAGAATGATCGGTGCCATCCGTTGGCCGTAACGATCCGCCAAGGTAATCCGGGTTGCGCAGGTATCCAGAGCAAAGAACCGTAGGCAAACACCCAAACCGGATCACCTCCATGCGCCGCTAGTATTTGGGACGGCATTGCCAAGTTGTTTGTCGCGTTTGATTTGGCTATCGCCCTCTGATGAAAATTCCAACTGATATGTCGCGCCTAAAGGGCTTCCGCTATGAGTGCGAACACCAAAGCCCTGTCCCGCATCTGGCGGTCTGCCCAGCTTTACATCGGGTTTCACCGAGATCCCAAGGGCGAGCGTCGCAAGGAGGCGAAAGTCTGGCCACCGAAAAACGCCAGCGCGACCATCCATACCGATCCGGAGGAGCAGGAAGCCTTTCTCGTTGTCAAATCTGCCAGGAAGGATGCCGCGCGGGATGTTCAGATCAAATTGCACCCCGACAAGATCGTGTTGCGCCGTGACCTTGACGTCGCCTGGAAAGGCATCGTGGTCGAAGACCACATGGTGTCCGTCCAGGTTGGCGGCGTCTGGGTGCGGATCATGCCCGATGGGTCGGTCTCGCACGACATGGATGGGGACATGACATATGTCGAGGCCGATGGCGCAGTTCTCAAGAAGACCGAATTTGTGGATGCGATGATGTCAGGCGACGGCGTTGAGTTATCCCGCCGCACGCCGACGACAATCGCAGCGATCACAGAGGAAGGCGTGGTCGCAAGATCGCGCAATTCCGCGCCCCTGACCGACACCGATTGACCAAATTTCCTTGTGGTGGGGAAAACAACTGGCCCCGCTTCGGCAGGGCTTTTCTTCTTGGTGGCCACATAGTTTGACCCCTGTTGACAGATAGATTGTCTTTTCCTGCAGGGGTGCCGACCCAACCCAGTGAAGCGGCCCTTTATGCTGATCGCAGTGAAAGAGGAAAGAGAGTTCAACCTGTTCCTTGGTTTTTTTGCTGCACGCTTTCGCAGCGTCAGAAATACCGCGTGAGCGGGGAATCTGGTGCCGCTGCGCAGCGGAAGGGCGACCATTCATGCAGACGACAGCGAGGATCAGACGTCGAAATTACGGGTCGCGGACGAAGCGGCAGTTCCCGTCGTATTGGCTGGACGTCCACTTGCAGGCTTGTCCGCCTCATTTTCTACACGGCGGGCGGAAATCAGGCCGCTTTTGTCCATCGGTCGAGTTTAGGAATGCCACGCGTGAAGGCCCAGGCCATTATCCTTGGCATGCCTTTCTTGGCAAGGGCGTCAACGCAATGGGCCTGAAACTCGGTGACGGTGACATTGGGATGTCGGAACGCGCCTTCTTCGTAGCAGATGGAGCAATAAGTTTCGCTCTTGCTACCGTCGGCTTCTGTGCCGCCGCCGTTCGGGTCACGTTTCATGGGCATTCCGCAGCTTTGGCAGTGTTTAGCCATGGAATTACTCCTCTTGTTTATAGATGCTGAAAACGATAGTGTTATAACCATGGACTTTAGTCAACGCTTTTCTCTCGGGTGATCACATGCGCATCGGTGAGCTATCTAAGAAGTCGGGCGTCAGCCGTGACACGATCCGGTTTTATGAGAAACAGGGTCTTTTGCAGTGCGAGGCACGTGAGGCGGCAAATAATTACAAGTCTTACCCAGAAGATGCGGTGATGACGATCTCGGTAATTCGAGACGCTCAAGCAGCGGGAATGTCGATCGGCGATTTGATCGTGTTTCTATCGCAGCTTCATGCGACCTATGGCGATGACTTTGATGGGTTTACGTTTTTGGACGAGAAAATTCAGGAAACGGAAGAACGAATTGCGGCGTCGGAGCGTTTCCTAGACGTTCTGACGAGAACGCGGGAGGCGTTGAGAATTGCGCCCTACGAGTCAGACTGACGCTAGCACAGACATTGTGCAACAGTCTCGAAAGGCCAAAAGATACCTCAATTGTGCGCTTGGGTGAGTATTGCATGACGCGGCTCATTGGTGGGATTCAAGAAATCGAGTGAATCGAGTCAAGGGTCCGTGACGTTCCAAAGTAACTGTGTAACGACAGGTGCATGCCTTAAGGGCATCCCTTTCAAGGAGGCAGATATGATCGACGACTTCGAGCCTACCGCTAAACCCATCGTGGCCGTCACTGGTGCCAGCCGTGGTATCGGCCACGCAATCGTAAAGCGCTTCTACGATGCGGGCTGGGACGTGCTGACGCTCGCTCGCTCGCCGTTCAGCACTGTTTGCCCGTGGGCAGAGGGTATTGTACGCCACGTTGAAACCGACCTGTCCAACGAAATGTCGATACGCAACGCTGCCGCCGCGATCCGCGACCGGCTGGGCGACCGAGGTCTTGATGCTCTGGTCAACAACGCAGGGATCTCGCCCAAAGCGGAGGACGGTGGGCGACTGACTGCAATGCAGACTGGCGAGGACGTCTTCAGGGCCGTGCAGATGGTAAACCTGATCGCCCCGCTGATCTTGGTGCAAGAACTGCTCACCCCGCTGGCGCGGGCAAGAGGTTCAGTCGTCAATGTTTCCTCTATCGCCGCGACTCAAGTGCATCCGTTCGCGGGTGCGGCTTATGCGGTGTCGAAGGCCGGACTTTCGACGCTGACCCGCGAACTGGCCTGTGAACTCGCGCCGCAGGGGGTGCGGGTGAACGCGGTCTCCCCCGGTGAGATCGACACCTCGATCTTGTCGCCTGGCGCCGATGCCCTTGTGCAGCGAGACGTCCCCATGGGCCGCTTGGGCAGCCCGCAGGAGGTGGCAGACGTCGTCGTCTTCCTCGCATCGTCGGGGGCATCTTACGTCAACGGCGCTGAGATTCCTATCAACGGAGGGCAACACTTGGCCTAAATTCTCTGATGCATGGTCACAGAAAAAGAGAAAATGGAGGCCTTTTGCGAAGTGTTCCACACAGTTAGTCGGCCAGCACAAATTGACCTTGGAGTGCCTGCGACGAGCGACAGCTTTGTGCCGCGTCTCGATTGTAAAAACAGACCGCAGCGAAAGGGCGGTTTGAAATCCGGCTGCATCAGCACTGGCGAACGGTTGGTTCGGTGAGATCCGCCTATCTGTCACTCCACATTTATTGTTGGTGGCCGCATAGTTGACGGGCAGGTCAGGGCCAAATGGCTCTGCCCTGCCCCTTCGCGCCGAAGCCGCTTTGCGCGGCGGCCTCAACCCCTCCGCGTTGCGCCTGGCTGGACCCGTGCAGATCGCGTCCGGCTGTTAACCTGTCCACGCGGTTCAGCACCGGCCCGTCAGCGCCTCGGTATCGCGCGCTATGTCGGTCAAATGTCTATCGCCCGTTCGGTTCTGTGCCGACGGCTCCAAGGGTTTGATCAGTGAATCGCGGGATCGTGTTTGTGTATTTCCGGGTCGGACCCACGTTCGCGCCCGCGCTCACCCCCGCAGCATGCGCCACAAGCCAAGCGCCATATCGCTGAAATCACTCAACCGGGCCGCAACATGTTCGCGCGCAAGACCACTGCTCTCGATCTGGTCCGCATCCAATCGGCGCAGCAGGTTCATCAAACGGCGACGGTGCGTGCCGGTCAGGACCTGTATCGGATCCGCGACGACACCTGCGAAGGTTGTCACGATAGATGTGAGCATCAACAGCACCACACCGGTCGTCACCACCTGCCACGGCGCAAGAACTGTTGGGAACACCTCGTAATACATGCGCCCCAACCCCTGCCCGAGCGGGAACTGCTCAATGGCAGTAGACTGAGCCCGCAACTGCGCTACCGGCTCCGCAAGCGAAATCACCCCTGGTGTGGCAGTGCGGAAAAACATGTAGCCTACGATCAGCACGACAATTGTCGTCATAATTTCGCCGACAGCGTTTCTCACGCCAGCATAATCCGCTACCTTGCGTTCCACCACGTCTGGAGGGGCAGCAACTCCCAGGCCCAATGAATTCAGATGGGCAATGAAGGCCGTGGTGGCATTGGCAACCTGTCGAGAGGTTGTTGTCTCGAACAGGATCTTTCGGCGCGATAGCCAGTGAGCAACCTTGTCGAACCGCAGCGCGCGAGCGACTATCGCGGTAAGCCGTGTCACCAAAAAAACCGGCGCAAGAACGACATTTGTGGGAGCGCGCAAGAGATCGACACCAAAGGCGGCATGGTGCAAACGCAGCGTCCC
This sequence comes from Sedimentitalea todarodis, assembly GCF_032595355.1. Classification (NCBI taxonomy): domain Bacteria; kingdom Pseudomonadati; phylum Pseudomonadota; class Alphaproteobacteria; order Rhodobacterales; family Paracoccaceae; genus Sedimentitalea; species Sedimentitalea todarodis. Next base: position 5,588 of record NZ_JASMWN010000044.1, on the reverse strand, counting down.
CATTGGGCCAAATGTAGCGCGCACAAACTTCTGCACCGCCACGTTCCGTTCAGTTGCCGTGATCAAGTCTTCCAATGACATGAGTCCTGATCTTGAGGTCAGTCGCACATCTACCTATCGATCAGAGGGGCATATTGAAAGACAAGGACGCTTTCAGCCGTGCCGTTTCCGAGGTCTGGAAGGCGTCACGCAGAGGGTGGATTGGCTGTTAAACATGCGACCTTGAATCAAATATGCACCATCGAGCCCACCTCTCATTGCTGCAAGCAGCGGCTGCCGGACATCTGGGTGGGATGTCACCTCAGTCCCAGTTGCCGGCAAAATGTGGTCAATTTTGACGGTCTCGGCAGGTCCGCGACCTTTTGGTAACCCAGCCCATCAGCATAATCCGCGACTGTACAATTCATCGTATCCGAAATATCAATCCAAGCGCAGCAAGCTCTCGGCGGTATTATGCTCGAAGATTGTTTTGAACTCTGGTCACAGAGTCTGTGCTTGGATAGATTGCGCCCAAACGCATTCGTATTGGAACATTTCGATCATGGCCAAAATCAACCTGAACAAGCTGTCGCTCAAAGAATTGCAGGCACTCGAAAAAGACATCGCCAAAGCCATTGTTTCGTTTGAGCAAAACAGGCGCAAAGAAGCGCTTGTCGCAGTTGAAGCAAAGGCAAAAGAGTTTGGGTTCTCACTCTCCGAATTGACAGCCAACCGCGAAAAACAACAGGCCGCCTCTGCGCCGAAATACCGCCACCCGGACGAGCCGACGCTTACGTGGTCCGGACGTGGACGCAGACCGACCTGGTTCGTTGAAGCCGTCGAAGGCGGAATGTCACCTGAGGCGATGCTGATCACGTAAGATTCGCCGCCCGTCGACCGCCCACGCTGCAACCAAACCTCTTGACGCCTCCTGCACTTCAGATCGAAACCTGCTTGCGCGCATCCTGCAATCGAGACGGTGGTGTTCGGGCGTTGTGGAAATCAGTGCAAAGCAAAAGCGCAGCTTGCTCAGCGGTTGCTGTCAATCCATCTGGACATCAGCGTCCTGTCACGAAAACATTCGCGCGGAACATCGCGACGCTTGATCCGGGCAATCCGCTCGGCAAATGCGACCTGTCTGGACGACGCATAACTGGAGAACGGCGATCCGCCGGATACCTCTTTGTGCGCATCGATCCATTGAAACAACCGACGCCGATCCGACGTGACGTCTGCTGGCAGCTCCACGTCGGCACGCAGGGCGATGTGACGGGCGAAATCAATCTGCTTCTCGGTTGCCGGAACGACACGATAGTCATTGCTGCAGAAGAGCACCGGTGTTTGATCGGTTGAAGCCTGTTGCATCAGGGGGCCTCCGATTGCTTGCGACCAAGATAGAACAAGGACAAGCGTTGTGGTGAGGGACAGATGAACAATCCCGGTTTACCGAGGTCGTTGCTGTAAGTACTCTGAGCCGCATGCCCCGCCGTCAGATACCCCCTCCGGATCTTCACCCGAATTGGCTGGAAGCCGAGGCGATGCTTCGGCAGGGCCAGCCCATGTCCGCCGTTGCCCGGCATATGGGCGTTGGCACAGCGACCGTCGCGGGATGGCTCGACAACATCAGAGAGGCGCGGGAGGCACAGGAAAACGACCACTCGGCGATGCGGACCTGCCTTTGGTGCGAACGGTCGTTCCTGTCGTCGGGACCAGGCAACCGGCGGTGCCCGCGCTGCGCCGGCCGCAGTGGCGGCATTATTGAACAATATTTCTGATCAGACTTGTCGATACCTGCAACCGTTCTGTGCTGCGGCATCCGGCATCAATACGCCCTAGAAAAATTGTGATCTGGGTCAGGTATCATTGCTGGTGGTGGGGCAGATTCCCAACAACCAAGAGGCACCGAAGCTCCGGGGTGAGCTCCGTGCCTAATTGGCAAGATTGGGGTGTCCAGAGCGCTTCGCTTTGGTGCCCATGTCTTCCATAGGTTGCCAGCCCCTTGTTGGTCGGACATCAGCAAGGCTAAACTCAAAGAAGCAGCCACCACCGCCCGGGCCTTGATCGGACCTTCGGTCAATTGGCAATCCCGATAGCTGGCAAAACAGCAGAGTTCCGACGCCGCCGTGACCAACGAATAGGACGTCGCCCTTTTCGTGAAATCGAAGGCTCTCCTGAACTACTCGACGCTTAGCCGGCGTGCGCCATTGCTCGAGATCGCGCCTGACACCCGGACGGCCAGTGGCCCGATGACACTGGTCGTGGATAGCACAGGATTGCGCGTTCGCGGTGGCCGCGACTGGATGCGGGAGAAACACGGGCTGCCGAAGGCCCGTAGAACATGGTGCAAACTACATATCGGCATCGACCCAAAGAGCGGAGAGCTTGTGGCGTCACGCCTGACAACCGAGCATGTCGGGGGCCCCGGCGCTTTGCCCGATCTTCTTGCCGGGGTGGTCGGTCGCGTTCACCGCTTCATCGCAGACGCGAGCGTATGATGCTACACCAACCGCCGCAACGATCCGGCGCACGTTTGGTCCGGATGTCGAACTGATCATTCCGCCGCAGAGGAACGCCGTTCCCGGAGAGTGCGCCGCACGCAACGCCCATATCGAGGTAATCGCCGAGGGTGGCCGAATGGCCTGGCAGAAGGCCACAGGTTATGGCCAGAGATCACGCGTCGAGGCCCAGATCGGGCGTTACAAACAGGTCATCGGATCTCGGCTGCGCAGCCGCAAAATGGAGACCCAGACAACCGAAACCAGGATCGCTGTCAAAGTCCTCAACCGCATGACCCGTCTGCGTCGTGCGACCTATGAGCGTGTCGCATAACGAACCGGGGAACGGGGCAAATGCGACCCGAACGATCTTCATGCAACATTGTCGTATGGGTCCAATCCGCCTCCAACTTGATCCCTGCAACAGGGTCACCCACAACCACGCTGAGGTGAACGCCACCGCCGAGAAGTGACAATGAATGTCAAACCTTTGCGACACTGCCGGTGATAGTTCTCAGCCTGCCTTCAACAATTGTGTGATCCGACGCACTGCGGCGCGGCGGTTAATGCGCTCCGACTCCTCAGTCTCGACGCGCAGATCGCCTTCGCCATAGCCCTGGATCACCATGTTTTCCGGCGGCACATCAAAATACTCGACCAGCGCCAGTGCCAGCGATTCCGCGCGCCGGTCAGACAATGCCAGATTGAAGGCAGCGCCGCCTACCGCATCCGTGTGGCCCTCGATCAGGAACAATTCGCCCGGGTTAAGCACAATGGCCTGCTTGATCGCATCTCCCAGGGACGCCAGCTTTTTCGCCTCGATGGCGCGGATTACCGCAGATCCGGTCTCGAAATTAATCGACCCGACCGAAATCTCCGGCACCAGTTTGCGCACCGCATCTATGTTGCGCACCTGGCTCAGTGAAAAACGTCTGTCCAGTTTCTCGGAATTTGCTGCCAGAAGGGCTGTGCGCAGCGCCTCCTTATCGGTCTGGTCATAGTCCAGCACGGTCCGATCGGCTTCCGGCAAATCGGATGGTTTCACGCTCTCAAATGCTTCGGTATCGTCAAATAACAGAATTCGGTGGCCATCGGCCAAGATACGCTCGCGGCGCAACATCTGTCCGGTAGCCGACCGTATGGTCTCCACCGTGCTGCCATCCGCCGATGTCACCCTGGTGCGGGTCGACCCGTCGGAATAGCTTTCGGTCTGCACTTCGCGGCCAGGACGGCGCAAGAGCGTGTCATCGTCTTTCAGCACGTAATACTCGCCGTCTCGCTCGACTACCACGCGATCACCGGTATTGGCCACCACCTTGTCGCCATTGTTCATAAGCTTGCCCACCGCCAGGGCGCCAAGCCCCAGCAGGGCGATCTTGCCAAGTGTTTCGACCCGATCGCTGCCGCTGTCCGCCTGTGCGGTGTTGGTACCAACCTTCGTATCGAACTCTTCACCGGCAGAACGTGCGTCTTCTTCGGTGATGGTCTCGCTTGTCACTGAGACCGACTCGCCTCCATTTGCCGCTGCAGAAGCCACTGCTTCGGCTTCGCGCACCGCTTCCCGTTCAGCCTGCCGCGCGGCGCGGCGCTCGGCTTTTTCTTGGCGCCTTTGTGCCTTTTCCTCGGGACTCAATTCAGGTATTGAATCGCCTGCCGTCGTGTCGCCATCGACATTGGCCAAGATTTCTTCGCTCACACCGAGCTCAAACGCGAGCGACTTGATTTCTTGGGGCGACATCTTGTTGCCCGTATTGCCCCGAACCTTCGAGTACTTCCGCAGCAATTCGCGCAGCTCCTTACGATCTGCTTTGTTCATCTGCACATCCGGGTTGCCTCGCGCTGCAAACCGCTGTTCCAACAGAGCCCGCATTGCCGTCTCATCCCGCGCCGTCAGGCCAGTCGCTGTCGTTTGCACCGCTTGCTCGGTTGGAATTGACTGCTGGGGTTCGCTCTCGGTCGCGGCGTCGACCTCATCTGCAACTTCTGCAAGGCTAGCCACATCCAACCCAAGGGCCGTGGCAAGCGCGCTCATTTGATCGGGCGACATCGTGTTCCCCGGATTGCCCTGCGCCTTGGAGTAGCTCTTGAGGAGTTTGCGCAATTTCGCGCGATCCCCCTTGCTCATCTTCACGTTCGGCTTGCCGCGCGCCAAAAGCCGCTGTTCCAGCAAGACGCGCAACGCTTCTTCATCTGCGACCGACAACCCTGTCATTGTCGTCTGCGCATATTGGACGCCCGTCCCGGATCCGGCAGCAGCCACGGTCTGTGGCATTTGCACAACTATGCTCAGGCACAAGATCATTGCGGTAGTCGATTTCGGCGATATGCGATTCATGGTCAGTATTCCTTACCTTGTTTCATGATCAGGTCCGGTCGATCAACGCTTCAAATGAATGATTGGTTCCCCTCACGGCATCGTCATATGGCAACAGACCAAGCGCCAGCATCGCCACAGCACCGCCGAATTCAGTGACTTCAGGGGATAGGCTGCCCGGATAAACAGCGTGAACATGACCGCCACGACAGACAGTGTCACAAGCGCCTGTGATTGGTGCGAAAACTGAAAAAGACCCGCCATGAATATCAACAGTCGCTTGTTTCCCGCATCGTCGCAAGTGCTATCCAAAGGCGCGGCAGTGCAGATATTCCTTGCGGCCGACTCCACCGTGCTCGTTTGGTGATGGCCTGCATTCGGAACCAGATGTGTCCGGATCTTTCTGGGGGTAGTGTCGCAAAGTTGCGGATATCAGTTGCGTTGCTTGGCGCGTCGAGCCAGACCCCACACTTTCCCGAAACCGAGTCAGGATTGAAGAGTTGATCAGTTTCAAAGGCGCGCAGTACCCGAAATCCGTGATCCTATGCGCCGTGTATTTCTACGTTCGCTTTCCCGTTTCGTATCGCGATCTTGAAGAGATCATAGCCGAACACGGCGTCCCCAAGTTCGCACACTACACGACACTGGGTGGATATTCAGATTTTAGGGCTGGTGCGGAGTAAACATCCGGTGTGGACCGCGGTTATGCGGCCTTGACGTTTTGTGCTGCGGTTTTCCAGTTCCACGGTAACATTTCATGTACGCGCGAGACGGGCATGTCGGGCAGTCGTTTTAGGACG
>NZ_JASMWN010000043.1:0-15705 GCF_032595355.1 Sedimentitalea todarodis | reverse complement strand
AAAGTGTCCGCGTGCCACGCGGCGCAGGGGCTGCGGCAGCAGACCACTAAACTCCCAGGCGCGGGCGTACCCCCCCGATACGCCCGCCAACCCCGGTCCCGCCCGATCCCGTCGGGCGGGACCGCAATCGTTATTTGGAGCCGGTGGTGAAACATGACCCAACCCGTTGAAAAGATTCTGCGCTTTCTCGGATCAGTCCATCCCTATGACAGCCTTGCCGCCGAGACGCTTGACGATCTCGCACAGCGCTTTCAGGTGATGAATGTCAACAAGGGTCAACCGATCTACACCTTTGGCGAGCCGCTGCAGGGGCTCTACCTGATACATGACGGCGAAGTGGAAGTGTGCGACGAAAAGGGCAGCCTGGTCTCCCTACTGAATCCGGGCAATTCGTTCGGCGAGCGCGGATTGGTCCGCGACGGAAACGCCGTTACCTCGGCGCGGGCCACAACCGATAGCGTTCTGTTGAAGCTGCCCCGCGTAGATTTCGACAGGCTGGTCGCGACCGAGCCGACATTTGCGAAATTCTATGACCGCCGCCGCAAAGAGACCCGTCGAGGCAGCGACCTTGCGACCAGCAGGGTAAAAACTTTCATGGCGAGCGCGCCGGTGACATGTCCCATGCAAACCGACGTTCAGCATGCGGCGCGACTGATGCATGACCACCGTATTTCATCACTCTGCGTCATGGATGGCAACACCTTGGCCGGGATTGTCACCACCCGTGATCTGACGGGAAAAGTGCTGGCCCCCGGACTGCCCTGCTCCACCCCGATCGAGAATGTGATGACCCGCGACCCGCTGAGCCTGTCGCCATCTGCCATCGGCTCGGACGTATTGCACGCGATGATGGAACACCGGATCGGCCATATACCGATCGTCGAGGCCGGCAAACTCGTAGGCATCGTTACCCAAACCGATCTCACCCGATTTCAGGCGGTCAGCTCCGCAGAGCTGGTCAGCGCCATTGCCCGTGCCGATACCGCCGAGGATATGGCCCGCGTCACGGCGGAAATCCCGCGCCTGCTGGTACAGCTTGTCGCTGGCGGCAATCGGCATGAGGTGGTGACCCGGCTGATCACCGATATCGCCGATACCGCGACCCGCCGCCTGCTGAAACTGGCAGAGGCCAAATTTGGCCCGCCGCCGGTTCCCTATCTCTGGCTCGCCTGTGGATCGCAAGGCAGACAGGAACAGACCGGCGTTTCGGATCAGGACAATTGCCTGATTCTGGATGATGCCGTCACGGCCGATCAGATGCCGTATTTCGCCAGTCTGGCCAAGTTTGTCTCGGATGGGTTGGATACCTGTGGATATTTCTATTGCCCTGGCGACATGATGGCGACCAATCCGCGCTGGTGTCAGCCGGTGCGGGTTTGGCGGCAGTATTTTCAGGGCTGGATCGCCAAGCCCGATCCCGAGGCGCAGATGCTGGCCAGTGTCATGTTCGACCTGCGCGCGATTGGCGGCGACAAGTCGCTGTTTGCTGGTCTGCAGAAAGATACGTTGCGAGCCGCCAGCCGCAATTCGATTTTCGTGGCGCATATGATCTCCAATTCGCTCAAGCATACGCCGCCGCTCGGTCTCTTGCGCGGTTTCGCCACGATCCGGTCCGGCGATCACCGCAACACGATCGACTTGAAGCTGAATGGCGTGGTGCCGGTGGTCGATCTGGGCCGCATCTATGCGCTGAAGGGCGAGTTGACCGAGGTCAATACCCGCGCCCGTCTCCAGGCTGCCGAGGCTGCGGGCGTGCTGTCAGCCTCTGGTGGGCGCGATCTGCTGGATGCCTATGACCTGATTGCGGAATCCCGGTTGAATCATCAACTTGTCCGCATCAATGCAGGCGAGGCTCCGGACAACTTCATGCCACCCACGATTCTTTCGGACTTTGAGCGAAGTCATCTGCGGGATGCATTCGTCGTGATAAAGACAATGCAGTCGTCTGTGGGCCAAGGGCGTGGCATGCTGAGCTGATTGATCGGCCGGTGGCGAAGGAGGGTGTCGCCGGTAAGACTGATACAAGGAGAATGGGGGGTGCGTTGGCATCGCCCGAGGAGGACAACGAATGTTTCTGGAACTCATCGGAACCGTATTCGCAGGGATCGCCGCGGCGGGTTTGGTCATGCTGCTCAATCGCGTAACCGGGGGGCGCCTGCCCCGCTGGGCCGCACCCGTTGCGGCCGGCCTCGCGATGATCACCATGACCATTTCGATGGAATACAGCTGGTACAGCCGCACGATCGCCACCCTGCCAGAAGATGTCGAAGTCGCCGAAACGGTAGAAAAGAAGAGCTTTTACCAACCCTGGACCTATGTCGTCCCCTATATCAGCCGATTTGTCGCCGTAGACAACGCGTCGGTCAAGCGGCACCCGGAACGGCCCGACCAACGCATTGTCGATCTGTATTTCTTTGGCCGTTGGTCACCGCTACGCAAGATGCCCGTGGCGTTTGACTGTGCCACGAGCCGCAGCGCCGTGCTGAGCAGTGACACGCAGTTCGCCAGCAATGGTGACATCGTGGATGCCGACTGGCGAAATGTCGGTGAAGACGCTGTTGTCCTGAACGCAGCTTGCAAGGTGTCGTGATGTTTTCCAAACTCAGCCTGCGCCTGCGTATCTTCCTGTTCTTCTGCCTGCTGGCAGGCGGCGGCGTCGCCATTACCGCTATCGCACTCATGATCGGCTACAGCCGCGCCGGAATGCCAGAGTTGCTAGATCCATTCGTGTTCGCGGGCTTGCTTTCTGTATTCCTGCTGGTCGCGCTGATCGTCGGGGTCTGGCTGTTGTTTGACGAAAATATCGCGAAGCCCATCGAACGTATTGCCTCGGACATGCGCGCCCGCGCCCATGCGGGGGTCACCGGCTCGATGGATCTCAATGCGGCACGGTATCTCGGCGATCTTGCGCCAGCCGCTGACGCGGTGACCGTAAAGCTATCGGACAACGCCATGACAACGGCCGAAAAGGTGGCCGCTGAGACGGCCCGCCTTGCGGCAGACAAGGAATGGCTGACCGCGCTGCTGACCGAAATTCCGGTTGCCATGATAATCGTGAGCCCGAGCCACAGGATCGTGCTCTATGACGGTCAGGCCGCCGCCGTACTCGCCCAGATCGCCCATCCGCGTCTTCAGGCATCTCTGTTTGACTATCTGCAACAGGAGCCGATCGAGGCCGCGTATCGCAAACTCGCGAAGACCGGCACCGAAGTGGGGTTCACTGCCCAGAGCGTGACCGGCAAACAGAGTTTTGACCTGCGGATGAAGCCGCTGGGTCGTGCGCAGGGGTATCTGCTGACGCTGGACACCAGTGCCGCGCAGATTGAACCGAACGAGTCGCGCCCACTGGTCTATGATTTTGACATTCTGGATACGGCTGGCGATGGCGTCTTTGAAGACCGCGCGCTTTCCGACCTGTGCTTCGTCGTGTTCGACACGGAAACCACCGGCCTTCTGCCACACAAGGACGAGGTCGTACAGATTGGCGCTGTGCGCGTCTTGCGAGGGCGCATCGTTGAAGGCGAAGTCCTGAACACGCTGGTCGATCCCGGCATGCCGATCCCCGCCGCTTCAACCAAGGTGCACAAGGTCTCCAACGCGATGGTCGCCGGTGCCCCGAACATCGCGGAGGCGGGGCGGGTCTTTCACAAATTTGCCACCGATGCCGTCATTGTCGCCCATAACGCCCCGTTTGATATGGCGTTCCTGCGTCGTCACGCCCCCGAGATGGGTGTGGACTGGGACCATCCGATTCTCGATACGGTTCTGCTCTCCGCCGTGATTTTCGGCGCGTCGGAAACGCACACGCTTGATGCGCTGTGCGACCGGCTCGACGTGACCATCCCCGAAGCATTGCGTCATACCGCGCTCGGCGATGCGCAAGCGACAGCCGAAGTTCTCTGCGCCATGCTCCCGATGCTCGAGGCACGTGGCATGAAGACATTCGGCGATGTGATAGGAGAAACCCGCAGACATGGACGCTTGCTTGAGGATTTGAACTAACGTCGGTCGAGAGCCAGAGTACAATTCGGAACCCAGAACCGGTCGGCCGGATCCCGGACTGCGGAAATCACTGAAGCTTATTCGCTGTACACTTGCCGGCACCGATATGGTCCATGTCATCGTTGACATTGACGTTCGCGGAAACTCTCAATGTCCTTGGGTCCAAGCGCACGCGATACTGGGCATCAACCTCATAGCTGGAACTGGTTGGCAAGTTCAGCGCCCAACGGATGATGTAGACCCCATTTTTTCGAACTTCCACCGGCACGGAAACAGGTTTTCCGCGATTTGCGTGTAGTACGGCAGCATCTACAATCACCGCTTGGTGTTCGGACCAGCTCACCGCAAAGGAAGCGTGCCTGGAGAACCAGCCACCTCTGTCACGATGATTGTATTCACATTCGTAGACGATCGTTTCTGCGTTCAACATCGAAGCGCAGAAACGAAAAACATGCAACCAAAACAGCCCGAGCCATGTAACCCCCTACTTGTTACAGGGGCACGCTAACTGATGCCAATTCGCGCCACAACCAGCGTTTTTGCCGGTTTAGAAGGCGTTAACGGCGCTGCCCGGCTGGGCGGCCACTCTCAGCAGACCGAACACATATTGCGCAACGGAGCGGAAACAGATGATCTGAAACGTCTCGTCGTCCGTCATCCAGATGGCCGCCGGAACCTGCGCCATGCGGGTGCGGCGGAACATGCCGGGTTCGAACGCCGCTGGCGACAAATCGACCGGGCAGAGCTTGGCCATGACCTCGCGCGCGGCGGGGCCAGTTACGCGAAGCAACGCGCGCGCATCCGACACGTTGGCCACCAGGGCATGAGTCTGATCCAGCGCCTGCCGCAGCGTCTCTACGTTGGCGTCAACCTGTGCGTGGGGGCATAACAGCAACAGCTCGTCCGGCGACATCCAGCACAGGCCACCTGCGCTGTCTCCGGCGATGCAACCAGCGTCTGGTACATCGGCACCTGCCACTGCCCGCGCCGCCGCTTTCACCGCTTTTGCGGACAGATCGCCGCGCAAAGTAATCATACCGTGCAGCCCATCCTCTGCAATACGGGCGATGCCGTCGTAACTGGCATTGTTCAGGGCGCTGACTGGTTCAGACATTCTGCTTCTCCCCGTCCTTGTCATAGAAAACCTGATCCACGATTTTGGCAGTGTAAGTCTTGCCATCCGCGCAGGGGAACGCGAGTTCCTCGCCCATCCGGTCGGGGCCATGTAGCACGAGCCCCATCGCAATCCCCCGGTCCAGTGTCGGCGAGTAGTAGGTCGATGTCACACGACCCTGCGTTACCCGCTGCCCGTTGGCATTCACGCCCTCGCCCACCGCATATGCCCCATCCGGGAGTACCGACCCATCGGTTGTTTCCAATCCGACCAGCTTCCACCGATCCGGATCGGCCATATGGCTGCGAACCTGTGCCCGTTTGCCCAGATAGTCGTCCTTCTTCTTGGAAATCGCCCAATCGAGGCCGAGATCCTGAGGAATGACCGTGCCGTCGGTTTCATCGCCAATCATGATAAAGCCCTTCTCGGCCCGCATGATGTGCAGTGCCTCGGTGCCATATGGCATGATGCCGAATTCCTCGCCCGCTTCGATCAGTGCCGTCCAGAAGGCCAGACCCTGCGACGCCGGAACCGAGATCTCAAAACTCAATTCGCCCGAAAAAGAGATGCGATAAACCCGCGTGTCAAAACCGCCGATCTTCCCATCGGCCCAGGCCATGAATGGCAGCGCGTCGGCGCTGAGGTCCATGCCACCAAGCTTTTTCAATACCTTGCGTGCGTTCGGCCCGACAACCCCGATTTGCGCGTATTGTTCGGTGACATTGGCAACATAGACCTGCCAATCCCACCACTCGGTCTGAAGCCACTCTTCCATATGGCCATGAATATGCTCGGCTCCGCCCGTGGTGGTGTGACAGAGGAACGTATCCTCATCGATGCGCGCAACCACACCGTCATCCATGAGAAACCCGTTCTCGTTGCACATCAGACCATAGCGACAGCGCCCCGGTTTCAGCGTCGATATCATGTTGGTATAGAGCATGTCGAGGAAGCGCCCCGCATCCGGGCCCTTGACGACCAGTTTGCCCAGCGTCGAGGCATCCAGAAGACCAATGGCTTCGCGTGTATTACTGACCTCGCGCACCACCGCGTCATGAACCGACTCTGTACCCTGAACAAAGGCGTAGGGTCGGCGCCACTGGCCCACCGGCTCCCAGTCTGCCCCATGGGCGGCATGCCAGTCATGCATTGGCGTGCGGCGGATCGGCTGAAACACCTCGCCGCGCGCCTCGCCGGCAATCGCGCCCATAGATATCGGCGTATAGGGCGGACGGAACGTGGTTGTTCCGGTTGCGGGAATGGGTTGGCCCAACGCATCAGACAAGATTGCGAGGCCGTTTATATTGCTCAACTTCCCCTGATCTGTCGCCATGCCCAGAGTTGTATAGCGTTTGGTATGCTCGACGCTCTCAAAGCCTTCGCGCGCCGCCAGTTGCACGTCAGACACCTTGACGTCGTTCTGAAAATCCAGCCACGATTTTGACCGCAAGTCGATATGCGCCTCCCGCGGCATCAGCCAGACCGGTTCCAATGGCACTTCCGCCGTGGCCTCGCCCACAGGCAGCTTGGTGTTCTTTGGCTTGAACCCCGCCGCCTTGGCCGCGGCCTTGCCCGCCGCCGCCGCATCCGCGAGCGCCGCACCAAGGCCAAGTTCGCCGTTCGACGTCCCCGCGGCCCTGACAAACCCTGCTCCGTCCGCGCCCAGGGGCGGGCGCTCGGGATCGGGCCGGAAATGCGCCTGCGCCTCATCCCACAGCAACTTGCCGCCGCAATGGGACCACAGGTGCACGACCGGCGACCATCCGCCCGACATCGCGACTGCGTCGCATTTCACCTCTTCCAGCGCGCCACCGATGCCATCCTGCGCACAGATCTGCACAGTCTTTACCCGCTTGCCGCCGCCAACCTTGGCAATGGCGCGCCCCGGATCAATGCGGATGCCAAGCGCCCGCGCCTCTTCCATCAATGCGCCACCGCCGGCATTCCGGGCATCCAGAACACGGACCACGTTAACGCCTGCTTCTTTCAGGCAAATGGCGGTGCGATAGCCGTCGTCGTTGTTGGTGGCGAGAACGACACGCTCGCCCGGCGTGACGCCGTAGTTGACGACATAGTCGCGCATGGCCGAGGCCAGCATGACGCCGGGTATGTCATTTCCTGCAAAGGACAAGGGCCGTTCGATGGCCCCGGTTGCGGTGATGATCTGCGCAGCCCGGATGCGCCAAAGACGATGGCGCGGCCCTTGCGCCAGCGGCAGATGATCGGTCAGCCGTTCATAGCCCAACGCATAGCCGTGATCATAGACCCCGGCCCCCATGCAGCGGGTGCGCAGGGTGACATTGTCCATCTCCGCAAGCTCTGCAACGGTTCTATCGATGAATTGCGCGACAGGCTCACCATCGACCGTACCGCCATCAACCGGGGACCGCCCACCCCAAAAGGCTGTTTGTTCCAGCAGCAGCACGCGCGCGCCGCTTTCGGCCGCGGTCTTGGCTGCCATCAGGCCCGCGATGCCGCCACCGATCACCAGGATATCGGTGAACGCGTAAAAATGTTCGTAGGTGTCGGCATCCCGCTCTTTGGGTGCCTGCCCCAGACCTGCGGATTGCCGGATAAACGGCTCGTACACGCTCTTCCAGAAGGCGCGCGGATACATGAACATCTTGTAATAGAACCCGGCCGGAAGCAGCCGCGACAGATGCTTGTTGATGCCACCCACGTCGAATTCCAGAGACGGCCAGTGGTTCTGGCTGCGGGCGGTCAGCCCGTCAAACAACTCGGTCGTGGTGGCGCGCTGGTTCGGTTCAAACGTTGCACCCTGCCCCATGTTCACAAGGGCGTTCGGCTCTTCCGTGCCAGAGGCGACAACGCCGCGCGGGCGGTGGTACTTGAACGAGCGACCGACCATCATCCGGTCATTGGCCAAGAGCGCCGAGGCCAGCGTATCGCCGGGATGTCCGGCAAGCGGTTTGCCGTTGAAGGAAAACCCGATCCGCTTGGACCGGTCGATCAGGCGACCATGTGTGTTCAATCTCTTGCTCATGGCCGGCCCTCGATTGGCGATTGATATTGCAATGTGCGAAGGGTCATGCAGACGCCTCCCATGCCCAGTCGGGATGCCGTTTCTTGATGGCCTTCACGATGTCCCTTGGCGGCGCATAGCTCTGTGCGGGATAGGTGCCAAAGACCTGAAGCGTCACCGTATCCCGCGCCGCATGAAACCACTTGCCGCAGCCGTGCGAATGCCGCCAGCGTTCGAAATGCAGGCCACGCGGGTTCTTGCGCGAGAACAGATAGCCATGAAAATCATCATCCGACGACTCCGGCCCAAAGCGTTTCAGATGCGCTTCACCGCCGGGGGCGAGTTCGGTTTCATCGGCTTTCACACCGCAATAGGGACAGGTGAGGGTCAGCATTGTCTCATCCTTTTGGTGGCAGGCTTGCGACAAAGCCCAAGGTGATTTCGGTCAGACGGCGGCGGGTGGTGTGATCGGCAAAGCCGTCATCATCCAAGCGGACAAAACCGCCCATCTTTCGCCCGCCCATGATCATCGGGGTCACGCCGGGCAATTCCAGCGCGTCGGCCTCGTTGGGCTTGCCCGGACGATACAGCGCACCCTCCTTGCCAATGCCGCCAAACATGTTGCCATGCAGCAGAAAGCAGATGCCACCGAACATCTTTTTCTCGGACAGGCCCGGCTCCACACCCAGATCGGCGCGCATGGTTTCGGCCATGGGTTCGGAATAGGGCATCAGAACCCGCCACCGACAACGCAAGCATGCATGGCCGAGCGCGGCGCAGACATTTGCTGCGCACGCGCATTTGCGCCTCGGCGTTTTTCGGCAAACGCTGTCAATGCGCCACCCCTGCCGCGACGCTTTCGTCAATGAAGCGGCCTTCCCTGAACCGGTCGAGCGAAAAGGCATCGGTCAGCGGTGAATGCCCCTTGGCCATCAGTTCCGCCATGCCCCAGCCCGAGCCGGGGATCGCCTTGAAGCCGCCGGTACCCCAGCCGCAGTTGATGAATATCCCGTCGACGGGGGTTTTCGACAGGATCGGCGAGCGGTCACCGGTCATGTCGACGATCCCGCCCCATTGCCGCAGCATCTTAAGGCGCGAAATCATCGGGAAGGTTTCGATCAGCGCCCGTACGGTTTCCTCGATATGGTGGAAGCTGCCCCGCTGGGTATAGTTGTTGTACCCGTCCGCCCCGCCGCCAATGACCATCTCGCCCTTGTCAGACTGGCTCATGTACCCATGCACGGTGTTGGCCATCACGACCACGTCCATGCAGGGTTTGATCGGCTCGGACACCAGCGCCTGCAATGCCACGGATTCGATCGGCAGGCGAAAGCCGGCCATATCGGCCAATACCCCGGAATGGCCCGCCACCACGACGCCCAGCTTGTGGCAATCGATGGATCCGCGCGTGGTGTCGACGCCGGTCACCTTGCCACCATCCTGGCGGATGCCAGTGACTTCGCATTTCTGGATGATGTCCATGCCCATGTCCGAGCAGGCACGCGCATAGCCCCAGGCCACCGCATCATGGCGGGCGGTGCCGCCGCGTTCCTGCCAAAGCCCGCCCAGAACCGGATAGCGTGGTCCGTCCAGATTGATGATCGGCACCAGGTCCTTGACCCGCTTGGGGCTGATGAACTTGGTTTTCACGCCCTGAAGCGCATTGGCCTCGGCGGTGCGCAGATAGCCGCGCACCTCGTGCTGGGTCTGGGCCAGCATGATGACCCCGCGCGGCGAAAACATGATGTTGTAGTTCAGATCCTGGCTCAGGGTTTCATAAAGGCTCCGCGCCTTTTCATAGATCGCGGCGGACGGGTCCTGCAGGTAGTTGGAGCGGATGATCGTTGTGTTGCGCCCGGTGTTGCCGCCACCCAGCCAGCCCTTTTCCAGAATGGCCACATTGGTGATGCCAAAGTTCTTGCCCAGATAGTAGGCCGTCGCCAGACCATGCCCGCCCGCACCGACGATGATGACGTCATATTGTTTCCTGGGTTCCGCCGCACGCCACGCCCGCTCCCATCCGGTGTGGTTGCGCAGGGCCTCGCGGGCGATGGCAAAGGCAGAATATCGTTTCATCGGGACCTCCGGGGCGCGCGGCAAACAGGGATTCGGGCGGCTTCCACCATACTATTGCTTCTGGCGGACGCCGTCCAAAAGAGGATACCAGAGGCGGCATTTCCAGACCGAATTGCGACATAGGTCGAATTTGCCGCGCCAAAGCTGCTGGTTATCCCGCTTTGTCCCTTTTTTCCCGCGACATGGAAAGCTACATGAAGGGTCAAAGCAGGAGGCCCAATGACATTCTGGATCATCACATCGGCCCTGGCGTTGGTCATCGCGGCGACACTTGCGCTGGTTCTGCTGCGGACGCGGGCCTCGGCAAGCCCTGCGGCGGCCTTTGACATGCAGGTCTA
The DNA here is from genome assembly GCF_032595355.1 of Sedimentitalea todarodis. Taxonomy (NCBI): domain Bacteria; kingdom Pseudomonadati; phylum Pseudomonadota; class Alphaproteobacteria; order Rhodobacterales; family Paracoccaceae; genus Sedimentitalea; species Sedimentitalea todarodis. The sequence goes on along the minus strand of NZ_JASMWN010000043.1, from coordinate 5,192 downwards.
TCGCGACCAACTCAAGGATGTGGAGCGTGATCTCGAACGCGGCGTGATCGACGCCGCCGATGCCAACCGGGTCAGGACCGAGATTTCGAGGCGCATTCTGTCCGCCGATAGCCAGATACAGTTGACGCGATCGGGTGAGGTGCAATCGGGTCCGCTGTCGCTCGTGATGGCGGTTCTGGTCGGTGTCGCGCTGATCGGCGGGACAATGATGCTGTACCGGTCGTTGGGCGCACCGGGCCATGGAGACCTGGGACTGGACCGGCGCATTGAACTGGCTGAAACGATGCGCGAAACCCGGCCCAGTCAGGCCGAGGCCGAGACCAGCCTGCCCGCAACGCCAAACCAGCAGGAGATCAGCGCCGAGTACCAGACCTTGATGGAACGCCTGCGGGAAACGGTCAAGACCCGCCCCGATGACCTTCAGGGGCAGATGTTGCTGGCACGCAACGAGGCCGCAACCGGCAATTTCAAGGCCGCGGTGGCGGCACAAGCCGACGTTCTGCGGATCAAGGGTGACGCGGCCACGGCGGCGGATTATTCGGACTATGCCACCATGCTGGTACTGGCCGCAGGCGGGTATGTGTCACCCGAGGCCGAGCAGGTCCTGAACAGGGTTCTGTCAGAGGACCCGGACAACGGCCATGCACGGTATTACACCGGGTTGATGATGGCGCAGACCGGGCGTCCTGATCTGGCGTTTCGGATCTGGAATGCGCTGTTGCAGGACGGCCCGTCCGACGCACCGTGGATCCCGCCCGTGCGCGGCCAGATCGAGGATATGGCCCGCCGTGCAGGGGTCGAATTCATGTTGCCCGCCCTGCCCGGCCCAAGTGCCGCCGACGTCGCCGCCGCAGGCGAGATGAGCGAGACAGACCGGACAGAGATGATCCGGGGCATGGTTCAGGGACTGTCGGACCGTTTGGCGAGCCAGGGCGGCACGCCGCCGGAATGGGCCCGGCTGATCGGGGCATTGGGGGTGCTGGGCGAAACAGAGCGGGCCCAGGCGATCTATGCCAATGCGCAAGAGGTGTTCGCCGGAGATGACGCGGCGCTGTCGGTCATCGAGCAAGCCGCAGGTCAGGCAGGCCTTGACCAATGATCTGCGATGATTTCAACGATTTCGCCGCCGCCTGCCCGCCGATGCGGGCGCTGCTCGGGCTGGACCTGGGTGAAAAGACCATCGGTGTCGCCCTCTCGGATCGGCTTGGCGCCACGGCAACCCCGATCGAAACTGTCAAACGGCGCAAGTTCACGCTGGATGCGGAGCGGCTGTTGCAGATCGTGAGTGACCGCGAGGTGGGGGCCATTCTGCTTGGCCTGCCGCGCAACATGGATGGCAGCGAAGGCGCGCGATGCCAATCGACCCGGGCATTTGCCCGCAACCTGAGCCAGTTGACCGACCTGCCCATCGGGTTTTGGGATGAGCGGCTGAGCACGGTGGCTGCGGAACGCGCGCTTTTGGAGGCGGATACGACCCGAAAACGTCGCGCAGAGGTGATCGATCACGTCGCGGCGAGCTATATTCTGCAGGGCGCGCTGGACCGGATGCGCCACATCAAGAATGAGGCCGCACGATGAGCCGGGATGTCTGGAAACGGGACGAAATCGACTCGCCCTGTGTGCAGGTTTGCGTCGTGCATCCCGAGGAACGGCTATGTGTTGGCTGCCTGCGCAGCATCGACGAAATCGCACAGTGGTCGCGGATGAGCACGGATGAACGCGCGGCGGTGATGGCCGATCTGCCTAGTCGCGCGCCGCGCCTGAAAAAACGGCGGGGCGGTCGGGCGAGGCGCAATCAAGGCTGAGCCGTCAGCCAGGGTTCAATGCCGCCGGGCATCTCGGGACGGAAATAAGCGACCATCCGACCATCGGCATCTGCCCCAGCCGCCCAAGGGGCCACGCCGTGCAACACCATCCGATGCAGCAACACGGCCTGACCCGGCTTGGCTGGCAGCGGGATCCGGCGGCAGGTCTCAAACACCCGCTTGCGCGCGGCAACATAAAGATCAGTGACGTCCAAATCTGACCATTCCGACGGCGCGTACCCGGCGAAGGCCCTGGCAAAGGCGCTGCGCATCATGTGATGGCTCCCCTCCCACACCACCAGCGGCGCGGCGGTCGGCCCCGCATCAGTCAGCGGCAGCCCCAGGATGAATGCATGCGGTTCACTCAGGTGCCGTCGGCGCGCGGGCCCGATTGCGCGCAAACCGTCCATATGGGCGGCATCGCGATGCCGGCGATACCGCGCGGCGCTATCGCTCTCCCCACGGCGCGGGCGCGGATAGCCGGGATAGGTCACCGACACCTGGGCGCGATGCAGAGGCGGCAGCTTCCCCATGTGACGCGTGATGAAATCGATGGCCGCCCCCGCCAGAGGTGCAGAGCCACCAACCCTGCCATGCACATCATTGGGCAGCGCATCGACACCGACAAACCACGTACCGTCACAATCCAGCCAATTGGCCAGCTCCGGGTTCTGCACGGCAGCCTGGGCCATGGGGCACGCGAGGTCGGCCCATTCGGCGACCTGCGGGTCCGTGTCAAAGACCAGCCAGCCACGCGCATCGAACGCATGCCGCTGGCGATCGATGGCCATCATGCCCTACCCCGCCTGGCTGATCTCGTCCGGTGGCACCTGCGCCAGCGCGGCGAGAACCAGTTCCGGTCCCGCTCCGGGCCGGTGTGCGCCCTCGGACAGCATCCTGCGCCAGGCCCGCGCACCGGGGCGTCCGGCGAACAGACCCAGCATATGGCGGCTGATCTGATGCAACTTGCCTCCTCGTATCAGATGCGTTTCGATATAGGGTATCATGCGGTGCACGATCTCGGCAGGATCGCTGCGGGTGCCGGTTCCAAAAACCACCGGGTCCGCGTCAGCAAGCACCGACACCGGATCGTGATAGGCCGCGCGCCCGATCATGACCCCGTCGAGCCCGGCGTCCAGAAAGGAGCGTGCCTGCGCCAGCGTGGTAATGCCGCCATTGATCGAGATGTGCAGATCGGGGAAGCCCTGTTTCATGCGCAGAACCAGATCATAATCCAGCGGCGGAATATCGCGGTTCTCCTTGGGGCTGAGACCTTGCAGCCAGGCCTTGCGCGCATGGATCGTCACCCTCCGACAGCCAGCGCTGCGGATCCGATCCAGAAACGCCGGCAGGGCCTCTTCCGCAACCTGATCATCCACCCCTATCCGGCATTTCACCGTGACTTCGACATCAACCGCCTCTTGCATGGCGGCAACACAATCGGCCACCAATCCGGGCTGAAACATGAGCACCGCTCCAAACGCCCCGGACTGTACCCTGTCCGAAGGACAACCGACGTTCAGGTTGATCTCGTCATACCCCGCCTGCGACGCCAGCCGTGCCGCCTTGGCCAGTTCCAGCGGCTCCGATCCACCAAGCTGCAACGCCACCGGGTGCTCCTCGGGACTATACTCCAACAGATGCAACGCCCCGCCCCGCACCAAAGCCGGAGCCGTCACCATCTCGGTATATAGCAGGGCTCTGCGGCACAGCAGCCGATGGAGATATCGGCAATGTCGGTCGGTCCAATCCATCATCGGAGCCACGGATAATCTGCTACTTACGCCAATCTGCGATTTTACCGCCTTTTCCAATACTTAGCTCCGAGTGTTCAAGTTCGCCTATGTTCGATATCTTGCCATTTAGGCCCATTATCTGCTACATTTACAACACGTGTTGTAAAATGAAAGGCCATGTTGTAAATCATGGGAACCATCATAAAGCGTCGTCGCAAGAATGGCACCATAGCTTGGCTCGCACAAATCTCAGTGATGCGGCAAGGTAAAGTCTTACTTCGCGAAAGTCAGACATTCGAGCGCAGATCAACCGCTGCGGCGTGGATTGAAACCCGCGAAGAAATTCTGGCGCGACCCGGTGCCCTTGATGCGCTCAAAACTCAACCGAAAAGCAAGAAGACACCGACCTTGGGTGATGCCATCGACAGGTATGTCCAAGAAAGCAACAAACAGATCGGCCGGACCAAGACCCAAGTTCTGAAAAGCATCAAGACGTTTGATATCGCGGACCAACACTGTGACGCGATAACCAGCGCTGACATCGTCGAATTTGCGCGAGAAAAGCTCAATAGCGGCGTTCAGCCTCAAACAGTCTCCAACTACCTCGCCCATCTCGGTGCTGTTTTCTCCATCGCCAGACCCGCATGGGGCTTTCCACTAAACGCGCAGGCTATGGAGGACGCCCGGAAAGTGGCGGACAAACTTGGTATCACGGGCAAGAGCCGTGAACGGGATCGGCGTCCCACGCTCGATGAACTAGATCAACTCATGCAGCACTTTCTGGACCGCTCCCGACGTCGCCCCACGTCCATCCCGATGCATAGGATCATCGCCTTTGCCATCTTTTCCACCCGACGGCAGGAAGAGATCGTCCGCATCCGCTGGAAGGACCTCGACGTGGAAGGCAAACGCATGTTGGTCCGGGACATGAAGAACCCCGGCGAAAAAATCGGCAACGATGTCTGGTGTGACCTGCAGGAACAGGCTCTGGCGATCATCGAGGCCATGCCATTGATAGAAGACGAGATATTCCCCTACTCGACTGATGCTATCAGCGCTGCATTCACGCGAGCTTGCAAGTTATTGGAAATAAAGGAACTTCACTTTCACGACCTCCGGCATGACGGTGTTTCACGCCTGTTCGAGCTCGGCCTCAACATTCCGTACGTTGCAGCCAACTCAGGTCACCGGTCGTGGACTTCGCTGAAGCGCTATACACATCTACGTCAGACTGGCGACAAATACGCGGATTGGACCTGGTTGGCCGAAGTCACGAAGCGGGACAACGCACTTAAATTGGTCCGGAATGGCCAATTCCCTCGGAAACGCCGCTCAGACAGAGGCGTTTAGCTGTACTCAAGATGTTCAGCGCAAGTTGCCGAGTTGGGGTAAATCCCCATAAAACATATTGAACCTTATGCGAATTTGACCAAGTGGTAAAATACTGCTAACCCCTCAAAAAACTATCCTCCCTGCTGAACCAAAGCTGCCGTAGGTTTTGTTGAGAGCTAGGTCGGCTATGCGGGACTTGGACGAAGCCGCTGCCGCGGCAATGGCGCTTGTTGCGGGTTTATCGTGTTTGCCGTGACCGCAGCGCATTTTGATATCTGACGCACCTGTCTGACGATTGGGACTTCTCAAACGTCAAACA
>NZ_JASMWN010000042.1:0-16714 GCF_032595355.1 Sedimentitalea todarodis | reverse complement strand
GCGGCCCGCACCCAGCTCTCCGTTGCGATACTGTCGCCGCCAGATCGTCAACAGCGATCGGCAAATGCCATGCCGCCGAGCCGTGGCTGTCACTTGCCTGTGACCGACAAAACTCTCCTCACCAATCCGGTACTTGTCCTCATCCGACCATTGCCGACGACGAATGCAATCGGCTGCAGAGAGAACTTCGATTTGAGGGCGGTAAATAAAGTCGGACATAACGTCGGACTTATCATCGGATCGTAACCGAACTCAGACGGCCCCCGCAGGAGCCTTACGTCGTGGCGGTTGGATGCAGCATTGGTCAAGGACTGTCAGCATTTTCTGTCCTCGCCTACAGCGCTCCGCTTACAATTATTTGTATCATGGGCTGTGCCGCGATCGGCCTGAGACAGCGCATTCTTGGTTTTGCACCATCCGTCTAGAAACCGTATCTGCCATGCGGGTCGAGTACCCGCTATCGCCCAAGCTTGCATAACACATGGCGAAAGTGATCATCGCCATCTGACTGCCTCAGATTGAAAGTCCGGCATCACTGGAACATGACCGACGGGCCAATGGAATGCGGTGTCGATGGACGTCAGCCTGCTCATTCGAAAACCATCGACGCCCCGTTCGAGAGGTTTCAGACGCCACTGATTTCCGATATCCGCGCCCGAATCGTTTCGGCAGTGCCTTGCTGGTTGGGATCCGACTTGGCCACCCTTTCCAGAAGGTCGGCAAATCGCCCGGCACAGGCCAACATCGCGGCGGCGAATTCGTCTGCCGGGGCTTCTATCAGGTCAAGGCCGCGATCGCTGGTCGATGCGGTCTTGCCGTCGTTATCAATGACCAAACCGCTGGTTTGCAGGAATCCACTGAACTTGTGACTCTCCCCGCGGAGCAGAGCCGCCGCCCCGTCAAGACACAGCCCTTCGATGACAAAATCGGTCAGATCGTCGACAATGATCGAGGCCCCCGTCGCATCGTTGGTCAGTTCAACTCCACCTTCGCCGCGTCGGCACAATGCAAAGGTCGCCGCCGGATCCGTGTCATCCGCAAAGAAGGCTTCGTCGTAGAAGCCGCCATTGCTGTCACCATGAAGGTAAAAGCTGATTTCCAAATCTCGCGCTCCCTATCCCAATGCTTTACGGATCATTTTCAGATCCAGCAACGTGAATGATTCCAAACCCACCGGCGCGAATTGTCCGACTTCGATCTCTGGGGCTGAACCCCCTCTTGACGCAGCAAACATGACTGTAAACGGTCCGGTCGGTGCCACTGAACCGGTAATGGCCAGGTCCGTCTTACGGTAGTTGTTCGGATTTGCAGGGTACGGGGGCGGGGCCGGCCACAGATAATCACTCAGAGGTTCACCCAGCACAACACCGGCCGCCGTGATTGCGTCGCTGATATAGACGCGGACCTGAACGTCGGTCACGCCATCAGGCCACATGGTGGTTGGCTTGTTGCCGAATTTCGACTGTTTTATCAGGCGACGATCCGGGGTGGTGCGGGCCGGGCCGGTTTGCAAATCGACCATGGCACCAGCCAGAACCTCGGCTTCGTCATGAAGATCGCGCCCTTCAAAGGCATGATGCGATCGGGCATGCCGCCCACAGAAATGTTCCAGATCCGCTTCTTCGTCGGCAGCACCGACCCAAGCCGCCAGGGCGTGCGGGTCCTTGACGTCAAATGTTGATGCGGCCCGGATCAGGTCGTCGTTGTCCTTGGCCTGCGCAAGAACCGCCCCGCCACCGACTCTGAAACCTTCCGTATCCACCATCGCGACAAATCCTGCCGCAGTGGTGATCGCTGCCTGATCCGGCGGCGCTGAAGCGTCAGAGAGAGCTTTGGCGTCCACTCGCAACTGGGCGATATCCGCATCAAGAGCCGCCATTGCCGTCTGCGATGCTTTGACCGTTTTGGCCTTGTCCTTGGCCAAATCGCTGATCCGGGTCAGAAGCAGCCCATCGGCAGGCACGGCGCCGGGCGCATTGGCCTTCGCCTTGGCATCGGGTTCCAGCATGCGCGCGGCATCGACCACACGCCGAGTCAATTCCACCACTTTCAGCGCGGCGCCAATCGCCGCCTTCGTTACTTCGACGGCCTTCAGAATCTGGTCGCCGGTTCCCGGTCCGGGGCCTGCCAGTGCGGTGCGTGCGTCGATGGCTTTTTGTTTGACCGCCGCCGCGAGCGCCACGGCAGCCGCGAGGTCCTTTTCAACCGCGTCGAGCCTTGCAGCAGGCGAAGCGCCGGGCATCTCGGCAATGGTTGCCGCCGTGGCTGCATCCAATCGTGCGGTCTGCACAGCCGGCGTATCGCGCGCAATCCCCTCGGCGCGGACTGCAGCGGCATTCGACAGGCCTTCGCGGGCCTCGGTGATCCCATCCAATGCGGGGCCATTGGCGGCAACGGCAGCGACACCCGGAGCCGGTGGAACTCCATTGGCGGGGATCTCAGCACCACGTGCTGCCACGAAGGCGTCACTTGGTCCACGCGAGGCCGTCACCTTGATCTTGGCTTCCGCGCTGAGCCTTGTTCTGGCGTCTTTCATGTGATGCTTGGCCAGCGCCTTTGCAGCGGCAGTGCCCGCCCGGATTGCCGCCTGCGCCGCTGCCAGCGTTTCGGTCCGGATCGTGTCGTCCACCGCCAACCTGCCATCTCGCATTGCCAGCTCACCCATTTCACACGCGGCGACGATCTGCGCAATCGTCGGCGGCGCGGGCATTGGGGTCAGGGCGGCGGAGGCCGTTTCAGCCTTGACCTTGGACGCCTTCGCCTGATCGTCGATGACTTTTGTAGCAGAAACAAGCGCTTCGGGTGTATCGTCAATGGCGTCCGCCTTGGCTGCGGCCTCGGCTTTTTTCTTGAGGTCTGGATCGGCCTGAATTCGGGTGATCTCGGCACCGATCAGCGCGGCCGCTCCTGCCGATAGGGCCGTTTCATCCAACTCATCCCTGAGATCGTCCAGAACCTTCTTGGCGGGCGCACCCAGTCCCGGCACATCCAGTTTCGTTAGCGCGGATTTTGCGGTTTCGGCCTCGCGCGCGGCGGCCAGCCCGGCCTGACCGTCGGGATCGCTAAGCGCTGCGCGGGTCGTGACCAGAGCTGCCAACCTGTCGCTGGCCTCGGCAATCGTTTCGGTCAGAAGGATCGCAGCGTCAAGGGCCGCATGACGATCGGTTTCATCGACCGTCAACGCAGCGGCTTCCTGCGCCGCACGAGCCGCCGCGGCAGCAGCCGACAACAACCGAGGATCAACCGGGGCCTTGGCTGCACTCAAAGCCTTCGCCATCTGCGCGGCTGCTGTGGTCGCCAACTTGGCTTTGTCTCCGTTCTCCGCCTGAAGCGCCAAAAGCTCTGCCGAACCCGGCTTGGCACCTGTCTGGATTTCGAGTTGCTCGCTCAACGCGGCGCGAATTTCATCATTGGCTGCCGTGCCTTTCGATCCCAGAGTGCGGGCCGCGTCGGCGGTCAGCGTGGCGCCGTAGGATGCTGTCACCACCTTAGACATCATGTCCTTTTCCGCGGTGGTGGCGCTTGGCAACCCGTCGAGCAGAGCGGCTGCCTGAGTCGTACGCAGAGCGGCGTTCTTTTCGTCGTCGGCCTTGTTGGCGCCCAGCACCGCAGCCGCCGCAACGCTCTTGCGCTCAGCGGGATCCATCGCCTCAATCTCGGCAAGGGTCTTGCCGGAGGCAACCAACAGATCGCTCGCCATTTCGTCGGTGCAGCAGGTTTCGACCCCCGGTTGCGCCACAGCCTGCGGCGGCAACGAGACCATCACCGATGCCTGCTGCATCTTTTCGGTCGCGGCGGGTCCGGCATCTTCCGGGCCGCTTCGGCTGCCACCGACAGATGTGATGTTCTTGAAGAACACTGTTTTTATCCGGTCAAACTTGTCCTGATCGGTGCCGACCGTGCGGGCGTCGAACCCATCAAAGATCTTCTTCAGCCGCTCTCCGGTTTTCGAACTGTCGGCCTTTGATCCTGAATCCAGCGCATGAACAATGGTTGCCAGGTCGCCCAAATCGTCTTCACCAAATGCGTCATGCAGATTCTTCAGCTTGTTGGGATCGTCGCCAAAGGCGGACAAAACACTGGCCAGGGAATGCGGGTTTTCATTGTTCTCGCCGCCCAACCCTCCCTTTGACAACAGCCCGGACAGTTTCTTGCGATCAGGACCAGAGGTGAATTCCGTTCCCATCTTTTTGACCAGAGTAGCGCCACCCGACTTCACCAGGCCCGCAAGCGCACCTGGCGCGGCACCAAGCCCGCCACCGGACATGATACCTTCGAGCCGTTCAACGTCATCGGGATCGTCAAATCCGTCGATGAAGTTGGCAAATTCATCGACTTTCCCACCGCAACCCGTTGCCAGCACCTCTGCGAGTGCCAAAGGGTTACCGGCAAAGCCACCGTTTTGGACGACCGCCTTGAATCTCTTCTGGCTTTCCCCATCCTTCAACTTTTCGGCGAGCGCGACCAGCTTGGCCGGATCATTGTTGCAGCCGGCATCGAGGATGACCGCCAAGGCGTCGGAATTCCCGCCAAGGGTCGAGTTGACCAGAGTTTCAAGTCGCTTGAAATCGCCACCAAATGCCTTGATGACATCGCTCAGTGGCGGGTTCTTTGGCATCGCCCGAACCAGATTGTCGACCTTGTCTGGGCCGTCCAACGCGGTCGTCAGATCTTCGAGATCGCTTTCTCCGATATCGTCGAACAACGATTTTCTCTTTGCAATACGAATAGTTAGCGCCTTGAAATAGGCAGCATGTTCCTTGCTGAACGCGACGACCTGCTTCTCATTCATGGCAAAAGAGACTCGACAAAATGGCTTCTCTGGCTCAGGCTAGCGCGCAAAGTTGAATTCACCAAGCATTCTGTTTGCAGTGACTGATGGCAAGGCGGATCCCATGAAATGTTGACAACGGCTCAGGCGAATTTTCTGCGTCGCTTCCTTGGGATTGAAGTCGACGCGGCACTTACTGACACTTTGTCGGACAGTGCATCGGTCGAACGGATCACCCGTGGGTTGATGGGACTGGCGCCGCAGATGATGGCAATTGCCAGATTGGGCGGTGGCCATCCGGCATTGACGGCAGCCGATGGCGTGCGCGCAGCACTTGATGCAGATGACATTGTTGCAGCGGCCGTGGCACTGGAGCGGCTCAAGGATCTTCTTGACGAGGTGCCTCCACACGATGCAGGCGCGGCCGATAAAGGCCCCGAAGTGCGCGCAGCCGAAGCCGAAGTTCTGCGCCGCTTGCTGTCGCCGCTACGTGCCCCTCCTGGTGCCACCGAGACCGACAACACACTGATCGAGGACCGCCGCGATGCGATTGACAAGTCGCTCGTTGGCACACCATCCCGCGATGCACTGGATGCAGCGATGGACGGCATGCACCAATTGCAAGACACCATTGGCGAAATCGCTGAACGCCTGCGCGCCGAAGCCGAAGACCGAGCCAGCCGTCTCGCCGAGATTGCCAGGGCCGCCGGGGATCTGACACCGCATGATCAGGCACCCGAGGGGGATTCCAAGGCGATCAAGGATCAGATCGCGGCCTTTGTTTCGACACTGCCGGACGCCGTGGATGCGGTACAACTGGCGAGCGTCGAAGATGGGTTTTCCAAGCTTCAGGCGGCGCATGCCGCGCATCACAAATCCATAGAAGACGATCTGGAACGACGCCGGGTTGCCGGGCAGAAGCTGCGGGACTCGGTCAGGGCAATCGAACCTCATCCGTGGGCCTTGGACGACGAAAAACAAGATTTACTCAAGCTGCGCGATGCGCTTGCCGAAGGCATCCCGGACACGCCCAGTGATACCGAGCTTGAGACATTTGGAAAGGAGCGCGACGAGATCGCCGGAAAATTCGATCTGTTGTCCAAAGCGATAGTTGACGAGCGCATGCCCCGGTTCAAAAAGGCTCAGGATCAGGCCGCTCTGATAAAGGCCCTGTCGGATGATTGTTCTGGCCCGGCCCTGCGCGAGGAGGAACGGACAGACTTGCGCAAGCGGATCGCGGAATTGGCGAAGCGGCAGGAAACCTACGCCGACTGGACGAACATTCGCCGCTGGGGCGCTTCGGAATTGACCACACTGGTCGATGACATCGGGGCGATCCGCGATGAAATCCAACACGCAGTTGACGCCTTTGCCAAGTTGCGGCAGGCGCTGGATACGCAGGTGCAGTTGGCTCAGGCCGCGCTGGCCCAGCCGGATGCGGCGGAGCTAAGCCCGGCTCAGAAAGAGGCGTTTGATATCAAGATCGAGACCGCTCGCAAAGCAGGTGAGGCGAATATTCATGAAAGCGCAGGCGCGGTCGAAGAACTGAAGGTGTTGGCAACCGCCGTGGCCGACTTCGTCGCCAGGATCAAGGCATTCCGGACCGAGATAGCAAAAACGCCAAATGCCCCGCCGGCGGGCGCGCTGAAGCTGGAAGTCACCGAATTGGCAAGGCTGCGCAAGGCCGCAATTGATGCCTTGGAAAGTCTCCCGGTTCCCTGATCTCGCGGGGTGTACGCCACACGTACACGGGTTCTGTATCGCTGGGTTATCCTATGCAACTCAGCTACCGCGCACAGGTCACATGATTGGGCGATTTTTCGGTTTGCTGACCGTGGTTAGCCCAACCTTGGCCAAACCGGCAAGATCATGGATCAGAACCTCTTCGCCCGTCCACCCAATCAGCTGGCGCGATTTCAATATCCCTATGGTCTTGTTCGTATGAACCAGCGAGAGACCGAGCGCATCAGCCAGGTCCTTTTGCTTGAACGGAAAGCGTATTGCTCCGTCGCCGCCGTTGCCACATGCCTTGACCCGCAGATAAATGCGCACGAATGCCCAGGCTATGGCCTGCAGTGCCGTGCGCTGGCCAACCGTTGTTAGCGTCTCCCCCAAAAAGTGCTCTTCGACGGCGGCAAGCCAGGCGAGTTCAAACCCGCGCTCGGGATCGGCCCTGATGTAGGACCACAACTCACTTCGGTTAAAGACGCAGAGCGTCATTTTAGTCGTTGCCTCGACGGAATGCCCCATCTCCCCCATCAAACCAGCTTGCAGACCGAGGAAGTCACCCGGGAACACGAAATTGATCACCTGGCGCTCGCCGTTCTCCAAATGGCGGAAACGCAGCCCCATTCCGTGCAAAGCGGTGAACAACTGTGGACTATTTGACCCTTCCATCAGGATAGGAGTGCCAGGATCCACGACCAATTCGCCGACTTTGAACCGCTGCATGCCTTCGACCTCTTCCTCGGTCATGGGGGCAAAGAGCGATTTCCGGCGCAACGGGCAGTACTTGCATTTTGTAGCCACTGAGATGCTCTTTCCTTGAACGATTTCAATCCACCAGCGCTAGCTGGTTCCGAGAGTCTAGACCGGATGATTTCTGATCCCTACCTCAAATGACGTAGCGTGCACAGAAGCAAAAATGGCAGGTGCTGTGTCATATGATGGTGCGCTGTTTCTCTCATGAGCTAATCCAAACACCGGCTCTGAGCTTCGAATGGCCCTTCCGGGTCTGCGTCCTTGAATGTGTTCCCAGGTCTCTTTGGCGAACGGACACGAGGCGTAGAGGCGAACATCAGGCGCACTTGGTTGGCATTATGTCATAGCGCCACAACGAAGGAACATGAATATGATGAAACCCCTTATGATGACGACCGCCGTATGTCTGACCATGGCGACATCGGCATTCGCGGATGACCATATGACTGGTTTTATGGATTATTCCGTCACTGACAATGATCTGTTGGCCTCCGAATTCATCGGCATGCGTGTCTATAGCGCCGAGCAGGACGTTGACGTGACGGCAAACATGGTTCCGGACGCGCAGACCGAATGGGACGACATCGGCGAGATCAATGAACTTGTGATCTCGCCCGATGGAAACGTCGTCGCTGTGATCGTCGGCGTTGGCGGTTTTCTCGGGCTTGGCGAAAAGGATGTCGCCATGGACATGAAGCAGATCCACATCATGCGTGAAGCCGACGACGCTGATGATTTCTTTCTCGTGATCAAGTCCTCGAGCGAGGCGCTCAAGGCGGCGCCGAGCTTTGAGCGTGACATGGATAACGCCGAGATGGACGCCGAGACAACGCCCAGGCGGTCGATGTTGATGGCGCCCGACGTAACGCGTGACGGCTATGCCAGGACGGAACGTTCCGAACTGACCACCGAGATGCTTACGGGAGCGCGCGTTTACGGGGTTGATGACGAGGATGTCGGCGAAATCCACTCGCTGCTTCTGGATGACAAGGGCACCATTGATCGCGCGATTATCGACGTCGGCGGATTCCTCGGTATGGGGGAAAAGCCGGTGGCCGTTACGTTTGACGAATTGACAGTCTTGCGCAAGGACGGCGGCGATGACGTGCAGGTCTACATCGACTCTTCAGTGGAGGCGCTCAAGGCGCAACCGACTTACGAAAAGTAGAGTGTTGCGGAGGGCGAGCAACTGCTCCCCTCCGCGATCGCATCGATATCCGCAATTGTAGCGCTACGTGCTTGTTGGGCCATATCGGACAGGGAACTATGACGGGAACAGGTCTCAATCGGCAGGTTGATGATCGGCGCTCTGGCAGGTCGGATCGGGCTGTTGATTGTCGCCGCTGCCGGGACATGCCTCTTGATTGCGGCGCTGCGGATGGTGCGCAGCAAGACCTGAGCATCGTCGCGGTGGCGGCTCGATTTGCGATACCCGCGCGGCTTCTTTGAAACGACCAATCGATAACGATGGCTTGTGGCCGGATGTTGTCATAACCTCGAAAGGAAAACCTATGAACTGGGATCAAGTTGAAGGAAAATGGAAAGAGATGTCCGGCAATATCAAAGCCAAGTGGGGCGATCTGACGGACGACGAATTGGCTGAGATGGATGGAAACCGCGAAGCGCTGGAAGGCAAACTCCAGGCGAAATACGGCAAATCCAAAGAGGAAGCCAAAAAGGAAGTCGACGACTTCCTGAACGACCACTCGTAAGACACGGGATCGCCCCCCGGGGCGGTTCCACATCAAGATGCTTGCCGAAAAAGACAAGCCAACACCAAAAACAGGAGAGTCACATGAATCGTGTTTTCTACATCATCGGTGTAATCGTCGTTGTTTTGATTGTTCTTAGTTTCCTGGGATTGCGATGATTGCAGCGTGTGATCTGGCCGGCAAGGCTTGGCGTCTCGTTGCTGCAGCGATCATTGGCCTGATGACAAGCGTTTCGCTTGCGCAGGCCGAGAAGGTCGGGAACGTCGACGTCGATTGGCTGGGTAACGACATCACCATCGAGGCTTTCGCAGACCCCGAGGTCGAGGGCGTCACCTGTCATGTCGCCTACTTTGACCGCGGACTGATCGACCGTCTTCAAAAGGGGAACTGGTTCGAAGACCCCTCCAACTCATCCATCTCCTGCCGTCAGACCGGCGAGATCACCCTGGGTGATATCGATCGGTCTGACGAAGGCGAAAGCGTCTTTTCGGAACGTCGCTCCGTTGTCTGGAAATCGTTGCGCGTAAAGCGGATTTTCGATGCTGAGAACAATACGTTGATATACATCTCCCATGCGCGGGATGTGCAAGACGGATCCGCGAAAATGTCCTTGTCCACGATCCCGCTGTTTCAGCGGCAGTGAGCCGTGCGCCACTGGGTTCAAAATCACTTGCTGTGGTGTCGCAATTTTCTATTGTCTCGACAATAAGAGCGTGTCTGCACAGGTTTGGACACTGCTGACTGATGGGAAAATTTCTGAAAATGATGACCGAAAATCGTAAGAACGGGATCAAATCCGCACTCGATCGACAGTCTGAAGAACAGGACGTCGAGGACGCAGCCAAGCTGTCACCGCGCCTCATTTACGAAGTCATCAGAAGAGACGGTGAAGAGGAACTGGCGCGGCCCACCCGCTCTCTGATCTGGTCGGGTATTGCCGCCGGTATCATGATCAGCTTTTCTGTCCTGGGCGAAGCCATATTCCGCACCTACCTGCCAGATGTACCAAGCAGCTATCTGATCGAGAATCTTGGCTACAGCCTTGGATTTCTACTGGTGATCCTGGGGCGGATGCAGCTTTTTACGGAGAATACGATCACAACCGTTCTTCCGTTCATGCTCACACCGTCTCGCAACATGTTTGGTCGTATCTGTCGCCTCTGGGGGATTGTCCTGACGGCGAATGTCGTTGGTGCCTTCGCCATTGCAACCGTCTTTGCGCATACGTCTGCGATCCCGCCTGTGCTGATGCCAGCCTTGATGTCGCTCTCCGAGCATGCCATTGGCATGCCGCCGGGCGAGAGCTTCATGCGAGCCATTCCGGCAGGCATTCTGATCGCTGCGATCGTTTGGATGCTGCCGCAGCTCAAAAACGGTGCATTCTATGTCATCCTCGTATTCACCTGGCTCATTGCAGCAGGGGATTTCACCCATATTGTCGCTGGTTCGGTCGAAATGGGTCTTCTGGCCGTGACTGGCAATCTGGGCTTCAACGACGCCGCATTCGGCTTTTTCCTCCCCGTCCTGTTCGGGAATATCGTGGGTGGCACCGTCATTTTCACGCTGATGGCATGGGGTCAGGTTCGCGATGAGATGGTCGATCAGAACTGATCGACCACGCGAAGAGTTTTCGCCTTACAGCAGCCAGAGGATCACACCTGTCGCCAGCGCGCCGCAAGTCAAAATGCTTGCCAGTGTGGTCATGCGCTTGTGCGACTGCGCTTCAACGTCATGATCGTCCATTCGCTTTTGTGTTTCGCGACATTTGGTTACCGCGGCCCAGAAAATGAGAACCGCGACCAAGATGAACACTTCGGCGACGCCTTTGGCGATCAGAGGATAGTCTGTGTCCTTGAACACCGCCTTTAGACCAAGGGCAAGAGCGATGCAGGCCATCCCGGTCCGCATCCAACCCGCAAAGGTCCGTTCATTTGCCAATACCGTGCGATCTTCGGCCCAGGCCGTGCGTGTATCGGCAAGGTCGTTTGAATCTGGATCGTCCGGAAGATCGGTATCGGGCATAGTGGAACTCCTTTGGCTTGGCCGCCCTCGGTATCTACGTCGAATTGTAAGAAGCGGATTGCCATGTAAGCACATGATCGTCGCACATCCAATCGGCTTGCCGTCGATTGACTCGGCGGTGCGCAGAATGGTGGGTCGTGCGTGTTCAAAATCATGAGTTTGCACACGCCGACCTGACATCCCTTGGCGGAGGCTTACTGGCATTGCGCATGGAATTCTCGGTGCGGAAAATGTGCACTCTCGCAGGGCACCAGGGTCCGACGTATCGGCCCGACCCGGGCATTCTCTTAGAGTGTGCCTTCATTTGCCAAAGACATGATGGCATCCGTCGATCCATCTTTGTAGGCAATACACTGCCAAGGTGCCGCATCCGGACCAACAGCAACCGTGACAAATGTTCCGGCCTCGGAAAACTCGGATGACAATAGCCGGACTTCGCTATTGCCGGTCGTTTGTGCGACGGCGGCCAGACACGCCTGATCCGCTGGCGTTGGAGATGACGTCGTGGTGCCAGAATCTTCCATGCACGCTGACAAGAGAGTGCCCAGAAGCACGCCGGACGCAAGTTTGAGAGCTGTTTTCATCTTGATTGTCTTTCTGTGTTTCATTGTGTCGAACTACCGGCAATGGCCATCTGCCATGCCATTCTATCAATTGCACTGGCTGTATTGGCCGTCGCCGTACTCGAGCCAATTCCTGTCACCATCCTTGAAGACGAGAAATTCGGATT
Source organism: Sedimentitalea todarodis (assembly GCF_032595355.1). Classification (NCBI taxonomy): domain Bacteria; kingdom Pseudomonadati; phylum Pseudomonadota; class Alphaproteobacteria; order Rhodobacterales; family Paracoccaceae; genus Sedimentitalea; species Sedimentitalea todarodis. The sequence goes on along the minus strand of NZ_JASMWN010000042.1, from coordinate 4,998 downwards.
GGTCTTCTCCCAACAACGCCACGACAAAACCCGGCGGCGGCGTTGCATTTCCAAAGAAGCTATAGGCCGTCATCGCACGCATGGTTTCGCCGTTGACGGTCACGATCGCGTTCCATTGTTCATCGGTGTCCTGTCGGATCAGATATTCGATCTGGCGCTGAACTTGACCGCCGCCGCAATAGACCACTCCCTCGGGTGCTTCCATTGCACCCTTGGCCATTTTTGGTGCCGAACCGCACGCGGAACGCATCGAATTGATTGCCTTGTCAGAGCCTTTCAGTTCAAAGATCCCATAGCTCACATCCTGATCCGCCATCGACAGATTGAGGACGGCATTGGCGGCGATCTGATCCAACACGAACTGATAGTCAGCGGAGTCCTGGAACACAATCTCAACAGGATAATTGTCGACAATCTGCACCGAGGCATTCCCCTGCCCAGCCTGGAAAGACCCGACTTCGGTGGTGCCATTCTTCATGAATCGAATGGACAGCCCTTGTTTTTTGACGATGTCTTCACTGTCCTCGTAGCCGGCGGGGGCAAATCGAATGCGATCACATTGCAACTCCAGCGTCATGTTGTTTGATTGAACAAACGCATTTGGCGAGGGGCCTTCGCTGAACCCCCATTCGGCAAGTGCAGGTGCAGCCGACATACAAAACAGCAAGCATGCAGACAGGATGGTATTCTTCATTCTCAACTCCCAAAGCGCCCAGATCACGGGGCAGTTATCGTTTCTGATCATCAAGATGCAGGTATGTGATTATTCACACCTGAGACGGTGCACCATAGTCATTCGCTCCTTCCTGTGAAGGTCGCGAAAGCCACCAGATCATCAAAACCGAAATGATGAGTTGGATAACATACATGACCATCACCCCGGTTGCGCCGAGAATGGCTGCCGGTCCTTGCAACGCCTCAGGATCCTGAACGCCCGTTTCAATCGCTGTGAAAACCGCGACGCCGGTCAGCAGCATGACCATCATGGCGAGACTGAAAGCCATTGGAATCAGGAGATACCATCCGGGCCGGCCCGTATCATGCAATCGTCGCCATCCTGCGGCAAGCAGGGGCAGCAGCATCGCCAGTTGAAAAACCGAGTTCAGCAGGTTCGATCCCTGACCGGTTTCCGGATCAGTGCCAAAAAAGACCGCACCGAGTACCGTCAACCCGATGCTGATCACGACTACAAACAGAACAAACCACCAATACTCTGATCTCCGCGCCCGGCCCGAAAACACGGCATATTTGGGCAGGCAGGTTTTGACCGATTGCGTGAAACCCATTTCGAGCATTCCATATTTTGTTTCTCTTTGTCCAATTCGACCGTTTCAATAGGTTTGCGAAAAACAGGGGTATCGCAAGCATTTTTCTAGTCGGAAATTTCCGGGCTTGGACTTCGCGCGGAAAATGATCTACCTCGTCCAACGTTGTCTCGTGACGAAATGCGTCCCGACCCTTTCAGAACCCAAACCACCCTTCCAAGTCACAGGTGAAGAATGACAGAACACGCACCGTTGCATCTGGTTTTGGGAGGAAGTGCCGGTGGGTGTCTTCGTGCGGCGGTTGCGACTTGCAGTATGCCCGGCCGCGTACATGTTTTTGACGATGATTTGAGCCACGGCCCGTTGAACGACAAGCAGGCGCGTACCGCCTATTTCGAAGCACTCTTCAAAAACTATGGCCAATCGCCTGACGACCCGATGCCTGCACTTGCCGATTTTGACAGCCTGTCTGTCGATTTGGGGCAGGACCGCGCGCCGGAAGTGTGCATTTGGGCAGGCGAGAATGCATCGGAACGGACGTTTCTGCAGATGGCATGCCATAATTTGCACCTTTTCAAAGGTTCGGTGACGCGCGTCGGCGCGGCGGGCCTAAAGTCCCTCCCCTACATCGGCCCACAGACCCCGGATCTATTGGCAACCCTTTTCCATGAGCGTGAAGCACTGGACCCCATCACCCGCGCGGCACTTTCTGCGGACTATCTGCGCTTGCGAGACAGTGCTGCTACACTGCGTATCTGGTCAGCGGGTAAGGTCGTCGACGTTTCGGAGGACTACTTCGACAGTAAGTTGCTGGAATCTTGTGAAAAAGATTGGATGTCTGCTGCCCGCGTGGTTGGTACAGCGATGGGTCGTTGCAACAAACACAACCTCTTGGCCGATGTGTTCCTATCCGGCAGGCTACAGTACCTGATCACGCAAGGTGTTGTTGAGGCATCCGGCCCCCAGACAAGTCTGCGAGACTATGATGTCCGCCTTCGCTGACGCTGCGGCACTGTGCAGCAACATTGAACTCCGACGGCACGGTGACTAACTGACCCGGAGCCGCCTGAACCGGGCACGCATTGGAGGACCGCATATGGCAATGAAAAACATGATGGCCGTCGCGGCGGTCACTGTGGTTGCAGTTTTGTCGTTCTGGACCGGCTCCGAATTTCAGAAGGCGCAATATGACGACCTGTGCCTTGATCTCGGCGGGGGGCGAAATCCAGGGCAGCACCCGATCTGCGTACTTGAACAACAGGGTGCGGCGCTCAGGTTGGGACCAATCAATGTCACGCAAAGCGACATTGTCGAATTTGAGCGCCAACGAGGGGCGGATGGGCAGCCGCAGGTCTACCTCGAGTTGACACCAGAAATCGCAAGCCCTCTGGCCGCCTATACAGAAAAATCAGTTGGCAAAGAGCTTGAGATTTGGATTGGCGGCCAATTGATCAATTCCGTACACATCGCCGAAGCAATCCAGGGCAAGAGCTTGATCTTGGCGCTGTCCAGAGCGCAGTCGGAGAAACTGGAATTGCTGCTCACAGCAAACACTCACTGATCCAGGGCTGCTCCCTCTCATGGGGAGACCGTTGCCTGAATTGGGTCCAAGACAGAAAGAACACCATGAAACGAAAACTTCAAATTGCAGGCCTTGTCTCCCTGGCTCTTGCAGGCCTGTCTTGGTTGCTTGAGACTTCGTTTTACGGCGGCATCGACTCAAGCGGTATCCTGCAAGAGAGCATGTTTCTGCCACTGACCTTCATCCTGGCCGCACTGGGGCTGATCTTGCTGGCCACGTCGCTGATCACCCGGTAGATTTCCCGCCTTATTGACGGTGTGATTGTCTGGCCAGCTGGGTGCGCACCGTATCTGAGCGCTCGAAAACGTGCCACCCAAGCGCATCCGGGTTTGGTCAGCCTTCGTTGTTCAGCGTTTCGTCCCCGTAGGTTGCGGCATCAGGCTCATCCATTCCCTTCACCGGGTCCTCGTCTGTTGATCCGGCTTCGCCATGAGCGTCATGGTCCAGTGTCTCGGCATCTGTCACGTTCAACTCATCCGGTGCTGGCTGATCGGTCTGATGGTCTTGCACATCTCCACCGACGGCATCGACATAGGCATTCCTTTCGCCGTCCCTTGAACCTTGCATTGCATCCGCGCCGTGTGCGTCCACGCCAACTGCGGCCAGATAGGGATTTGGGTCTTGCGGCAGGTCGGAAGGTCCATCATCTGAAACGGGAGCGGTGCCGCTCGCTTCGGATGATGAACTCGGACTGTGCTCCTCAACAGCTCCTGCGTGTTCAGAGTGGCCGGTCGGTTCCGATGAGTGCAGAGCACCCTGTGCGGCCAGCGTCGCGCCGGCGTCGAGCACGGAACTGTTGTCCCCATCGTCGAAAACAGACACCTCATGGTCCTCAACCGGCGTAGCAGCCATTGGCGCATCGTGCTGGACCGGCATGGCAGGTAGAATATCAAGGGAAGCGGCCTGCGCCACGGTTCCACCGTGCGCGTCCTTGACATCATAGGTGAAATGAACCTCGCCGTTGTAGTTGTGCTCGGGCGTGAAGGTGAACGTGCCATCACCATTGTCCAGAACGGAGCCGTGGTCCGGCCTCAGGTTCGCGATACTCAACTTGCCGGCATCGTTGGCATCGACATCAACCGTGTTCTGAAGAAGTTGTGCGGTGGTGAGCGTCTGGCGGGTGTCTTCGGTCCCCGCTTGCAGAACCACTTCGGACGAACAATAGGGCCGGTCATTGCTGCCATGGATTGTGATCACGATGTCATGGGCCGTGCCATCCTTGGAATGGACCCTGATCGTGTCGGTCAGGGTCTCGCCCTCGCCAAGCTGATCGATGGCCGAGCCATGCGGCGTTGACCCCCCGGCTCTCCCGACGTTGCCGGCATTGCCCATATAGTGCCAGGCCCCGCCCTTCCCCAGCATAAGGTCACCATATTGACCGCGATACGAATAGCCAAATCCATGGGTGTCGAAGGCCGACTCACCCGCATCCGGATCAGTGATCGTCAACTGGCCGTCAGCATAGAGCGGCACTCGCCCGAGGTGCGACATTCCCGGCTGCGCATAGTCGGGGGACATATTCACACCGGCAGTGTTTTCGGTCACCGAGCCCGTGTCGACACCGGTGATCACCGCCGCATCGCCGGTGGCCGCCAGTGTCATCGACGCGGTCTGGGCCACGCTGCCGCCATGGCCGTCGGTGACGGTGTAGCTCAGACTGACCGGGCCGTTGTAATCCCGGTCCGGCGTGAAGGTGAAGCCCTGCGCCGCATCGCCCGTGATCGTGCCGTGGCTCGCACTCAGCCCGGTCACCGAGAGCAGATCGCCGCTGTCGATATCACCCGCATGCTCCAGAAGCTGCGCCGACGTGATCAGAACCGATGTGTCCTCGGTGCCGCCGGGAAGGCTCACCGGGCCGCTCACGACCGGGCCGTCGTTGCTGCCGGTCACCGTGATCACCAGCGTCTTGGTGTCGCTGCCGCCCGCGCTGTCGGTCACCGTCACCGGGATGCGCACCTGCTCCGTCGCACCCGCCGCAAGATGCTGATAGGCCGCATCCGTCGGATCAAAGCTCCAGGAGCCGTCCGTGTTCAGCGCAAAGCCCGCCGGCGCCGCCTGGCCCAGCGAATAGGCCTGCGTGTCGCCGCTGTCCACATCCGTCGCCGACATCTGCCCAGACACCGCGCTGCCGTCCTCGGTCGCACTCGCCGT
>NZ_JASMWN010000041.1:0-17031 GCF_032595355.1 Sedimentitalea todarodis | reverse complement strand
CCCAGACCTTTGAGAAACTCTCTCGTAGTCTCCATTGAGAAACTCACCTCCTGTCATCCAACAGGCCTTGAACCTCAAATCACACCGAACTCAGGAAGGTGGGCTTCAGACACCGCATACCCATGTTCCATGACGTGTGTCTCGAGAAAAGGAACTACCGCGCCGGGTTCAATTGTGACGACTGTCACATGCATATCATGGCGCAGGTCGTTTGGGTCGACGAACCGCGTCGTGGCCCGTTCCCGTCTGTTTTCGGCATAACCGTAGGAGCGATCTCATTCTCGTTGGCGATGATGATGTCAGGGAAATCAAGCCCCTCAACGGCCTCATAAGACTTGCGGATCCAATGGAACCGCAGCATCTGGTCTTGCGTGTCTCGAAGAGTCCAAATGGTCTTGGGCGGTAGGTAAGCATGGCCACCGGGTGCAAGCGAATGATCATTGCCGTCGAGCGTGAGCGTTGCATTGCCATCGACGACAAACCAAACGCCCTGTGCACTAGGGTCGGTCTCCGGGCGATCAGACCCACTGCGCGGAGCATTCGGGAAACTCTCTATATGGGGCCTTGGATGCACCTGTAGCGCCGGCGAAATTAGCGCATCAGCATGAAAATCTGGCCTGTGGCGGCCCGTATGAAAGTTCAGAAATAACGCCATCGCGATGTCAGCAATGTGCCAGAAACTGAGTGATATCCGCCCTAGGTGAGGCCGGCTTCTTGCTCGGCTCGCCACTCACATAGACTTCTTCTATCGCGCGATCATCTCCCATCATCTGCAAGATGAACAACTCTTCAGAAAGGCTGTTGCAGCGTTCCATGCGTAAGGCCATTGCATCAGTACTGCGAGAGTTGAGAATAACGATATCGGCCTCGGTACCCTGATCAAGCGTCCCAATCCTGTCTTCCAGCCCAAGAACACTCGCATTCCCGCGTGTGGCCCAATGGAACGCCTGCAATGGGTGCAGGGACTGACCCTGCAATTGGAGGACCTTGTAGCCTTCGTTTAGCGTCTGGAGCATCGAATAGCTTGTGCCAGCGCCAACGTCTGTCGCGATACCAGTCGAGATGCCTTTCGCGCGCAGCCCCGCATTGTCAAACAGTCCACTTCCCAGGAACAGATTTGAGGTCGGGCAAAAGACCGGATGCGCACCCGTTTCAGCCAGCGCGCTGATCTCGCGCGACTTGAGGTGAACCGAATGCCCAAGCAGGGTCTTTTCTCCAAGCAGACCATAGGATTGATATACGTCCAGATAGTCACGCGCATTTGGGTAAAGCTTCTCTGTATAGGCAATCTCTTCCTTGTTCTCAGACAGATGAGTCTGGACATGGCATTCGGGGTGCTCTGCTGCCAGCGCCTGTGCCATCTCCATCTGTAAAGGCGTGGATGTGATCGCAAAACGTGGGGTGATCACATAGCCATTTCGAGCGAGCCCCTGCCACTGTGCAATCAGCGCCTTTGAGTCGTCGTATCCTGACTGAGGTTTATCGCACAGGCCATCTGGCGCGTTGCGATCCATCAGGACCTTGCCGCCAAGCATTCGCAGGCCTCTCTTTGTGGATTCAGAGAAAAAGGCATCGACCGAAGCTTTGTGTACCGAACAAAATGCCACGGCTGTCGTTGTGCCGTGCGTGATCAACTGGTCGAGGAATCTTGAAGCCATTCTTGCGCAGTGGTCGGGATCTGCAAAACGAGTTTCTTCGGGGAAGGTGTAATTGTTCAACCAATCAAGCAACTGTGAACCCCAGGATGCAATCACCTGCGCTTGTGGAAAATGTATGTGTGGGTCGATGAACCCCGCCAGCATCAGATGGGGTCGGTGGTCGACGAGCGGCACATTGGGCGCTTCAGACACAAGGTCAGCAAAGGGCCCCTGATTTTCGATAAGCCCGTTGCGAAGTAACAGGCCACCATCCTCAATGTAGGTGTAGGCGTCTATGTCGTCGCCACCCTGCGGTTCGCGATTGAACGTCAAAAGGCGGCCGCGCAACAATCTGTCGGTCATGGTTTCAGCTCGTGTTTTGGAATGTGGTGGAGCGAGAGGCAACCGTGAGGCGCCTCTCGTCAGGTCAGGTCAGGCCTGTTGTGCGGGCGAGTCGTCGTCAATGAAATCAGGTTCATCCGGAACGATGACCCTATGTTTCAGGTCCTCTTTCGGCGCGACCATTGGGTAAAGATACAGGAAACCGCCGATGATGAGGTAGCCAATGGTAATCCCGTCAAACTGTGGCATTTGCAGCGTGAAAGAGTGAATGATCCCGACTGATGACATTACGGCTGCTGCGACAGCGAACCCGCTGGCCATGCGGAACCGACCGTCAATCACATCGGCGACAATAGCGCCCCAGATCAACCCGGTAATGATCGCGCCTTGACTGAGAGCAAGATGGCCTTCGTAGTGGGCTCCCTCCATCAAAAGCGCGGCGGTCAAACCTTCATCGCCAAGTGCGGGAAGTCCTTCGACGCCCGCGCTTCGCAGCGCATTCATCAGCGAGCCCCATTTGACCATGAGAAACGCAGAAACATGCGGCAGTATTGCGAACGACACGGCTGCCATATGCATCGGCTTCACGGCCCAGGCGGTATTCGTAATCAGGCTGACTGACACGAAAACCAGAACCGGAGCTGCAGCGGCAATCGGAATGAGCCCTGAAAGAAAGGACAGGAAACCGAAGAATGCAGCGGCGGAGATCACGACAGCGACACCAACGATGTATCCCGCATGCGCGTCCAAGCGTTTGTAAGCCGGATGACCGATGTAGACTGTTGTGGGGAAAGGCGAGCCAAAGAGCGCGCCAATCATAGTGCCAGCACCATCTGTCACCTGACACAGGGCAACAGGATACCGGTCTCCCGCTGCCTCTGCGGATTCGACGTTATTCATGGTCTCGATAAAGTTGTAGATCTGAACCGGTATCAGAACGAGGAACAGCTCGGGATTGGCAAAGAGATACTGCACTCCGGCGATCAGGTCACCAAAGTAGGGAACCGGTGGATAGAAGCCAATTCCGGTAACATCAAACTTGGACTCGCCGAGAAAAATGGCGATGATTGTACCCGCCCCGATGGCCAACAGTCCTGCCGGAATACCGCCGGGCAACCGGAAACGTCCAATCAGTCCCCAAAGGATGAACAGAAGCGATGTGAAGCCAATAATTGGGTGCTCGAAGATCTCAGCCAGAGGGACGGATCCGATAAAAACCAACGCGATCCCACAAAGCGTGCCCAACATTCCGGCGCGAGGTGTAATGCGTTTGAGGTAGGGACCAACAATGGCACCGAGCGCAGCAATGATGCCGCCCAAAAAGCCTGCGCCGATACCAACCTGCCACGCCAGAAGCGGATCTTGCGTCGCCCAGTAAATCGGGCCGATCACCCCAAAGAGATAAACGAACATCACCGGGGTGGAAATACCGTAGGGCAGGGCGGTCACGTCCTTGTTCTGCTTGTTCGCTGCCCATTTCGCCAGATAGGTATAGACCCCAACACCAGCCAGAATGGCAATAGCCGCTCCTGGAACAATACGCCCGAACACGATCTCTGTGGGCATCTGAAAGACGAATTGGCAGACCCCGGTCAGGATCAGCAAGTTGACAAGGTTGTCTGTGAAAAGCGCCCAAAAAGCGCTGAAGTCGCTGCGGGTAAACAGCTTGTACTTATAGATCCCACCGTCCATGACGGTTTCCTCCTCTGCTGTGATCGGTCCTCAACCTGAATCTGTTCAGGCCGAAATCCCTTTCCGGTTGTGCCGGTGGCCCGATATGGGCGTTTCGTGTGCCCGATGACGGGCAGGTGCGACAGTCTCAGAGGTCAATTCAGCCATCAGTTCGGCCACCACGAAGGAGGCGATGATGCTGGGCCGCTTATCGCGGCTGCCGCTTGCCCCAATCGGGCAATTCAGGTGTTCGATGGATTGTTGATCATTGTGGTCACGTGCCCAATTCCTGAATTTGACGCGCTTCGTGGCTGAGCCGATCATCCCGACGTAAGTCGCGTCCCCCCGTTCAAGCGCAGCTGACGTGAGCAAGAAATCCAGCCCATGATCATGCGTGAGAACGATAAATGCGCTGCCCGAAGGTGCGTTCATGATTTCGATTTCAGGGATGGCACTGATCCGGGTTTCGACATCTGCATTGCACAGCGCAATTTCATCTGGTCTCGTATCAACAAGAACACACTGTACTGGCAAATGCTGAAGTTGATTCGCAAGGGCACGGCCGACATGGCCCCCACCCATGACGTAAACGTGGGGTCGGGCTTTATCATGATCATTCGCGCGCTGAATTGCCGCCGATCTGTCTGAGTCCCGCATGCGCGCAAGAGAAAGTTCAACGCGCCCCCCGCAGCATTGTCCAATCTCTGGTCCAAGTGGCACGTTCATGGCTCGGTTCAAAGCGCCATCGCGTAGCATTTCGCGCGCATGTTCAATGACCAGGTATTCGAGTTGCCCACCCCCAATCGTACCAAAGAGAGCATCTGCGGAAACGAACATCTCGGTCCCTACATTTCGGGGGGAGGAGCCTCGCACTCGGATCAACTCTATCCGGATAACCGAAGCATGTGTCCGAAGAAACTCCGCAAGCCTGATGGAATTGTTGGCCATGATCTATGCCTCGGTCTTCATTCGGGCGACCGCCATAAGCACTCTTTCTGGCGTTGCAGGTGCGTCGAGACGCGGGCATTTCCGGTAGCCGGCAACCGATGCCACTGCCATGGACAGCGCTTCAAACACCGAGATACCCAGCATGAATGGGGGCTCGCCGACAGCCTTGGAACGTTTGATGGTCAGTTCGCGGTTCTCGGACCAGTCAGCAAGATCAACGTTGAAAACGCGCGGCCGGTCAGAAGCCAGCGGGATCTTGTAGGTCGATGGCGCATGGGTCCGTAGCCGTCCTGCTTCATCCCACCACAGCTCTTCGGTTGTCAGCCAACCCATGCCCTGGATGAAGGCACCTTCAACCTGGCCTTTGTCCAAGGCGGGGTTCAGCGAGCGGCCAACATCGTGCAGGATGTCGGTCTGCTCGACGCGATATTCCCCGGTCAGCGTGTCAATGGTCACCTCAGAGCAAGCCGCCCCATACGCGAAATAATAGAATGGACTGCCCTGACCTTTGCTTCGGTCCCAATGAATTTTCGGAGTTTTGTAAAACCCTGCCGCCGAGAGTTGTACCCGCGCCAGGTATGCCGCTTTTACCAACGCATCGAAGGCGATCCTCTGTTCACCGACATGGACGTGATTGGCGCGGAAAATTACCGCCTCCGGTGCCACGTCCCATTTCTCAGCAGCGAATGTAACAAGCCGTGCCTTTATCTGCTCAACCGCATCCAGCGCCGCCATGCCATTCAGGTCTGTTCCGCTGGACGCCGCAGTGGCTGAGGTGTTTGGCACCTTCTCGGTTGTCGTCTTGGTGATCTTGATACGTTCGAAATCTACCTGAAACGCCTCGGCCACAACCTGAGCGACCTTGGTGTTGAGACCTTGGCCCATCTCGGTGCCGCCGTGGTTCAGGTGGATGGAGCCGTCATTGTAGACATGCACCAAAGCGCCTGCCTGATTGTACCAGGTTGCTGTGAACGAAATCCCGAATTTTACCGGCGTCAATGCGATGCCCTTTTTCAGGACGGGAGAGGTTTCATTGAAGGCAATGATGTTCCGGCGACGTTGGCGATACCCGGCTGTCTCTTCCAGCTCGCCTACCAATCGATCGAGAATGTTGTCCTCGACCTGCTGATGATACGGCGTCAGATCGCGTCCTTCGCCACCATAGAAATTGGCCTTCCTCACATCGAGCGGGTCTTGACCCGTTGCATAGGCGATCTCTTCCATCATGCGCTCGGCAACGATCACGCCCTGCGGGCCCCCAAAGCCCCGAAACGCCGTGTTGGAGACGGTGTTGGTCTTCATCGGATGGCTGGTCAGGCGAACATTTGGGTAGAAATAGGCATTGTCTGCGTGAAACAGCGCGCGATCGGTGACCGGCCCTGACAGGTCAGCCGAAAACCCACAGCGTGCGGCAAAACTGCCATCCACGGCTTGAATGCGCCCGGCCTCGTCGAAGGCAAAATCATAGTCGATCACAAAGTCATGGCGTTTCCCGGTCGCGGTCATATCCTGATCGCGGTCTGGGCGGACCTTGACCGCCCGGTTCCACTTTTTTGCGGCCATTGCAGCGACGGCGCAGAACAGGTTCATCTGGCTTTCCTTGCCACCGAACCCGCCGCCCATTCGGCGTACGTTGACAACAACTGCGTTGGACGGCACGCCCATTACATGCGCAACCATATGCTGTGCCTCGGATGGGTGCTGGGTTGAGCAATGCAGGATAAGATCGTCATCTTCACCCGGGATCGCAAAGGCGATATGGCCCTCCAGATACATGTGGTCTTGTCCGCCCACGTGCATCCTGCCCTTGATACGGTGTGATGCAGACGCGAGCACAGGATCAACCTCACCGCGTTCCAGTTTCAATGGAGCGGTCACGTGCGGATATCCCGCCTCTTGTGCTGCTATCGGATCAAGTGAATGCGGCAGCGCCTCAAAGTCAACTTTGGCCAGTTCGGCTGCACGACGTGCGGCGTCGCGCGTTTCCGCCACCACCGCAAAAAGCGGCTGACCATGAAACTGAATTCTGTCCGTCGGAAAGACCGGCTCGTCATTCAATCCTGTCGGACTGATGTCGTTGACGCCGGGCACATCTTTCGCAGTCAGCACTCCGATCACGCCGGGGGCGACCAGAACGTCAGACAGATCAATGCCATTCAGTTTGGCGTGTGCCACGTCAGAAACCCCGAGATAGGCGTGCAACGTTCCATCGGGCTGGGCGATATCGTCGGTATAGTCTGCGCGGCCGGTCACATGTTTGATCGCGCTGTCATGAATGCGGTCGGTATGGGCCGAACCGGTGATGGAAACGTTATCTTTCATGGTGTCGTCTCCTGTATCAAGCTGATGTCAGCTGAATTGGGCTGGTCGTTGCGGCGTCTTTTTCGAGGAAAAAGCGACGCAGCAGGTTTTGTGCGCCCAGCATTCGGTAGTCCGAAGAGGCCCGCCAATCACTCAACGGTTTGAAATCTTCCTGCAACGCGGCAGCGGCGTTTTCAAAGTTCGCCGCGCTCCAAAGTTTGCCAAGCAGCGCCTTTTCAGCGGCCGCTGCGCGTTTGGGCGTTGCCGCCATCCCACCAAACGCAATTCGACATCCTGTAATTGTGTTTTCCGTCACAGTCATGTTGATCCCCACGGCCACGGAAGAAATATCCTCGTCCCGTCGTTTAGAAATCTTGTAGGCCGCATTCCAGTCATTCGCCGCTGGCACAGGCACCCGAATGGTTTCGACAAATTCACCGGGGACCCGGTCCTGCTTTCCGTAGTCAATGAAGAAATCTTCGAGCGACAGGGCGCGACGCTCTGATCCGCGTCGCAGGGTGATTTCGGCCCCCAGAGCAATCAACACCGGTGGCGTGTCGCCAATCGGCGAACCATTTGCGATGTTGCCGCCAACGGTGCCCATATTGCGAACCTGCCAGCCCGCGATGCGATCCCAATAGGCCGTAAGATGCGGGAAAAGCTGGGACAGCCTATCCTGACAATCTGAATAGCTTGCGCCCGCACCAATCAACAAGGCGCCTTCATGTGTTTCGACTTGCTTTAGTTCGTTGAGATGGCCGGTGAAAATTGCAGGGCCGATTTTTTGCAGGAACTTGGTTACCCACAGCCCGACATCTGTCGCGCCCGCGACGATTGTGGCATCGGGATAGGCCAAAAGGCACTCTGCCAGATCATCAACATCCACTGGCAGGATGCTGAGGTTGTCTCTCGGACCCGATACGACCCGTTGTCCGTCTCGCAACGCCCGAAGGCGATTTGTGATCTCGGACCTTTCAGTATTCAGGATGTCAGAGGCAGGTGATCCAAAGCGGCTAACGGCGACTGCTGCCTTGATGATGGGCGCGTATCCGGTACAGCGACACAGGTTGCCTTGCAATGCACTTTCTACCTGCGTCTCCGTAGGCTCGGGGGTCTCCATCCACAGGCCATACAGCGACATCACAAAGCCAGGAGTGCAGAAACCACATTGGCTTCCGTGGTGTTCAACCATCGATTGTTGAACCGGGTGCAGCGGGCCTTGCGGTCCGGACAGATATTCCACAGTGACAACATGACAGCCATCCACCGATGCAAGAAATCGGATACACGCATTTACGGGTTCATAGACCAATCCGGCGTCTGAAAGACGACCGATCAATACCGTGCAGGCCCCACAATCCCCTTCCGCGCAGCCTTCCTTGGTTCCGGTCAGACGACGTTTCAAACGAAGGAAATCGAGAAGGGTTTCGTCCGCGGCCACTTCGTCGATCGAGACGTCGTTGCCGTTTAGCATGAATCGAATGTCACTTCGGTGCGCCATGGTGTTCTCCCGGTGCCTTCTGGTCAAAGAGCGTTGAGCTCACACCGATCGTAGGAAAAGCAATTGCAACAATAAACAGTCATTATCGGCAAATACTTTCAACAGAACGTTGATAATTGATCGAGACGGCGCAATGATTGCTTCAACCAACAATCGAGAGTGAGAATGTCATACATTGAGAGCTTACGCGTCTTTGTCAGAGTGTTCGAACTCGGGAACATAACGTCAGGTGGGCGTGACCTTCGACTGACACCCGCAGTTGCAAGTAAGCGCATCAAGGAGCTTGAGAAGCGACTTGGCGTGCGGCTGTTTAACCGAACAACCCGGTCTATCACCCCGACGGAAGTGGGTATCGTATTCTATGATGAGGCAAAGAACATCCTCCTCGCATTGGAAACCGCTGAAGCGAAAGTTGCGAATTTCTCAGATCATCCCCGTGGCGCGATCCGTGTGACCGCCCCTCTGGGTGTCGGACGTCGGATTGTTGCGCCTCTGGTCCCGGAATTCGTGGATGCCTATCCCGAAACCCAGGTTCGAATGCGCCTGTCGGACCGCAAGGTAGACATCCTGAGTGACGGGATTGACGTGGCCTTTTTTGTCGGTCAACTGAGCGATTCCAACATGAAACTGCGCAAGATTGCAGATTGCGAACGGGCGCTGTGCGCGGCGCCCGGGTACCTGTCGGAAATGGGCACACCCGTCGCGCCAGATGACCTCCTCAATTCAAATCACAATTGTCTGCTGCTGAGATACCCACGTTCGCCTGAATATTTCTGGACGCTGCAAACAGGCATGGGACCGGTCAAACTTGAGGTAAGCGGAAAATATGATGCTGATGACGGAGATGTGTTGACTGACTGGGCGCTCGCGGGCCGCGGAATCATTAACAAGCCGCGCTTTGACGTCGCTGATCATCTGAAAAATGGATGTCTTGTCGAGGTCTTGCCAAATACGCCACCGTTGCCGACAATGTTCGGATGTTTGTATCCGCACAAAAGATTGCAGGACCCAAAAGTTCGCCTGTTCGTCGAACACATTGTATCTCATAGCAAGGCGATGTTCGTCTGACCGTCGCATTCCTCCGCCACTCTTTCAGCCAAATGAAAGCATGGCGCATTCACGTCTTTGGCGAACGGTACTGATTGTCGCAAGCAACATAGCCGGCCGCATCATCCTCGCAACCTGCCGTAAACGATGGTCAATCGAGGAGACTGGTGCACCAAAGCGGGATCGAGACCATCCGAACCATCATACGTGGCCACATCCATAACAAACAACCGGGCGTCGCAGGCGAGATCAAGTTCATAATAGAACTGTTCGAAACCAACGGGTGACCCGCCGACCACCGAACGACCAATCAGCGTACGAAAATAAATGCAACGCTCCCGCTACAACTGGTGCAATGTCAAACCGGAGGTGTTCAGGAAGCAGCTTTGTTAACTGCCGGGACGTGACAATTCAGAACCTAGTCGGGGTCGTACAAATGGCCTAGTCCACGTATTGTCTTGATGATCGAAGGCTTTTCAGGTGTCTGTTCAATCTTGCGACGTAGTCGCGAAATCCGGATATCGATGCTACGGTCAAATGGATCCCAGGGCCGGTCATGCGCTTGTTCAAGGATTTGGTCACGGTTCAGGACCCGTCCCTTGCTTTCGGCAAAGGTCTTCAGAAGGCTGAATTCCATCGCTGTCAATGGCAGTTCCGATGCAGGTTTCTCGGACGCCATGCGGGACGTTTGTGTGGCGCGGAGCATTGCCCGGCGTCGGAGAAGCGCTCAGGCGGGAAATCGCGGGTTTGGTCTTGGTGGGTCGGTGGCTACGGGGAATTGTAGGATGGGTTTACCTGGTGTCTTATCCGACCAACCTATTGAACGGCAACCGTCAGGCTAGACGCGGTGTCGGCCTTGCCAGCATTTGGACGATATGCGTGGTGATTTCCCTGTACCATCGAGCTTTGCCGCGTCGATAACTTGTTCAATGCACGACGATGGGTTCGCAGGCGACATCGGCTGCGGCTGATGGTATCTTTGGTCATGTTTGGCGCGCGCTTACTGCTGCGGCCCTTTGTGGTTTTGGCGGTGCTCTGGGGTTCTGGATGGGCGCGAATGCATCGATGATGATCGATTGTCCACCGCAACATGGGCAGGGCAGTGCGAGGACACGGGGCAACTGATCGATATTGCTGATGCATTCCTCATCATAGCGACCCTCTTCTGACGCCCTGGCTGTGAATCGGCATGCAAAATTGACCCACTTAGGTGGGTTATGAGCGAGCAAAATTGATCCACCTGTTTTAGTTAACATCCCCGCAAAATTGTGCGGAGGAAAGAGCAGGTGATATTGATGGAAAGTGTATCGAAGATCCGACGATGGGTGTTGGTTGAAGGGCGCAGTATCCGGTCTGTTTCGCGGTCGACAGGGTTATCGCGCAACACGATCAAGAAGTATCTGAAGGATGAGAGCCCGCCAAGCTACCAGCGCCAGGTGCCACCGGTTCTGCACAAGTTGTGCAACGGTTTCGACACACGGCTTCAGGACCTGTTCGATCAGGATATGAAGCGTTCATGGCGGGAACGGCGGACAGCCCAGAAGCTCTATGAGCAGTTCGCGTCGGAAGGTTACACCGGGTCCTATTCGCCGGTTCAGCGATTTGTCCGCGACCTGAAGCGGGCGGGTGCTGGTTCTGGAGATGCTTTTATCCCGCTGCATTTTGCGGCAATTGACGCGCTGCAGTATGACTGGAGCGAAGAACGGGTTGTCCTGAGCGGTATCGAGCAAAAGGTGAAGGTTGCCCATTTCCATCTGTGCCACAGCCGCAAGCCCTTTGTCTTGGCCTATCCCGGCGAAGCCCAGGAGATGGTGCTGGATGCCTTTGCGCAAGCGCTGTCTTTCTATGGCGGGGTCAGGATGAACGCCGCGAAACTCTTACCAAAGCAACGCCAGCGTCACGCCTTTGCGGCGCAGCTCAGCGTGCACACAGGACCAATCGGGCTGTGGAATGGACCGTGCCGATGCACCCGGTTGATGTGGAAAGAACCGCTGCTCAAGATCAACATCTGACAGATTATCGGGCAACGGCCAGCCCAGCCCGGCAACATCCGCGCGCCGAAAGTATTCCGACACCGTCGCCGGCCCCAATGACAGGCTCTGCGCCACCTGACGTCCCGAAAATCCATCTGCCCGAAGCCGCAGGGCTTCCCGTATCTTGCGCATCGACAATCTCTGCATCGCGCCACCTCCCGTTCCAAAAGAACGGCAAGGTAGACAGTTAAAGACTGCCTCAAAACAGATGCCAAACCCCCAGATCAGGGGTGGCCGGATGCCCCGGTTTGAGTGGCCGGGTTAAATCGGTACCGGTGGCCGGATACTATCGGAATAGGTGGCCGGATCACCCCGGAATGCGCACATACCCGCGACCAGCGGAATCATCATCGGAATGAATGCAAAAACTTGTGCCTTGTACGATGGGCAATCACGCACCAATCGGGCCAAGACCAATGGTCTGAAACAGTGTCGCGATCCCGGCGAACAGCATCGACATTTGTATCAGATACGTCATGTCAGGGAAGCCCTGCGCACCGGTGTCAGAGCCGAACCCAAAGCCAGCATCCCCGGCAATAATAATTGCAGGCGTGACGTTCGAAACGAACATCGCCAATACGTGCTGGATCCCCAGGGGAATAGCGCGATGCAGCGCCGGCATATGATTCGAATTCCGGAGTTGCTCCGGCATCCCCATGGATGCATCTTTCATGTGGCCTTCCCGTCCCCAGACAATGCTTGTGTTGGTTTTTCGCCAACGGCTCTCTGTCATCATTCGACAATATACGCTGTGTCGAACCAGTGCTCTTCAAGGTTCGGTCCGTCGCCGATACGGTCGACGACTGCGAACAGTCCTGGTTCTGACAGGGGTGCGAGGACGCCATGCCATGTCCCTCGGTGGAAATTGATCGCTTGACCAGGCTTCGTCAAAAACGCCTTTGGATCTTTCGGAACGCCATTTTCGTCACGCGCAACGACGACAAGAAATGGGTCAGCGGACATCGGGACAAAGGCCTGGCTGCCGTCCGGATGGCGCTCAACCATCTGCAAGGTGAGCGGCAAGGTTTCCTTCTCACCCTTGAAGATGCTGATCCCCGCGCGTCCATCGCTGAAATCGAGACGTGCCTTGTCATGGTAACGGCCGCATTTCCCCTGATTTATCAATTTGTCGGGTGCACCAGATGCATCCATGAGATCCCCATATGGGGCCAGGGCTTCTGCGGTCAGAGTTTCGGTCTTGAGACGCCTGGTCATGCTGAAAACTTCTCCAATAGACGTAGCTCTGCGATCCGTTCCACCTGGCGGCAAGCTTCAGAGAACTCCCTGTCTCGGTCATTGTCGATGCGTCGCTCGAAAGCCTCGACGATGCTGGCCTTGGTGTTGTCCTTCACAGCAATGATGAAGGGAAAACCGAACTTGGCTGTATAGGCATCGTTGAATGCCGTGAAACTCGCACGTTCCTCATCAGTGAGCATATCGAGGCCGGCACCTGCCTGCTCGGCCGTGCTTTCGGCAGTCAGACGGCCCGCTGAAGCAAGCTTTCCCGCCAGGTCAGGGTGGGCAGTCAGAACGTCCAATCGCTGCTTTTCGCTAGCTCCACGGAACACGCGCGCCAGTGCCTGATGCACGCCCTGAGCGGTATCATGTGTCGGACCAAGTTCACCTGCGTATGCACCTTCCGCGATCCACGCACTATGTTCGAAAACATCGCCGAACTCGGAAACAAAGGTCTCGCGATCCATTTCAGAAGGTCTCATCAACACCACAGGCGGGTTCTCCCTGCTCCAGTGTTCGGCAATCTCAAGACGCGTTGCAAACCAGACACCCTCATGTGATTTGAAATACTCAATGGCGCGCCGCAAGGCGGCAGCACGGCCTGGGCGACCAGCCAGGCGGCAATGAAGGCCGATGGACAGCATCTTTGGCGCGCCTGCGTCCCCCTCTTCATAAAGCAGGTCAAAGCTGTCTTTCAGGTAGCATTCGAATTGGTCGCCGTTGGTAAAGCCCGCCTGAATTGCGAACCGCATGTCGTTACAGTCCATTGTGTAGGGAACGATCAACTGATCCTTGTCCCCAAACTTCATCCAATATGGCAAATCATCGGCATAGCTGTCGGCAACATAGGCGAACTGACCGGTTTCCGCTGCCAGTCGAACGGTGTTGTTTGAGCAGCGTCCGGTGTACCAACCTCGCGGTGCCTCTCCGACAGCTTCGGTGTGCACACGGATTGCTTCCGCAATCTGTGCACGTTCCTCATCTTCGGGCATGTCTTTGTGCTCAACCCATTTGAGCCCGTGACTTGCAATTTCCCAGCCAGACGCCTTCATGGCGGCGACTTGTTCGGGTGCCCGCGCAAGTGCGCTTGCAACTCCGTAAACTGTTACTGGAAGACCACTCAGCAGCCGCTGCACTCGCCAGAAACCAGCCCGCGACCCGTATTCGTAGATCGACTCCATGTTCCAGTGACGTTGCCCCGGCCACGGCTGCGCACCTGTGATCTCTGATAGGAATGCCTCGGACGCGGCATCACCGTGCAGGATGTTGTTTTCTCCACCCTCTTCATAATTCAGGACAATTTGGATGGCGATCTTGGCGCCATTGGGCCAGTTTGCCTTGGGTGGGTTTGCACCATAGCCAGTCATGTCGCGTGGGTATCTAGTCATTTTCAGCCCTCCTGATTGGTGCGCTTGTATTTCAAAACAATACCTTCTTTTATCAAAAAAAACACGAAGGAGCCTTATCCAAGTCAGGGTTTGCGAAATTTTGTGTCAATTGAGAGAATGATCGAAACCAGAGGAGCTTCTCATGTCCGGCTATTTGACCACCCATGTACTCGATACGGCCCAGGGCTGCCCGGCCGAAGGTCTTGCAATAGAATTGTATCGGATTGCCGGTGGTGAGCGCACGCTGCTAAAATCCGTTGTTACCAATGACGACGGACGAACGGACTCACAAATCTTGCCTGACGAGGAGTTCGAAACCGGGACTTATGAATTGCTCTTTTTTGCGGGCGAATATCTCGATCGCACTGGAACTCCTCCGGAAAAGCCAAGGTTCCTGGACGTCATCCCCCTTCGGTTCGGCATGTCAGAAGACAAGCATTATCATGTGCCGCTGCTGCTATCGCCATTCAGCTACTCGACCTATCGCGGCAGTTGATCGGGAAGCTTCGTCTCCTTTATGACACCGCTAATACGGTCAGAGACGAATTCCATGAATATGCGGGTTTTCGGGTCCTGATGGCGGCGGTGAGTGAAGAGGCATGCCATTTGAATTGGCTCGGGCGGCGTTTCCTCTCCCACAACGACCAAATCGCCCGCCTTTAGATGATGCGAGACTTCGAAGACGGGTTTGAGGGCTATGCCATGCCCTGCCAAAGCCCAATCCACAAGGACGTCGCCATCATCACATTCATAACGCCCCACTGCACTGTATCGCTTTGGCCCCGATTTTGTGATCAAGGGCCAATGAAACTCTGTCGCGCCGGGAAATCGAAGATTGAGGCATTCATGCTTGCCTTCAACAATGTCCTCTCCGGTACGGGGATGGCCACGCCGCTCTATATAGTCCGGAGCCGCGCACAGAACGCGTTGCACGTCTGCAATTTTCTTGATCCGCAGATTGCTGTCTTCCGGCTGACCCAGAAAATATGCAAGGTCCAGCCCTTCTGTCGTGAGATCAACTTTGCGATCCGTCAACCTAAGCCGTACGCTGACCGAAGGGTACTCTGCCAGGAAAGACGGCACTTGAGGAGCGATCAACCTCCGGCCGACTCCCAATGGCGCAGCGACATAGAGCGCGCCCCGCGGGTGATCGGTAATGTCCGTGACCTGCGCTTCCGCAGCTTCCACGGATTCCAGCACTTCGCATGCACCGCGATAGAACGCCCTTCCTTGTTCGGTGGCATTCAAATTTCGCGTGGTACGCTGGAACAGGCGAACACCGAGATGTTCCTCAAGTTGAGAGATCCGAGACGACGTCACAGCCGGAGAAATACGAAGATCGCGGCCTGCAGCAGACATGCTGCCAAGCTCATAGACGCGGACAAAGGTGCGGATGTTCTTGAGATAGGACATTATTCTGCTTTTTTTGATACAGCTTGGCAATCCGAACCAATACCAGAAGAATTTGATCTCGCCTAGTGTAACCAGGAACTCGAATCTAGGGAGGTTGGGATGTACGACTTGGCAATCGTTTGGGATTGGATCGCTTTTTCGGTCCGGTGGCTGCATGTTATCACAGCAATGGCGTGGATTGGTGCGTCATTCTATTTCATCGCGCTCGACCTGGGCCTGCGGAAAGCTCCGAACATGCCAGTAGGCGCGTATGGTGAGGAATGGCAGGTGCATGGCGGTGGCTTCTATCACATACAAAAGTACCTGGTTGCACCCGAAAACATGCCCGAGCATCTGATCTGGCACAAATGGCAGAGCTATATCACCTGGGTGTCCGGTGCTGCGTTGCTGATGATCATGTACTGGGTAGGCGGAGAACTGTTCCTACTCGACCCCACAAAAGCGGACCTGTCACTGTGGCAAGGCATTCTGATCTCCGGGGGCTCACTGACCATCGGCTGGCTGGCCTACGATTTCATGTGCAAGTCCAAGTTGGGCGAACATTCGACTCTGTTGATGCTCCTGCTGTTCGTGATCCTGGTTCTGATGTCATGGGGGTACAACCAGATCTTCACGGGTCGCGCCGCCTTGCTTCACCTCGGGGCATTTACAGCAACCATTATGACGGCCAACGTCTTCTTTCAGATCATGCCCAACCAACGTATCGTGGTCGATGACCTGAAAGCGGGCCGCACTCCAGATGCCAAATATGGCAAAATCGCCAAACTGCGCTCGACCCACAACAACTATCTGACACTGCCGGTTGTATTCCTGATGCTCAGCAACCACTATCCTCTGGCTTTTGGCACTGAGTACGCATGGATCATCGCAAGCTTGATCTTCCTGACCGGCGTAACGATCCGGCATTACTTCAACACAATGCACACCACGGGCAAAGGGCCCAATTGGACGTGGCTTGTCACCGTAATCCTCATGATCGTGATTGCGTGGCTGTCTACCGTGCGCACCGGAGAAACCTGGGAGGATGCTGAAGCACGGGAATTGACGCCTTATGAACAGAAATTCGTATCCGCTGCCGGCTTCGAAGATGCCTATGATACGGTGGTGGGCAATTGCTCGATGTGTCACGCGAGAGAGCCCGTATGGGGCAACATGCAGTGGGCACCAAAAGGCGTCTTCCTGGAGACCCCTGGTGATGTCGCACGCAACGCGGGCCAGATCTACCTCCAAGCTGGATTAAGCCATGCCATGCCGCCGCCCAATGCAATACAGATGGATGAAGAAGCACGGGAGACAATAGTGGCATGGGTTCGCGAAGTTCGCACTACGGAGTAAGGTTGTGTGGCGAACTTTAGGTTGGATCGAGTTACGGCTTCAATGACCGTGATGGTGTGGATATGCGGCGCGGGTTCAACACACTGGCGGCACAAACGGAGCAGGTGCTGGCTGAGGACCCCTATTCTGGCCATCTGTTCGTGTTCCGTGGCCGTCGGGGTGACCTTTTGAAGATCATC
>NZ_JASMWN010000040.1:0-19600 GCF_032595355.1 Sedimentitalea todarodis | reverse complement strand
TCAGCCGCGTCACCCAGAGCCGCGATTGCGCCAGGTCGGCATCATCGCGACGCAAGGCAATAGCTTCGGACACGCGCAGCCCGTGCCGGAACATCATCAGGATCAAAAGATGGTCGCGGATTCCGTGCCGGCTTTTCTTCGCCGCCGCGAGCAACTGGTCGATCTGCGCCTGGCCGAGATAGTCGCGCCCACGCTCATGGGCATCGACCGCGCGATCATCGCCACTCTTTACCTTTCGCCGATTGGCCACGTTTGCGCCTGTTCCTGAAAGCCCTGAACACAGGCTACCTCGCGGCACGGATGGTGGCAACTCTTTACACTAGGCGCTTAAAGTAAAGAGTTAGCCATCCCGGATTGCAACGGATGCTGCAACACTGCATTGTTGCAGAATTCGTTGTGCGGTAGCGGGTGGGGGCTGGCTTGCTCATGCCAGCCTCTTAACCATACGGGTTCGCACAGTGAATCCCTCATGACGCCAAGTTCTGCAACAATGCCCTTGTCCTCGGTGATCGCCGAACGCCATTTCTACCAAACCTCAATCGGTTTATGCGGACCAGGAAAAAAGTGAGCGGCTTCAGGCCCATCATCTTCTTTAGGAGTTATGGAAACTCTTACCGATTTTCCGGAATCGAAAATGATCAAAATATCGGATTTTCGGATTTTTACTTCTATAGCTTTATGTCCAATTATCGAGCACAACAGGTCGCGTGATCCACACTCAGGAACCCTTAAAATGCATCCATCGTGCTCAATTTCTATATCAGTTAAAGCCCTGATGATGCTTTCATCAAAATGCATTTCAACATAGTCATATACGAATGACACAGCTGATAGAGGTTTTCCCACTATGGATCTAATCTTCGATTCCATTCTACCAGGGCCTCAAGTAGTTATGAATTCTCGGATCATTCCTCGGTGCGGTATTCCCGCTCTTTGGGTCTACTGACTGACCCGATCAGTTCATGTAAATCGCGCGTTTTGCAAGGTCTATGCCGATTATGCTAACTTCTGACATGGATGCTTTCTCTTTGAGTGATGCTTTCTGAAACATCACAGTGGCACATTACGATGCCAGTAGGTGGGGGCATCCACGCCATCAACAAAGCCCATTCAAACGACAAGTGCATACAGAGTCTTTTGTTTTTCGGGTTCAGAATAAAGACGAACATAACGTCTTGCTTGGCTCGCGCTTCGCATTGCAAACTTAGAATTCGTCTCACCGTCTTCCATATTGCAGTACCAATTATCATAAGCTGGCCTTATTTCCCCCCCCCTTTTTTGGTAGACATCCCCGCCGAGGATAGGCACGGAAAGCTCCGTAAGCTTTGAAATAACTTCCAAAGCTTCTGCTTTTTCAAAAGCCCAGTTATGGACACCCAACTCAGACAAACTGTATCCTTGCGATATTATTTTCTCTACCTCTGGCCTCATCCCTTAATCTTTCTGAAAAAACCTGTGATTGATCAATCCATTAGGCTCCTTGACAAATTCGAAGTTTCCTCGATTTCCTCGATATCCACCGGGGATTTCCAACAATTCTCGAACAACTCCATCACCTCCCTTGAGAGATGTCACTTTACCGGAACTCTGAAACGCGCCGACGCTTTCTGGAAACGAGTGATGATCTCCTTTGGCCATCTGTTTAACAACCTTATCAGTGTATTTTGTGCCTGCAAAAAAGTCGCCTGTTTTTTGACCCGCAGTAGAAGCAGTCCGTGATCCATGTCCATAGCTCCCAACAGCCTTCAACCCGCCCGCCGCGATCCTTCCTACCCCGCCGGCAAGAGCACCCGGCGGGCCGGCACCTTGAATTGAGGCCCAAGCACCGGGATCACCGATCACAGTTTCGGTAGACAAATAGTCCGCAGCATTCGCAACGGGACGGATGAGTACGTACCCAATAGGGGATCGTGGTCCAAGCGTTTTTTCGTATGCCACCTGCGCCCCCAGCCCACTCGGATCGACCAGGTTCACCGGATCGTTTCCGACATAGGCATAGAGGTTGAGCCCGTCCTCGTAGCCGGTGGGGTCGGGGGACATGAAGCGCCCCAGCGTCGGGCTGTAATAGCGGGCGCGGTAGTAATAAAGCCCGGTTTCCGCGTCCCAGCGGCGGGCGGTGTAGCGGTAGGGATTGCCGGTCGTGTCCGTTGCGCTGTCATCCGGGATGCCGAAAGCGGAATAGCTGTGGCTGTCCTGCAGAACGCCGTCCTTGTTTGTCATGCCGATCACCGAGCCCTGCGGATCGGTCACGAAGAACCGCCGGACCGTGTCGCCCGCCCCGTAATACATCGCCACCGGCTCATCGACACCGGGGCCGTGGATAAAGCGGCGGAAGACCCCGCCCGAGGCGTTGGTGTCAGCGATGACATCTTCACCGTCATAGAGGAACAGCTTGTCCTCCGTGGTCGACCCGGTCACCGTCTTGGACGCGCGCCGCCCCAGCGGGTCGTAGCCATAGCTGGCGCTGGTATTCGGCCCGGTCGCCGAGATCAGCCGGTTCTCCGCATCAAAGACGTAATTCCAGTCTCCGCCATCGTCGGTCAGGTTGCCGTTGTCGTCATAGCCGAGTGTGAAGACCTGCCCGCCGCCCTGATCGACAGTCGTGATCTGGTTCAGCCGGTTGCGGGTATAGCTGTGGTTCAGGTTCGCTGGCGGCTCGTACACATAGGCCGGGTTGGACACGGTCATCGTGTCGATCTGGTTGCCTGGCAGATAGTCCAGCGTGAAGGTCACGTCATCTGCTGTGCCGTCCAGATCATGCTGCAACGTGTCGAGCGCACTGTCCGCCTCGTAGGTGTAGGTCGTGGTCAGCGCGCTGCCGTTATTCCAGAGTTCTTGTTCTTTCCGCCGACCCCGGTTGTCATAGGAATAGCTGGCGAGGGTCGAGCCCGGTGCCGCCGCCGTGCCCTGCCGGATTGCCCTGATCCGCCCGGAATCGTCATAGTCGTAATTGACGCTGATACCGTCCGGCCAGGTCAACTGGGTTCGGTTGCCCGAGAGATCGAGGAGATAGCTGACGGTACGGCCATCATCGGTCACCGTGGTCAGCCGCTTTGCTGTATCATAGGCATAATGGGGTCGAGTGGGGCTCAGTGTTAAAAACCCCTCTAAGCCGCCAAAACGTTCTTAAAATGTAGACGTATCAAGACATTCCAGGTTCCATGTCTTTACCAATGTCTCAAATAGGCACTCGTGGAAATCCTAAGATTTCTCGAGACATCAGCGCGTAAATCCACGGTGAGGAGTGCCTCAGACGCAAAAACGTTTGCTCGGGACAGCCTCAAAATCCTTAGAGGGGTTTTCTGCACCCAGCCTTACTCGACCCCATGTCCAGAACTTTTGCCTATGCCCGGGTCTCAACCATCGAGCAGACCCCGGAAAATCAGCTTCAGGAGATCGAGGCGGCGGGTTTCAAAGTGGAGCTGCATCGTATTGTTGCAGAAACCGTTTCCGGGTCCGTGGCCATCGCCCGTCGCAAGGGTTTCAGCCGTCTGCTGGATAAGATGGAACGGAACGATGTTCTGATCGTGACCAAGCTCGACCGGCTTGGCCGGGATGCTATCGATGTCAGCACCACCGTGGCCAAGCTGGAAAAGCTGGGTATCCGCGTGCACTGCCTGGCCCTTGGCGGCGTAGACCTGACCAGCTCGGCAGGCAAGCTGACCATGGGGGTGATCAACGCCGTCGCTCAGTTCGAACGTGACCTGCTGAATGAGCGCACCCAGTCCGGTCTGGCGCGCGCCAAGGCGCAGGGAAAACTGCTGGGTCGACCAGCGGCGCTGACGGTCGATCAACAGGCGCAAGTTCGGGCGCGGATCGAGCAGGGTGAGACGGTTTCGGCAATTGCCCGCGACATGGGTACCAGTCGGCAGACGATCATGCGCGCCCGGGATGCGCTGAAACCCTAATAACGAACAGGCAGGCAAACAAATGGACATCGAAATCGAGATCAAAATCACCAAGCCGGACGGGACAGCGCATACAGAGAAGATCGCAACCCTCACCAAAGGTGCTGATGCCATTGGCGAAATAGGATTATCGATAGGCGAGAGCAAAGAGCTTCTCCTGAAACTACAGCAAGAGATCGTCTCGGCCCAATGCGCAGTGTTCAGTGCAGAACGCTCCCGTTGCCCCTGCTGCGGGCGAAAGATGCGCTGCAAGGCGCGTGGGCAAATCCGGTATCGCACGGTGTTTGGTGATGTCGCAGTCGAAAGCCCCCGGTTCTATCATTGCCAATGCCACGAAGGTCCGGCCAACACCTTCAGCCCCCTGACGGACCTCTTGTCCGAGCACATCGCACCGGAACTGCTCTGGCTGGAAACGAAATGGGCGTCGCTGGTTTCCTTCAGGGTCACGGCAGATTTGCTCAAGGATGTACTCCCGATTGATAAGCGGTTGAACCCGGACACCCTCCGCCGACATCTTGGCCGCGTGGCGACGCGGATGGAATCTGAGCTGTCCGAAGGACGCTTCAGCTTCATCGAAACCAGCGCAGCTCAGCGGGAGAAGATGCCTAATCCCGAAGGCCAAATCACGGTTGGGATCGACGGTGGATATGTTCGATCCCGCGACAAGGGCCAATCGCATTTCGAGGTCACGGTAGGAAAATTGATCCCGCCGGATCGTCCAGATCGCTATCTGGGCCTGGTCCAGAGCCTGGATGACAAGCCGAAGCGACGATTGCACGAGGTATTGAAAGACCAGGGCTGGCAGGAAAACCAGCCGGTGACGTTCATGACTGATGGCGGAGATACCGTCATCAACATGGCCCAGCACATGGCACCTGCCTCCGAACACATTCTCGACTGGTTCCACATCACCATGCGCATCACCGTCATGCAGCAATATGTGAAAGGGCTCGCCCATCATAATCCAGAGGACGCAGAAACCATCGCCCGCCGTCTCCGCCAGATCAAAGGCTACCTCTGGAACGGTAACCTGCACGACGGTCAGTTGGTGATTGAAGACCTGATCTTCGATCTGGATGACACCGAAACGGATTACGCCAGTATCAAGGCCCTGCGCAAAGCGGTAAGCGAGTTCGAAACTTACATTGCGAACAATGCCGACATGATCCCGAACTATGCTGAACGGCGACGCTACGGCGAGCGCGTTTCCACTGGTTTCGTCGAAAGCACCGTCAATACCGTGGTCGGTAAGCGCTTCGGCAAACGCCAGCAGATGCGATGGTCAAAGCAAGGTGCTCACCTCATGCTTCAGACCCGAACACGCACCCTCGATGGCACCCTTCGAGGCAAATTCGAGCAATGGTATCCGGGTATGAAAGCGGACAAGAACACCAGAATCGCGGCCTGATCGCCCCGCACTTTGCGGTACTCTCCCTGGAGGAGATCGAGACGGAATATGCCAGCATTAAGGCCCTTCGCAAAACGGCGGCCGAATTCGAGACGTACATCGCCAACAACAAGAACATGATCCCGAACTACGCCGAGCGCCGCCGATACGGCGAGCGTGTTTCCACCGGCTTCGTAGAGAGCACCGTCAATACCGTGGTCGGCAAGCGCTTCGGCAAACGGCAGCAGATGCGCTGGTCAAAACAGGGGGCCCACCTCATGCTGCAAACGCGAACGCGTACCCTCGATGAAACACTCAGGGCCAAGTTCGAGCAGTGGCATCCCGGGATGAAACCGACTGACGAAACCGCCATAGCCGCCTGATTGCCCCACACTTTGCGGTACTCTCCTAATTCCAGTCTCCGCCATCGTCAGTCAGGTTGCCGTTGGCACTATAACCCAGCGTGAAGGTCACATCATCCGCCGTGCCATCCAGATCGTGCACCATCGTGTCGAGCGCACTGTCCGCTTCGTAGGTAAGCGCTGACGTCAGACAGACGTTGGGTCTCAGGTCGATTCATCAAGCAGATAGAACTCGATATTTGCCGCGCCCTCGCCAATTTCTTCCAAAAAAAACCTACCGTCTGGCATCAGTATTTCCGCATAAGGCACTCCATCCATCATCGTACCTCTTGGGTCTATGAATTTTATCCCCATGTGATTTCCAGAACGCAGGCTTATCTTCTCATGCTTGCAAAATATGCTTCCTGATCTTTGAGTCTTACAGACAGGTCGACTCATAGTGATGTCTATCTGTAGTATCGCTGTCATATTTCCAAAGTACGATAATTCTCGAGTAGTTTCCAAACTTGGCACTTCCCCCAATACAATAATTCCAAATAGGAAACTTTCAATTAATTCTAAACACTCATCTTCCATTGAGTGTAGCACAGCTAATTCGTGATTTGAGAAACGGCACAGTTTTATCCACGACTCGACTTTTGATGTTACATTTTTCATTGTGGGGCGCCTGTCCTGATCCCACCCGGTCGAGCCGCGTCTACTAAGTCAATTTTTCTAACGTCGATACCCTGCCTAGACACCCCGCTTCTTACACTTCCATCAGGGAGTTCGTTCCTAAAGTTCGGGTGCGTGTGCGGCGATTTCCCATTGTGAGGGCGAGATGGATGAAAATCTACTCTCTTGAAAGCTTCAAAGGAGCTATTCCTAATAGTGTTGCTACCTTGAACAGTATCACTGACTTTTCGGCCGCCGGGTATTTTTGTTCCCCTTGTATGCAACTGAGACGCGTTGATTTGCATCCGCGGCAAAGACACGCCCAACCGAGGAATGGATGCTGAGCCTCCTCCACCTTCTCCTGGAAGGATTGAAGAACGTAGAGTGCCTGGCGGCCTACGCCCTGTGTTTGTTTTGTCTTGAGTAACCTGAAAGCTCCCAAAATCATCGAAGCTCGCCGAACCATCGTATGAGGTAGTGACGACTGAATACCCGGACGTCGCACCGCCAGGATACAACTTGGTCCCACTGGGATCCGTCAGGTTCACCGGATCATTCCCGACATAGGCGTAGAAGTTAAGCCCGTCCTCGTAGCCGGTGGGGTCGGGGGACATGAAGCGCCCCAGCGTGGGGCTGTAATAGCGGGCGCGGTAGTAGGAAAGCCCGGTTTCCGCGTCCCAGCGGCGGGCGGTGTAGCGGTAGGGATTGCCGGTCGTGTCGGTTGCGCTGTCATCCGGGATGCCGAAAGCAGAATAGCTGTGGCTGTCCTGCAGAACGCCGTCCTTGTTTGTCATACCGATCACCGAGCCCTGCGGATCGGTCACGAAGAACCGCCGGACCGTGTCGCCCGCTCCGTAATACATCGCCACCGGCTCATCGACGCCGGGGCCGTGGATAAAGCGGCGGAAGACCGCGCCCGAAGCGTTGGTGTCAGCGATGACATCTTCACCGTCATAGAGGAACAGCTTGTCCTCCGCCGTCGACCCGGTCACCGTCTTGGACGCGCGCCGCCCCAGCGGGTCGTAGCCGTAGCTGGCGCTGGTATTCGGCCCGGTCGCCGAGATCAGCCGGTTCTGGGCATCAAAGACGTAATTCCAATCCCCGCCATCGTCGATCAGGTTGCCGTTGTCGTCATAGCCGAGTGTGAAGACCTGCCCGCCACCCTGATTCACCGTCGTGATCTGGTTCAGTCGGTTGCGGGTATAGCTGTGATTCAGGTTCGCGGGCGGCTCGTACACATAGGCCGGGTTGGACACAGTCATCGTGTCGATCCGGTTGCCTGGCAGATAATCCAGCGTGAAGGTCACGTCATTCGCCGTGCCGTCCAGATCGTGCGCCATCGTATCGAGCGCACTGTCCGCCTCGTAAGTGTAGGTCGTGGTCAGCGCGCTGCCGTTATTCCAGAGTTCTTGTTCTTTCCGCCGACCCCGGTTGTCATAGGTATAGCTGGCCAGGGTCGAGCCCGGTGCCGCCGCCGTGCCCTGCCGGATTGCCTTGATCCGCCCGGAATCGTCATAGTCGTAATTGACGCTGATACCGTCCGGCCAGGTCAACTGGGTTCGGTTGCCCGAGAGATCGAGGAGATAGCTGACGGTACGGCCATCATCGGTCACCGAGGTCAGCCGCTTTGCTGTATCATAGGCATAATCGATTACATGGGCCGCGCCGGTCGCGTATTTGACGCGCGTTTGTCGCCCCGCCAGATCATATTCGTATTCGACCTTCTGGCTGCCCGCCGGGTTTTTGGACTTCAGCCTTTCCAGCACGTCATAGGTCATGACGATATTCTGGCCCGCCCTTGTCGTGAACCGGTTGAGACTTCCGTTGATATTGTAGCGGAACACTTCCTTGTCGTTCGGATTCGCGGTGTTCACCGCTCCGAGGTCCGGGTAGTGCGTTTGTATCAGCCGGTCGAGCCCGTCATAGAGGAACTCGGTCCGGTTGTTTCTCGCGTCCCGGATGGCGGTATTGTTGCCGTTCGGATCGTATTCATAGCGGGCGGTGATCTGCTGCTCGCCGTCCATCTCTGTCCGGGTCCGGATGACCTGGCTCGCCGCATCGTAGAAGGTCCGGAATTTGCGTCCATCCGGATCGGTGGTGATGATCAGCCGGTCGAGAAGATCATAATTATACTTGGTTTCGGCCCCGTCCGGAGAAATCTCTTCTTTCAACAGACCGTTGTTGTAGTACCTGGTCTCCCAGCTCTGCAGCACTGTGCCGGTGCCACCGCCGGTGGCATTGCAGGCCAACCCGTTGACGCCGCCGGACACCAGATTCGTGGTCTTGACGCGGCCATCCTCGTCATAGTCGAGCCGCGTGCGCGGCAAGGGGGCAGCGCCAGGACCGGTTAGGGGCGGAACCGTCGCTCGCAACTGCCGTTCGCAGTCAAAGATGCTCTTGTTGATCCGGTCCTCCGGATCGGTTGTCGTGGCGATGTTCCCCCAGTCATCATAGGTAAAGGCCGTCTTCAGATCGAGCCCTGCAGGATCGATCTCCATCTCCAGCAGATTGCCCGTCGCCTGCTCGATCACGAGTTCGGTGATGAGACTGGTCGGATCAGTGGTCTTCTGCAGCATCCCGGTACGCGGGCCATTGGGATAATACTCGAAAGTGGTAACCGGCGTTCCGCCCGGGACTGTTGGCTCCGTCCGGGTCAGCAGGTTTCCGTTGGCATCGTAGGTGAAGGTGGTGTCCTGATTGCGCGGATTGGTATGCTTGCGCAGCTTGTACTTCTTGCCCGAGCCCCAATAGGTGAAGCTCTCCGTAAGTGTCGGCCCGCCGCGATCCACGTCAGGTTCGGTGACGATCGTCGTCACGTTGTGGGTACAGCGCGTAGCGCAGGTGGCGTCGTCATAGGTGAAACGGCTGCTGTTGCCCTCGGGCAGCGTCTTTTCGACCAGCCGGTCCAGTCCATCGTATTCGCTGAGTGTTTCACGTCCCAGCTGATCGACTGTCCGGACAACATTGCCCCGGTCGTCTTGATACCAGATTCGACTGTTCCCGTATGGATCAACCTCTTCGCTGCGCGTCCCGGCGATGAAATACTGATAGGGATTGTCAGTTCCGGTCGAGGGGTTGGTCTGCTCCATGACCCGCCCCAGACTGTCATAAACATTCTTCACGAAGTTGGTGCTTGGAAAGGAAGGGTAACGGATCCGCGTCATCCGCCCCCGTGCGCTATAGAAATACTCGGTGGTATTACCTTCTGCGTCGGTAAAGGATTTGAGATCGCCGTCCCCCTGGTAGTCATAGGAAACCGATCGCCCAAGCGTATCGGATACGTTGTCGATCCGCCCATTGGCATCGTACTGGATGTCGAGCGTCCACCCGAATTCGTTTGAGACCTGGTCGAGGCGCGTCTCAGCATCATAGGACAACGTCACATCAAAACCGTTGGCGTTTTGCCAGGTCGAGAGCTTGCCATCGCCGTCAAAGGACAGCGTGTTTCCATCCAGCGTCTCGTAGATGAACACACCCTCGTTCGGCTCGGTCAATCTGGCGGTTGATTTGTTCGGCGGATTGAACCCGAGCGCGCCGGGCAGCTTCACGAAGGTTTCGGACGCGCCGGGGATCGCGACAGTGACGGCGTTGTCAAAGAGATGCCGCGTGCCCCAGTCCTGAAGCAACGTCGCCACGATCACTTCCTTGAGCGTGGGATCTGCGCTGTAGACCTGTTTGCTGAGGTAGAGCGCAACGATCATTGCCGCCGCATCAACCGGAGAATCCGCGCCCAGCCCCTGAAGACTGTCACTGTATCTGCTGGCTTCAAGGTTCAGGTTATGTGTCCAGCCATAGCCGAACGGCCCGTCCAGCAGGCGCGATCCGGAACTATAGGACCGTTGCAAGCCCAGGCCATATGGAAAGCTCCGGCTGCCAACCGTCATATCGGTGGAATCGTAAACGTAATCGCCGGTGAAGGTATTGACCGGATCACTGATGAGAGTCCCTACCGTATGGGCAGCATTCGAGGCCCACCCCAGGATCGTACCTTGCTCCTCGGCATTCCGGCTGGTGTCCTCCTTGATCTGTGGCTGTTTGGCAAACCCTCCGTTCAGAGACCCGCCGATTATGTAGCCGAGTGAAATTCGCGTCTGATCGGAGTTCGATCCATAGCTCAGGTACGTATTCCCGCTCCAGGACCCACTGACGATCGTACCGTCTTCCGGCAGGTAAAACGTGTAATCGAGCCCCAGTGGCTGAGAGGACAGCGTTTGTCTGATATGGTCGAGTTGGCTGCTGCTCCAGCCGTTGCTCTCAAGTGTGGCGCGAGCCTGATCGAGTTCACCGACCGATGCGATTTCATAGAACGCGCCGCCACCATTGCTGCCGTTGTTCTCGGCAAAGAGAGTGACAGTCGAAACCTCGTTATCATGCGTGGTCGACTGCGCGATCGTCGTAGATTCGAAGGCAGAACGTGGGCCGGCCATCGCCAGCGCCATTGCGGCCCGGTCAATCGTTGCGCTAGTTCGTGAGGCCGATGTTCCAGAAGATCCGGGGATGTCGACATAGGGCGACGCGGTTTGCCCGGCCACTCCGATATCATGTGTCGCAATTCTCCAGATCTCAAAAAGGCCATTTGAGATCTGCCTCGCCTGCGTTGACTGAACCAGCCAGCTCACCGCATTGATCTGAAGGGCCTCACCAGCCACCTGCTCCGATGTCAGAGAATGTCCGTCATCAATCAGATATTCCTTCTGCCGCTTCCTGTGATAGGCCAGCCTCGCGCCGCCGATATCTCCCCAGCCGTTGAGGATCGCGAAGATGTTGCCGTCATCAGTACCCAGCGACATCTGGATGTTGTTCTGATCGCCAGGGCCAGAACCCGGCACGGGTGGACCGGTGAAGGAGGTCGGGTATGGATGATCGGCACAGGCATGCAGCGTCATGCTGCCAGGCGACACTGTCCAAGTCTCTCTCAGAACGCCGTCCAGACGCAATTCGGCAGCAGCGTTGCCCGCCATCGAAACCGTCAGCCGCTGGGCATCGATCTCATCCGCGTAGAAAAGTTCACCGCTCGACGTGCAATCCGTGCCGTTCGTCAGACGCAGGCGGGTTCGGTAAACAGTGTCAATACTGTCGGTGCCAATATCAGGTGTCGTACCGGGAAAGAGATTAGGATTGCTTGTCTCACGAACCGGGGCCTCATCAACCTGAACAATTGCCAGTCCACCGACAATATCGCTCATCGTTGCTGTGGGCAGGGTCGTACGGATATGTGACACCAGATTGTCGGCATAGACGTCCAATTTGTCCCCGAGACGGGTGTATTTGATGCCGGACAACCTGTTGCCGTTCAACGTACCACTGGCCGCGCCGAACAGGCCGCAATCCGGATCGGTCACTCCGCCGCCACAGCCGCCAAATTTCTTGTAGCCCAATACCGAGTTGAAATTCGCCAGACGCGTCTTCACCTCATGCGTCTTGAGAGACGGATCGAAGGTGTACCAAACCCCCGCAATCTCTACCTGTGCCCAAGCGTGCAGAAAGGTAACGCCAATGCGATTGTCCTCTTGATCTGTCACGAACCTGACCGGGATATGGCCTTTTGCCAGTATTTCACCGCCCACTTCCGGACCGCCCACCGTTCCCAACCAGGTGTTCAATCGCGCGGTTGGCAGCCAGATTTCTCCATAAATGAACCGGGCCTCATACCCAGCGGATTCCGCCATTTGAATGAACAGATTGGTTTGATCAAAAGGGTTTCCTGATCCGTCCAGGAGCGTGCCGAGAGGGCCCTTTGCCAAGCCATAGGTCGGCGTCAGCTCAATCTCGTTGTAGACATACTGGTAGATCAGATCGATGTTGTTTCGAAGCGATCGCGCCAGCTCTGCAACATCCGGCACAACCTGCGAGGTGGCCGCTGCCGGAGCCGGCAGAGTATCTCCGGTGGCCATCTCTTGCGCATCCCGCAATGCATCGAAGTAAGCCTCCGCTTCCTGAGGCGTTACCGGCTCCGGAGAAACAGACCAGAACCCGGGCGCAGAACCCTGCGCTTGCACTGCCTGCGGACTGCCCCAGGCCCCCGCGAACGCAACGGTCAGAGCAAAAATCGACAGTTTTACTATCCCCGGCATCGTATCTTTACCCCGTTTTTCTGAAAGATTTTTCTGGCGCTATGGCGCGTTACTTGCCCGCACAACCGCTCACTGGACTGCAGACCGGTTCGGAGACATTTTGCGGGGAGGGCGCCGATTGCGCACCTGTCTCCGAAGCGGCTGGCAGTGCAGCTCCGGATGCAGCGGCCCCCAAAACGCTGAAGGTCAGCCGATTGTTGGCCGGGTCGTAATCATAGCCCGTATCGGGTCCTGCGGTGTTTGTGGAACTGACGAGCCGGCCCAGCTCATCGTAGCCATAGGACATCGTCGATTGAGATAGGGCCGCATTCGCAATGACAGAGAGCACTGCAAATATCAGAATCCGGAACGGGATCCGGTGGGCCGCAGAAAATTCAAAAGACATTCGGGTATCCCCTCAAACTCGTCACATTTGCGGACAATCTATTCCGCTCGGTCGCGCCAGACTAAAAATCCCGGAAAATCTGGAATCCGAAAATAAATCATAGAGCGCATGGAATCATCAATTACACGCTATGGTAATTGTTCCCGCCTCTCGATCAACCCTGATGTTCGCGCTGGAAAATCGACGGCGGGGCCAAAAAACTGAACTCCGTCTTTCTTCACAGCCCCCAGCCATCGCTGATATCTCTGCCGATATGCCGTGTTTTTTCCAGCTCCAGTTCGCGCTGTTCTTTGATCTCGTTTGCGCGGGTATTGACGGGCCTCGCGATATCGTCGAACTCACAACCGAGCCGCTCGGCGGCCTGCTTCACCTGTGAGACCAGCACCTGCTGACGCTGTTTGGCGACATCAAGATCCTCGATCTCACGACTGTCCTGCCAGGCTTCGGCGATCCTCTCGACAAACTGCCCGCGTGCAGCTTCCAGCGCTGCCACCCGCTCCGCCTCGCGTGCCTGCGCCCTTTCGGCGTCCAACACCCGCTGCCGCTCGGCTTCACGGTCCTCATAGGCCTGTGTGAAGTTGGCTGCGAAGTCTTTGGCCCCTGCCCCGGAAAACAGCGTCCGCGCCGCCTCGGTGGCGGCACTCAGGCGGCTGGCATCGGCCTCCCGTGCCGAAGTATAGGCCTCCCGGGCCTGGACCATCCGCTCCAGCAGGTCAGCCATGAGACTGCGCTGCTGGCGCACCCCATGCACCTGCGCCCCGCGCTCGGTGACGGGTTCGTACTCGGTGCCGTCCCGCTCGGCCTCACGGATGGCCTTGCGCTCCATACTACTGGCCGCTGGCCCCAGCTTGATCTCCGGATCGCGGTCCAGCGTCATGGCGACCAGCTCCTCGCCGCGCTCCAGCGCCGCCTCGCGCTGATCCTCCAGCGAGCGATGATCGACACGCGCTTCAATTTCCGCACGCTCAAGCGCCGCGTTCTGCATCTGCGCCCAGAGACCGCGCATGTCCGCGATCTCCGCCCCGCCGGTCTTGGCCGCATCCAGAATGCGCGTCTTGTCGGTCAGCCCCTCTGACGCCAGTACACGGGTGGTGGTCAGGATATGCGCATGGTGGTTGCGCTGATCCCCCTCGCGGTGCGGCGCGTGCAGGGCAACATCCGCCGCAATGCCGTAGCGGTCCACCAATGCCTGGGCAAAGCCGCGCGCCAGATCCGCGCGTCCCTCGGCTGTCAATTCCGACGGCAAAGCCAGCTCCCACTCCCGCGCCGTGACGGAATTGCGCCGGGTCTCGCGATCCTCCACCGCGTTCCACAGGCCGGCGCGATCCGACGCCCAGGCAGGCGCGCCGGCCGGTACCAGGATGAAGGTCTCCTCGATGCCCTGTTTGCGCGTATAGTCATGCACCCGGCCCTCGCGCTCACAGGACAGCCGTTCGCCAGCACGATAGGCGGCAGCCGCCGTGGCGGTACGCCCGACGCTGCGCTTCACGGTCTTGACGCTGAGATGGTAGCTCGCCACGCGCCCTACCCTCGCCGCAAACCGGACAGCGCCGCAGATGCCACGCGACCCTCTCCGATCGCCAGCCACCCGGGATGGGACCGGGTGTGATCAGGAGAAGGGGCACGTACGCAGGCACGTCCCTTTTGCTCCGCCCGCCGCGCCCCACACCGCTGGGCGGGCGGAGCAAAAGGCAGCAGCGGTGCAGGCGACCACACGGACGCCAAGCCGGTGCTTGCCCTGTCCAGGCCCTCCCCCTGCCCAGCCACACAGGTGGTGACAGGGAGAGGGTAAGACAGGGCCGTTTGCCGAACAAGCGCCGCGCGGCAAACCCGCTCGGGAACAGGGTCATAGGACCCACCGTTCCGGAGCGGCCGGGCTGACACCGCCACCAGCAGACCAAGCACCCGCAAGGTGCCCCGGGCGTCCTGGCGGCGCGTCAGCCCGGTACGCAATCCAATCGCGCAGATTGGTTCTGGAGAGTTTGAGAGGGCGGATAGCGCCTCTCTGTCCAATGCGCGAGGTCGCATTGGATGGGGACGCCGTCGGCGGGGGCTTTGCCCCTGGGAGACCGCACGCAAAGCTCGGAAAGAACGAAGTGAGTGCAGAGTTTGCATAAGTGCGCCATTCAATCTCAAGAGCTTTCATGGTAAGCCCATCCCAACGTAGCGCGATGACCTCTCCAAAGGAACCCTCTTCATGGCTGACCCCAATCTGGAAAAGCTCGAACGACAGTATGAGCAGGCCAAGGCACGGCTGCAATCCGCCCGCGCTCGAAAGGCCGCGAAGGACCGCAAGCTCGATGCCCGGCGCAAGATCATCCTCGGCGGCGCACTGATCGAAAAGGCCAGCCGGGATCCGGAGGTGACCAGGTTGCTGATGTCTCTGGTCGCGGGTCTTGCCCGGGCGCAGGACCGGAAGGCGTTTGAGGGATGGTCTCCCCCTGCCCCGGAGGCAGAGGGGAACGCAGGTGGTGGTTCAGGCGGAGACGTCAGCTCCGGGACCGGGCGGGCGTCGGGGGAACGAGGCGAAGGGACCGGCGCAACGGACCAGGCTGGCGGGCAGGAGGCTGAAGCCGATGGTGCTGCGGAACGTGACGGGGGCGTCCGGATGGAGAGACGGCCATGAGTAGAGCCACGGATGCGGGACAGAGCTCGGAAGGCTGGGACAGTCTGCGTGATGTCTTCCACAAGGAGATCAGCGAGAATGGCGGCGACAGCGCCAAGGCGTTCATCGCGACCCTGGATGAACTGGACGCCCGCATGGGGGTCTCGGATGAGCAGGTCGCGCAGAACACCCTGACGTTTGAGGCGCTGGCAACGTGGCTCAAGATCACCGATGACCAGCTCAAGGGAATGCCGCAGCAGATTGACAACAGCACGGCGCGGGGTGTGGGCCGTCTGAGCGCCGCCACAGAGCTGGCGGCAGGCAAAGGGGCCCGAGAGGGTGCCATGGCCTCACAGACTGCCCTGGAGACGCTGAGACGCACCGTAGAGGCCTACGAGGCCCGCAGGCAGCAGATCACCCGCAGAGCGGCACTGGGATTGCCGCTGGTCTTCTCAGCCGCTTTGATCGCCGCCTTCCTCTTCGCCAGCTTTGTGATCCCCGCCTTGCCCCGGGGCTGGCAATGGCCCTGCACCTTCATCGGCGCTGAGTTTAGGACAAACATCGATGAGAATAGTCCGATCACCTTCTGTGTCATCGTCAGGGAGTGAAATGGGAAGGCTCTGCCTGTAGCCCGCTTCTTCTTGGTTTTCTGGGCACCGCGCACAGGATCCGAGGAGCGAAACAGTGCTCTTTGAGCACGTCCAGAGAAAACCCGGGTGTTATATATGTGTTAAATTAGTGTTACGCGTCATCTATCTGATCCTATCCATCTGATAGTAAATGATTTCCACACATCTCCGGTGGGTGATAACACGAAATTTGGTGGGTGATAACACGAAAAATGGTGGGTGATAACACGAATCTCTTGACCGCAGTGTGTGAAAACACGAATGTGCGGACATGGTGGGTGATAACACGAATTCACGATCTCCGCTTTTGCCGGATCGGATGCAGCAGGCAGACTTCTTCGTCTGCGATATTTTCGATGCCGCGCCGAAGGGCGATATGGCATCGATGGAGCACCCGATCTTCTCGATTTCAACGAAGCCAGATCGGCACATCCGCCGATATGAAAATGGGCAGAACTTCGTTGAGGTTACCCCTTCTGTGAAGGGGTTGGCGACGGTCCATGACCGTGACGTTCTGATCTATTGTATCAGCCAATGCATCGCAGCTCTGAATGAGGAACGTGAGGTCAGTCCGACTATTCGTTTCAGGGCATATGACCTATTGAAGGCTACCAATCGTGGAACGGACGGACGGGGCTACGAACAACTCAAGGCTGCGCTGGAACGCCTACAGGGTACCGTGATCACGACGAACCTAATCACCGGCGGCAAGGAAGAGTTCGATGGTTTCGGATTGATCGACCGGTTCAGGATCGTTCGAGAGACACGTGACGGACGGATGCAGGAAGTAGAAATCAGGCTTTCGGATTGGGTGTTCAATGCCATCCGGCATCGTGAAGTTCTTACCCTACACCGCGACTATTTTCGCCTGCGCAAGCCCTTGGAGAGACGAATATATGAGCTCGCTCGCAAGCATTGCGGGGTAAAAAAGGGATGGAAGATCGGGCTGGAAAAGCTGCGAGCCAAATGCGGTTCCAGCTCCACTGAAAAGGAGTTTCGCCGCCTAGTCATGAACATCGTGCGCCAAGATGGGCAACATGCCCACATGCCGGATTATGCCGTTCGATTGGAAGGCGACATGGTGATCTTCACCAATCGGCGGAGTGATCAGTATGGAACTACCGCCCCTGCCCTCCCGTACATTCGGCTCGACCCTGAAGCCTACCATGACGCGCGGACGGTCGCGCCGGGATGGGATGTGCATGTCCTCGAACAGGAATGGCGAGGGTGGATGACGGAACCGCCCCGCAATCCCAACGCTGCTTTCATCGGGTTCTGCAGGAAAGTCTTCGAAAGGCGCGGTAGACCTTAGCCGGACTCGTTTCGCCTCTCCGACAACAATAGTTCAAGGCCCTGCCAGAGCGTCAGATTGCGCTCGCGGCAGAACGCCCGGAATTGATCGACAACACGCTTGGGGCCCGGAATTGAAACCTTGTCCTGAGGCTCTTTGCGCTTCGGGCCAGGTTTCAGTCGCGTGAAGGCTTCTCGGCTGACAAAACCCAAGGATTTGCCAGCCTCGACAGCCTTCTCAACAGAATCCGGTTCGACTTTGGGCCGCGTTTTGGAAGGCCCCGAGGGCTTGGGGAGTTCGATTCCGCCACCAAATCCGTACTTGCTCATACTTTCTTCTCTTTTGTGAGGGCATGAATGACAGCCTGGGCATAGTCACGTGCGTTCTCGATGGCACCGACTACCTGCTTCATGGCCTTATCGGTAACAGATGCAGTCTTGCCTTCGTGCTCCTTCGTGACGATGTCGGGCAATTCCGCCAGAAGCACCCCGTCGCGGAAGATGCGGGTAAAGGGCGCGCGTTTTGCGATGCGGATTGGCAATGTTGGGATTTCGTTGATCGCCATCTCCTGTCGCACATCGCGCTCATCCGTGGTCTGGAAGGCCGCGTTGGTCCGCGTGAACAACAGCGAATACGCGATTGGCGCGCGGATCATACTCGATGTGGTTTGCACAAGCCGAACGGCCGCTGCGGCCTGCCGAGCTTCCATGGGCGAACCATCAAGCGGGATAACGCAAAGGTCCGTCCGGGAAAGCGCAAAGGTGACAATTTGATCCTTCGATCCTTCTAGGTCGATGATCAAGTAATCTACCTCGCCGGAGAGGCGATCAATCAGCTCAACGGTGTCTTCAGGTAGAGGGCGCGCATGAACTACAAAAGGCACATCGCGCCCGTCCGCCCTCCTGCCTTCAGACCAAGCGAGAATATTGGCATTTGGATCAAGATCGAGAATGGAGACCCGACCGCCCGAAAGGGCGATCTGTTCAGCAAGAAGCATGGCGGAAGTCGTTTTCCCCGATCCGCCCTTCGGGTTTGCGAAGGTAATGACATACATGCCAACCATAGTGAAAAACAATAACTTTAAAGTCAATGATAACTTTATCTATAACTCTAGAGTTTATTTCATTAATGCGCATCCAGCCCGAATCTATTTCCTCGGACCTCTTAACCAGAATGCCGATGTAGGAGGCGGACAGTATCGTAACGGGACGTGGGAGAAGGTTGCAGGCTGGAATATGAACTATTATGATCTGTTATGAGTAAAGAGCTGGAGGCCACATCATGTCCCGACTGACCATCTCGATGCCAGATCAGATGAACGATTGGGTCGAAGCCCAAATCGACGCCGGCCGCTACGGCAACGTCAGCGAGTATTTCCGCGACCTAGTGCGCCGTGATCAGGATCGTAGGGAAACCGCGATCAGGGAGCTGCGCGATATGCTCGATCGGGCAGAAGCAAGCGGTATCAGCCAGCGTTCATTGCCCGAGATACTGGATACGGCGCGGAATGAAGCCCGGCAAAAGGGCTTGCTGCGTGGTCAGGGTTGAATTCACAGAAGATGCTGAGCGCGATCTGATCGACATCTTTCTCTACGGAATTGAGCGGTTCGGCATGGCGAAAGCCGAAAACTACGTCGAAACGCTTAACGGAAAAATCGAAACTGCAGCCGCAAACCCAAGCTTCGGGGCGGACTACAGTTTTGTGCGCAAGGGCCTGCACCGCTACGAGTGCGTCTCCCATGCCATCTACTATCGACAGGTCGCAGAAGGAATCCGCGTCCTGCGCATTTTACATGGCCGCATGGATCCTGGTCGGCACATTGTATGACAGTCCAAACCCGCGTGCCCAGCCACTCTCACCACAGCCCATCGAACCGGCTGGCGGCGGTGCGCGTATAATGCGCCGTGTGCCGGGGGTCGCGATGCCCGAGGTAATCCTGGATCAGCCGCAAGTCATATCCGCGATTGGCCAGCGCGAAGCCGCAAGAGTGCCGCAGCATATGCGGATGAGCGCGACCGAGTCCGGCGCGTTTTCCAGCCATGCCGACGATATAGTTCACCGCCTGTCGAGTCAGCGGCTGTTGGCGCTCGGAGATAAACAGCCAGGGTAGGGCATCGTCGCGCATGGCAAGCCAGCGACGCAGAGCGCGCAGCTCGTCGCCTTCGACCGGGTGTTCCACGCTGAGCCCGTTCTTCAGCCGCGTCACCCAGAGCCGCGATTGCGCCAGGTCGGCATCATCGCGACGCAAGGCAATAGCTTCGGACACGCGCAGCCCGTGCCGGAACATCATCAGGATCAAAAGAT